>NZ_CP150951.2:0-346250 GCF_038069655.2 Yoonia sp. BS5-3
CGTCGTCAGGGATTTTGGGACAGATGGCTGCCTAACCTAAGAGAGGGTCTGGCGCATCTGGCTGTCGTGATTATGCGGCGGATTTGCGGTGAAGCAAGCGTCGCGTTTCGATGGTCTTTCGCTTGATCCTTTCTCGTTGTTTCAAAATAGTCTCCCCGCGCCCGAAGTAGACATCGGCAGGCGTGAGGTTCTGCAGGCCTTCGTGATAACGCCGGTGGTTGTAGTGATCGACAAAGGCATCGATCTGTTGTCTGAGATCACCGGGCAGGTAGTAGTTTTCAAGCAGAATGCGGTTCTTTAGCGTTTGATGCCACCTTTCGATCTTGCCCTGGGTTTGCGGGTGATATGGCGCACCTCGAACATGATCCATCTTCTGATCTTCCAGCCAATCAGCCAGTTCGCCCGAGATGTAGCTCGACCCGTTGTCACTGAGCAGGCGCGGCTTGTGCAGCACCGTCGCCTGATCGCAGCCCGAAGCCTGCAGCGCGAGGTCGAGCGTATCGGTCACATCTTCGGCCTTCATCGTTGTGCAGAGCTTCCAGGCGATGATGTAGCGGCTGTAATCATCGAGGATAGTGCTGAGATAGAACCAGCCCCATCCGATGACCTTCAGATATGTGAAGTCGGTTTGCCATAGCTCGTTGGGACGCGTTGTCTTTTCTTTGAACTCGTCGGCGGCTGACAGAACCACATAGGCCGGGCTGGTGATCAGATCATAAGACTTGAGGATGCGATATACGGAAGCCTCTGACACAAAATACTTTTCTGTATCAGTAAACTGAACGGCCAACTCGCGCGGAGACAGGTCGCTTTCCTGCAAAGCCAGGTCCCTGATCTTCTCTCGAATGGGCTCGGGAATGCGGTTCCAGACCCGTGACGGTATCGGACTACGATCGTCAAGCGCCTCGGGGCCACCTGACATATACCGGTCGTACCAGCGGTAGAAGGTGGTCCTGGGAATCCCCAGCTTGTCCAGGGTTCGCTTGATCGGGAGATGCGAGCCTTCGACCAGGCGAATGATCTCCAGTTTCTCAGATGCGGGGTACCTCATTCGTCGTCCTCCCCATCCCCGAGCATGCTTTTTTTGAGCAGCCGTAGCTCCAGGGCTTGTTCAGCGACGACCTCTTTCAAATCACGGGATTCCCGACGAAGGTCTTTGACTTCGGTCGACGTCGCTGCACGGGCCGTGTCGCCAGCCAGACGCTTCTTGCCCGCTTCAAGGAACTCTTTGGACCAGCTATAATACAGGCTCTGAGCAATGCCCTCTCGACGGCAAAGCTCGGCAATGCTGTCCTCACCCTTAAGGCCGTCCAGCACGATCCTAATCTTCTCTTCGGCGGAATACTGTTTGCGCGTCGCACGGCGGATGTCTTTGACGACCTTATCACCGTGGCTCTTACGTGTTCCGGGTTTCTGTCTCATCTCCACTCCTTGGTGGTTACGATGTGCCAGAAACCCTCCCTTATCAAATCGGCCTAAACTGTCCCATAGGCGCTGACGTCAGACAGAGCAGTGATCATGCGGATAGCAACGTTTCACCTTCGACCTCTGCTTGGAAACTTCGCCAATTCTCACTTCCCCATCCTAGACTTGAAACTCTCTGCAACTGTAAATTTTGACGGTGTATCTCTTGCTGCACAAGTTGATGTTGATCGACCATTAGATCGTTTTGAGCCGTAACTTCTGTCTGAGCCACCAACTCGTAAATATACCCATCCAATATACTAAAGGCATTTTCTACTGGTCCAGCAATGCTACACTCATCTTTGCTAACAATCCAACGCGTCAAGTGCCAAATTGAAGAAAACGCATCTATGGCAAACCTTGAAGATGATTGATTAAAATCAACATCTAAAAAGTCAGTCATTTCCGGCTCAATGATTGCTTCATAGTTTTCATTGAAAACGCTCACATGCCAACATGTATTCAGTATTGAGCGAAGTTCCGATCTATTGTCCCACGGGTGCCCGCTGACATATTCACAATAAACACCCATTTGTCGCTGACAGACAGCACAAAGAAAAAGTGTAACTTGACGATGTGAAAGTTCCCTCAAAAGTGCAAAGATACTTTCCTGATGTAAAAAAATAGGTCTCATCTTATTCCGTATCTGGAGCCTGACTTGGATCAAGGGGCCTTCCTATTTGCCCCCCATTATCGGCCGCATTTCCAGTTATGTTTGTTATTCCTGAATTTGATTGTGCCGCTGCACATCCATCACACGAATAATGACTAGAGGCTTGAGTTGCTCCAGCAGCGTCATCGCCAAGGTATTGGATACCTCGTTGTTCCGCATGATGACCTGTGGATCCTACTGCATTTGTAGTCGTTCCACCAGAAACGAATTCGACATCATCTCCAAATATTCTTTGCGCTTCTGCACGTTGTGCTGGCGTGGGCAGGCCACCAGTTGTTGAAACAATGATACGGCCATCTTGGGCCTGAGTCACCGTGGTAACTCTCAAATTAGCCGCAGGCCCATTAAGTTGAGATTGAATACTATCTGCTGCTCCTTGCAACTGTGCATTCGAAAAACCTACATTATTTGGTGTACCTTGCGCAGTAACCAACTGCGAACTCTTACCCACCAATGAAAGCCCAATCGGTTTACCACCTGTCTCTATACAGTATTCGGCACATCCAGCGGCCTGCAGGAGCGCATAGGTCGCGACATCATATCGCGTGATTTGATCAAAATGCTCGAGGATATAGAGGTGAGAATCCCCTTCAATCCCCATCCCATCGCGCAAGGAATGGTTGATCAGCGCATTAAATATTGCACGCTGCCCGCCAACGGAGTTGCTCGTGTCCCAATTGGTGCCAATTATGTGCGCACGGACGATGTCACCTTCGGCTATCAGATCCACATGACGCTGGATGCAGATCTGATCTGTCCCGCAGGCTTCCAACAGTTGTAGATTTTGCTCTGATTGCACTTCAGCAACGGCCCAAGCATCGCGCCGACAATTAGTTGGGTTTTCGGCAGACTCGCAGGCAACAAAGGCGTTGTTCAACTGGATGAGTTGATCGTGCTTGAGGTAGTTGTTGAGAGTGCCGGATTTGGCGATGCTGGCTGCGTTCGAAACATTTACCGCGATGCCTGCTGAAGTCAGATAACCGACCCCGCCACCTAGCAATTCCGATTGGTTTGCAATCTGTGCACGCCAGAGACTGTAAGCCGTGGCGTAGGCCTCTTCGGAACCGTAGTCTCCGCGCAACGGTTCGCTGCCTTCCTGCATCCCGGCATAGATTGATTGCGCGATCCCAGCAGCTGCGCCTGATGCACAGTTTCCGTCGAGCGCCTCGGCCGCAAGGCACCCCACAGTGCCGTGCAGTGCGGCATGGGCCAACCCGCCTTCGTTCAGTCCCAGATCCCCGATCCCGACCTGCAGGTCAGCCATCGTCAGATTGACGGCTGCGCTGCTCATGCTGGCAGAGAAGCTTTCGAGGAAATCCGTCTCATGGATCTCTGCGCTCAGGCCTGCGGTAATCGTGGCGTCGATACCGCGCTCGACCAGCGCAGCGAAGGTCAGCTCGCTACCAAAGCCGAGCCCCGCGGTCTGGAAAAGCGATTCATTCGCCCAGCCCACGCCTTCAAACGAACCGCCAAATGTGTCCAGATTGACACCGGTGGTCAGTCCTGCCGATATCGCGGAAAAGCTCGCCTGCCCGACGACATCAGAGATATCGAAATCCCCAGACACGACGCCTGCGGTGGCCTCTACAACAAATGTGCTGCTGAACGATGCGACTGCGGCGTTGACACCTTGCCCAACGGCCGAAAGCGTTGTGACCGTCTGCCCCGCCGCATTGACTGTTTGTGCCGTCAATCCAAGATCCGCCGCTATTTGGAATGCCCCTATGCTTCCGATGCCTTGCGTGACTGCTATCGTCACAAGTGCTTTGAACGCGGGGTTCAGGGCGTATTGTCTGTCATAGAAGCTGTAGCTGACCAGTTCGATCGGCTCGTTGATGGTGTCATCGCGGCCGACCACCCCGTCCAGATAGGCGTATTCCGCCCCGTCAACGCCCTTAGGTAGCGCGACCTGACGGATGGCGAAGTCACCATCTTCGCTCCACTCTCCGCCCTCACGCCAATGAAGATCCTCTTCTTCATCTTCCTCTGAACTGTTCAACGATTTCCAGTCGTTACCGCTCGTTTCTTGGTCTTCGGCCGGGGAATCGATGTCTAGATAGGCGTTCGCGAGCATCGACCGCCCATTTTCGGCCTCGGTTGTCCATGCTGCCGGATGTGCGCTGTCAAAGAGCGGATCACGCACCCCTGCCAGCACAATTTGTGAGTTCGGGTCCAGATTGACGCCGCCAGCTGCTGTGATGCGGTTGAAGGTGACGCTTTCGCTGATGTCTTCAACCGTCGTGTCCGTCATGATCACGCCATTGTCGCGATGCGTGAAGCTGAACTGGTAATCCTGTTCGATTGCCGCCAGCAGGTAGGTTGTCCCGCTGACCTGGGTCACGAACTCTCCGCCGGCGTTGAAGTCGACCGCCGTCAGGGTCAGATCCCCGCCAGAGTTCAGTGCAATATCACCGGCTGTATCCGCAAAAACCCCGCGCGCCACATCATGCGCGCTTTTGGTCGTGGTCGAATTGCTGACTAGCCCCCACAGGGTTGAGTTGTTCCGGTAGCTTGTCTCAACGAAGATATCGAATGGCGCCGCAAAGACCGAGCTGCCATTGACCGACACCATTGCCAACTGGCCAGGTGCGACATCGTCATTTGCTACCCCGGGAATGGTGAAGCGGCTACCTTCGACATAGATATTATTGTCCGCCACACCGGTAATCGACGCGCCTTCAATCGTTGTCACCTGATGGGTGATACGGGTGGTCATCCGCTGCCGGACCTTGCTATTGAAGCCAAGGAAGCCCGAAGATTTGCGCCGATAGTCGCGGAAATAGAAATCGCTGACCGCTGCTAGGACAAGATCGCCATCCTGCGCGATGAGGCCGACATCACCGCCTGCAGTCAGTCCCGCCCCTTCCAGGACGATATCATTCTGACCCGCACTATTCCCTGACGACAGTAGCAGAATATCGCCGCCTGCAGTCAAGCTGGTCGTCAGGTGATCGACCCGTTCAACGTAATTGCGGTTTGATCCACGCCGATCCCCGGTCGCTGACGCCAACTGAAGGGCACCGATCGTGATATCTCCGCCGGCCAGCAAGGTGATATTGTCGCCTGCGCTGATCCGCGCGCCAGCGGTCGTGATTGTATCGCGCGCGCTAAGAACAAT
This sequence comes from Yoonia sp. BS5-3, assembly GCF_038069655.2. NCBI lineage: Bacteria > Pseudomonadati > Pseudomonadota > Alphaproteobacteria > Rhodobacterales > Paracoccaceae > Yoonia > Yoonia phaeophyticola. The sequence continues at coordinate 5,256 of NZ_CP150951.2, forward strand.
GTTACTGCCAGCCTCAAAGGTCGCTGTTTGCAAGGCCACGTCAACTTCGTCGGTCTGGCCGGACCGATTGAAGAGCGGCAGTTTGACAAGCCCCTGACCTGTCACGACAGTGCGTCCATCGGTGGAGACATTGATCGCATTTGCGATCACAGCAATATTTTCAGCCGAGATCGTGCCCCCGGTAGAACTGAACGTATCGCTGGCGACGATCGAAATTTCACCCGTCGCCCGAATGCCGCCCGCATTGTCAAAATTCTCAGTCCGGAAATTGACATTCTGGCCGGTGATCATCGCACCGCTCAGGCCTGCAAACCGGATTTCCGGGTTCGCCAGATAGACTTTTGGGGCAAGGACGATCTCGCCGTTGATCTCGGTCTCTTCAAGCCAGATAATGTCGCTGGTCAATGCACCGATCTGTTCAGGCGTAAGGGCAACGCCCGGGGTAAGATCAAGATTTTCCAGTTCATTGATGGCGTTGTTATACATCGCCTCGATCTGGGCGCGCTCATCAAGCCCCTCTATGACAATCAGCTGCCCCAGCAATTCCTGCAATTGCTTGCGGATCAAAAGTGCCTCGGCATAGGCATCGCCGAACCGTCTTAGCTCGGGGTTATATTCGATGGCTTCAAGAAAATAATCTGATGATATGAACTGGTCGAGATCGACAAATTCAGGGCGGGTTTCCACCACGAACTCGGAATCGGGGTCCTCATTTTCGACGAAAAGGTCAGGATTACCAATAGAATCCAGCGTGATATCGCTCAGATCAGTATCGGTAGGGCCGCTGACGATGGCCGTGTTTTCTGAGAAGGCGCCGTTATTGACATAGCCGGCAACATCGCCATTCACATCACCGCGGGCTTCAATCGTTCCAAAGACGGCACCCACAAATTCGGCAGTACCACCACTATCGCGGTAAACATTCACCCCGAGATTTTCGAGCGTGTTCACATCGATATTGATGTCACCACCTGCCGAAATCAGGCTGTATGCGTTTGAAACGGTGTCACCAGTGAGATTGATATCACCGGCCGAGATAATCTGCGCGGCTTCGCCATTCACCGTAATTTGGCCCGCAACAGTGACCGGATCAAAGCATGTATCATCGCTGCAGCCTTCGTCTGCGGCGTCTTCACCTGTCTCTTGGGTCAATCCGCCATCAATGGTCGGTGCCTCGCGCAGGTTACCGAATGTTACTGCTGCGATGCTGATGTCACCGGTGATTGTCTCAACAATACCGCCATACTGGTTGATAAACGCCGTCGCCAGAGCGCCAGAGTCTCCCCTGATCTCGACATCGCCATTGGCAATGATCGAACCGCCGTTGTTGTAGATCGATTCATCACTCCGCAGGACAACGGATGAATCACCGAACAACAGCCCCTCGTTCGTCAGGTCAAGGCTGGTCGTGATCAGCAAGCCACCATTGGTCGACGCCAAAACGCCCATGTTGAATACGGTGGTTGCGTCAATCGCGAAAGTCTCTGCCGCGACAACATCGGCATTCGTTCCAATCCGAAGCGATCCGGCGATGTCCAGATCAAATCGTGTGGCAGCCAGCTCTGCGCCGTTCTGCACGTCCAGATCACCGCCGATATCCAGTATTGCGGCACTGTCCGCGACCAGCTTGGCGTTTGCAGCCAGGATCAGATCTTCGGCACTTGTGATATCTGCGTCGCCGCCTGCGACCACATTGCCAGTAATCTCAACAGTGTCCGTGCTTTGCACTGTCACATTTTGACTGGCCGTCGCGTTGCCCATGACCAGACGGCCATCTGCCGTAATCGTCATACCGCCCGCATTGGCCGCCATGTTTTGCGGGGCACGCACACCCACCCCATCTTCGGTCGAGGTGATTGTGATAGCGTTTGCATACATGCCACCCAACACGGTTGAATCGATGGCAAGGGTTGGCTTGGTCGAGCCGTCATCGGCCTTTTCGATGATCTCGCCGGTCGCATAGATCACATCGTTGCGGCCCGCGATCACGCGAATCCGTTGCCCTTGTACGGCACCAGCCACAGTGATCTGCCGCGAGATCAGATCGAATTGCGTTGAATCGGACGCATCCAGCCCGCGCGTACCAATGTTAACGCCTGCGCTGCCGTCAACAGACAGGCCCGTGAAGTCACCTCCATCATAGGTTGGTGTCCCGGTCGTGATGGTCAAACGATCGGTATTGATAAAACCACAGCCATCACAGCTGATCCCATAAGGGTTGGCGACGATCACATCGGCCCGGTCCCCACCGACCTCTAGATATCCGTTGAGCGTCGTCGGGTTGCTGGTTGTCACCTCGTTGATGATGATCGCGGCGGTCCCGCCAGTCAGGTTCCCATTACCCTGAATAATGCCGCCAAGCTGGGTTTCGGCAGTATTCTCGCCCACATTGTTCAGGATCGCCCCGTCAGAGCCGACACCGAATTCGACAAAAGTGTTATGCGACACGCCATTTGCATCAGGCGTGTTGATCATGACCATTGTGGTGCCATTGGCCGTATCGATCACGATCGGACCATCGGCATCCGACACAATGGATTGGGCCATCACCGGATGAATTGTCAGAAGCGCAATGCAAAGGGCGGAAACCGCGTTATCAAGATATTTTTTCATCTTAATCATCATAGCATAATCCTTCATCAAAAGCGCATCGAGAGTGAGGCAACAAACAGCCCGTCTGGAAGTTCAAACACACCGGCTAACGGGGACGCGGGATCGTCAAAATTTTCAGGTCCGCTCAAAAGCTGCTGCCAGCTGAAATCGGCCGTATACGTGCCGCCAGTCAAACGCATCCCAACAGCAGAGCCAACCAATGTGGGCGAAAAATCAGAATCCGCAACATCCACGATACCCGCATCCAAACCCGCATAAATTTGTAAAGCACCAAGGTCCGCTGGCAAACTTAATTCAGGGACCCATATCAAATCGTTGCGCCAATAGGCACCGCTACTGCCGCGAAAGATACCAATGTCTCTGCGGGCCGCCGCATCAGGATTTTCCGGGTCGGGCGGCAAATCTACAGTACCGCGATTAACACCTCTGACCGAAGAGAAGCCCCCGACACCAAACTGGTAATTCCCATAAAGAACATCTTCGGAATACTGGCCGCGCAAGGTACCCGAATAACTGATTTGGCCAATGCCAGTTTGCCACGGGCGGAAGTAGTTGATGGTGAAATCGCCCAGTTCGAACTGGGCATTTGGACCAACTAACGGGTCAGGCGCCACTTCTGCGCCAAGCGCATCCAAGCCTTGCTCATACCCCAAAGCGGCGGTCAGACTGCCGCCAAGAAACGCGCGCTCATGTTCAAGATCAAGGCGGGCGCTCGCCAAAGTCCGACTTGAAGCATTGATCTGAATTTCTGCGATCCGATTGACGTTCTCACGCCATTCAACACTGGTAGACAGGATGGTTTTGCTGATCTGATTACGATGCATAACCCGTGACAGGCCAATGGTCGCGGTATGCGTCCAACCATCGGTTCCGATTGCCGTAATCGGCCCCAATGTGTCCGTCTCATATCCAGAATACTGATAATTCGTCTCAAACGCCCATCGACCATAGGGAAAACGCACCGAAAGACCCGCGCTTTCAGATGCTGCACCGCCGGTATCATAGGAAAACGGATACTCTTCAGTGCCGCGCGACAGATTAAGAGCCCAGCTCTCATTCAGCCCCAAAAGATGATCATAGGTCAGATTGACCGTACCCTGATATTGTCCGCTGCCGGGTGTGCCCTGATTGTCGATACCAACCCGGGCCGTCCAGGGCTTATCTGCAATCGCCGTCACCTCCAGAATTGACTGCCCCTCGGCCGCGCCTGCACTAATTTCCATTGTCGCATTATAGGCTGGCATGCCGCGAATGATCTCTAGCCCCTGCTCAATCTCGCGCAGATTTGCAGCCTTTCCTGCGAGACTTGGAAAAACGATTGCCTCCCAGATGGGCCGTTCTTCACCGTTAAAACGCACAGCGCTCAACTCGCCTTCGACCACGGTGATATCAAGCGAACGATCCGCGATATTCTGCTCGGGCAGATATGCCCGGGCGGTCACATAGCCCCTGTCCACATAGAGAAAAGTCACCGCCTCAAGCGCAGCATTAATCCCCTCTAAGTCCAAACAAGCGCCTTCAAATGGCGCAAGGGCGCCATTAATCTCGGCGGTGGTCAGCAGCGTCGTGCCGGCGACATCAATCGTATCAATCGGGATACAGGCAAGCTGTGCCTGCGCAGCAGACGCCGTCAGTATCGCAGCACAGCCAACAAAAATGGCGGGGAAAAAACGCATCATCGCCCCGCTCTAGTTATCTCCTGCAGCGTCTTCGGCCAAAATACGGCTTTCGGTCCAGTCGCGGGCAAGCGCCTGACCTTCGACAATTTCTTCGGCGCTCAGCTGTGCTTCAATTTCGTCCCGCAAAACACCTGCATCCGCCAGACCGCGCACAACAGCAAGATTTGCATAAGAATATGCCGTCACGGGATCTGGCGTGTCCACGACCATCAATAACTTTGCATATTCATACATACCGCCTGCATTGCCCAGATCGGCAGATTGCTTGAGATGCTCGGCGGCCTGCTCAAGATTACCGGCGCTTAGCGCGGTCTGACCCAGCACATTCATCGCCAAAATATTGCCCTGCGCCGCAGCCTGCTGCCAGTAGGTCAAAGCAATCGCATCATCCACATCGACCCCGCGGCCCGCACGATAGGCCAGCCCGCAATTCAGCTGCCCGTCCGGATCACCGGCATCAGCGGCCGCACAAAGAAGACGGGTGCCTTCAACGTAGTCCCGCAGCAAAACGCGGCCTTCATGATACATCAGACCTAACCGCACCTGCGCCTTAGCAGAGCCACCCTCGGCAGCCGCAGAATAAAGATTGGCCGCCCGCATCTCGTCCCGCTCTGTGCCAAGGCCCAGCTCAAACAAGCGGCCCAGGTAAAACGCGCCATCGGCATCCCCGCTTTCATACGCGGTCGCAAATTCTGTCGCAGCACCCGACACGTCGCCGTCATTGAGCATTTCAACACCTGTCGGCACATCCGCAAAAGCAGAAATTGTCCATGAAGTCGCGACAAAAAGGATGGTAGTGGCAGAAAGATAATGCATATCAAACCAATCAATGGGGATTAAGGAACAGGTGTTTAAACAACCAAAAGAGGAATCGTCAACTCACAATTAACGACTTGTTAACCATTGATTTGGCCAAGCGTTGTCTGGTGATTTGACATAATGCACGGTGCCCGACGGTGCGCCACGCGGTCAGCAATTATTGGGCCATCTCAGCCTCGCTCTTGGGATCAGAACCCATTCATCTTGCTTCGCCCGCAGCGATTTCGCGAAATATCAGTGCTGAGTAGTGAAAAGTCCCTCTGAGCTGCGGCACATCTACCTGAAATAGAAATACTATTCTTGCGCCGCCCCTCCTTGTCAGCAAAAAATCGGCAAACTGGCGGTGCAAGATGAATGGGTCCTGACCCTAAACGACAAAAATTTTCGCACCCCTTCCACTTATCCCCAAGAAATTGCTTTACAGGTCGCCCCCTGTCGGCCACGATATGTTGTAGGGGGAAACGGTGAACAACACCGCCTCTAGAGCAGGCACCTAGCGCTTGGGCACTGCCATGACCCATGCGCCAACGCAGTGAGGCCGAGCATATGGCATTGTCCGAACATTATCTTGAGGCTGATGATATCCATCCGATTGATCTGGTGGAGCACATCGCAGAACACCATGAATGGGAATTCGACCGCATCCATGATGACCAAATCGCCATGGCGGTTGAAGGGCAGTGGCGGACATACTCGATCACCCTGGCGTGGTCGCGCTATGACGAGACGCTCCGCCTGATTTGCACCTATGAGATGGAGCCCCCCCAGGACCGGATGCCCGCGATATACGAGGCTTTGAACACGATCAATGATCGGTGCTGGGCAGGCTCATTTACCTGGTGGGACGAACAAAAGCTGATGGTGTATCGCTATGGGTTGATGCTGGCGGGCGATCAGATGGCCGGGCCGGACCAAATCGATACCATGATCGGTGCGGCAGTTGCAGCATGTGAGCAATACTATCCGGCAATCCAGCTGGTCACATGGGCTGAACGGACCCCGCAAGAGGCTGTGCAGGTCGCGATTGGCGGCGCTTACGGGCGGGCCTGACCAGACCAAGACGCGTAAAATGAAATAGCCGATTGCGGTGGCACCTTGTTTGTTGGTGCTTATCCATGAGCATTGAATGAGGTAAAGATGATGCAGCCCTCTGGGCAACCCGTCCAAGCGGTATTGCTTTATGATAATGCGGCGGCCTTCGACGCCGCGTTCGGTGATCTATTTGTGCTTGATGCAAGGCTCAAGTCCGCTTTGAAGGATTATGGGCCTTGGCAGTCGCTCAAGGGGTACAACACACCCAATAATCTGGGCCTGTCGTCTGAAACCCGGCACATCACCGTGCAACGCTTTGACACGCAGATGCCACTGGACGGGTTTGCGGATGTGCTGGGAAATCCAGTGGTGGCGAATTTACAAGCCGATCTGGTAAGCGCGATAACAGGTCACCAGCGCGCACTTTTGCTCGAGGTCGGACCGGGCAGTGTGCCGGGGTTCACAAGTGCGTTGCAAAGCTCCGGCATTGCCGCAAACTTGGATGGGCTGGACGATCCAGCGATGGGATTAGCCGAGGGGCAAAGTGACTATGAAGACCGCCTGGCGATCGCGCAGTACAGTGTTATCAGCACCCTACCGGAGGCCTCAATCAGCGCCATTCATTGGGTGCAATCGCAACAGGTCTTTGAACCAGGCAGCTTCAGTAAGATAGCATCACAAGGCTTTTCGACCCCACTTTATTGCGGCCCGTTTTTGTTTGGCGGGGAACAAACGGCTGATGGGGCGGTCAAAGCCGGGGTACGCGGGCTTGGGTCACAGAACCTGTTGGGAAAGATGGTGATCTTCAAGCCTCACACCCAGAACTGGACCGATAGCTATCAACAGATGCTGACCTTTATTACCTATTGCCGCAGTATTGGCCGGGTTCTGGGCGATGATGAGACGTTTTCTACCGATACGCGGGATGCACCGGTGATCCATGTGCGCCACAAAAATGATATCCCTCAATTGCCCGAAGGCTATATCGAGCTGAGCCGGGATGACCACATGACCGCCGGCGAACGTAGCGGGCTGGTCAGCAAGCTATTTGGGAAATTCCGACGTTAGGCCTTTGCGGCGTCGCGCGATTTATGCTGCAGGATGGGTTTCAACCCATATTACGGGTTGCTACACTCGCTAGGTCGGAATGAGGTATTTTTCATGGATATGAACAGTCTTGCAGAGCGGGGGCTTGTCCTGCTGGGGTGCGGCCGCATGGGATCTGCAATGTTGAAAGGCTGGTTACGCAATGGCTTACCGCCTGCTGCCGTGTGGGTGATTGATCCTAATCCGTCCGATTGGTTGAAGGCGCAGGGCGTGAACATGGGCGGTGACCTTCCCGAAAACCCGGCCATCGCTATTGTCGCGGTCAAACCACAAATGATGACCGCTGCCTTGCCAGACGTCAAAATTCTGGGCAATGGAAGCACCTTGGTGATCTCTATCGTCGCGGGTACGCTGATCGCTACGTTTGAAGCAATCTTGGGCGCGCAAACCCCGGTCATCCGGGCCATGCCGAATACACCAGCGGCCATTGGGCGCGGGATCACAGCGCTTATCGGCAATGCCCATGCGACTGATGCCCATCTGGCACTGGGCGATACGCTTCTTGCTGCCATCGGGCAGACGGTGCGTCTGGATCACGAAGACCAGATGGATGCGGTAACGGCTGTGTCTGGTTCGGGCCCGGCTTATGTCTTTCATTTGATTGAAACATTGGCCAATGCAGGCGCCGCACAAGGGCTTGGGCCGGAACTGGCGCTGCAGCTGGCGCGCGCTACGGTTGCGGGGGCCGGCGCCCTGGCCGAAGAGGCCGATGAGACACCGTCAGAGCTGCGCGTTAATGTCACCTCGCCCGGCGGGACAACGCAAGCGGCCTTGGACGTGTTGATGGATGAAACGACCGGCTTTCCAGCCCTCATGCCCCGGGCGGTCAAGGCTGCGGCAGATCGTTCTAAGGCCTTGGCAAATGAGTGAGATTTCATTTGACGACTTTCTGAAAGTCGATATCCGCGTCGGCACTGTCCTGCGCGCAGAGCCTTATCCCGAGGCCCGCAAACCGGCGATCAAACTGTGGATCGATTTTGGGGCTGAAATCGGTGAGAAAAAGACCTCGGCCCAGATCACAGCCCATTACACCCCAGAGGGGTTAGTGGGCAAACAGGTGCTGGCCGTGGTGAATTTCCCACCCCGCCAGATCGGTAAATTCATGTCTGAGGTTTTGGTTCTGGGCACCACCGAACAAGACGGCGGTATCGTGCTGGTCCGCCCTGATCAAAATGTCCCGAACGGGGGGCGGCTACATTGAAAAAACTGTTGATTACCAGACGCTTGCCAGATGCTAGTCTGGCTGCGGCGCGGGCACGCTATGATCTGACGCTGCGCGATGCTGCGCAGGGGCTGACAGTGGATGAAGCCGCCGATGCGCTGCGAAATTATGACGCGATCTTGCCCACGCTTGGTGACCAATTCACAGCAGACGCCTTTACCGGTCCAATCCGCTGCGGTGTCCTGGCCAATTTCGGGGTGGGCTATAACCATATCGATGTCGCTGCCGCCCGTGCTGCGGGCGTTTCGGTGTCAAACACACCTGATGTTGTGACCGATGCGACAGCCGATATCGGGATGACGCTGATCCTGTCCACCTGCCGCCGCGCCGGCGAGGGTGAGCGGCTTGTGCGTGCAAATGACTGGTCCGGCTGGGCGCCGACGCAGATGCTGGGCACGCATGTAACGGGCAAGACCGTCGGGATCGTTGGCATGGGCCGCATCGGGCAGGCAGTGGCCCGGCGTTGCCATTATGGCTTTGAAATGCCTGTTCTTTTTTACAATCGATCGCGCAAAAACGTAGACCTGCCCGCGCGCCAGGTTGAGACGCTTGCGGCGCTGATGGCGCAGGCCGATATCATCGTCGTCACGGTTCCCGGCGGCGGTGCAAATACCGGTATGATCAGCGCTGAGATGCTGGGCGCGATGAAGCCGGGCGGCATTTTCATCAATATCGCCCGCGGGGATGTCGTGGACGAACCCGCCTTGATCGCAGCCTTGCAAAATGGGCGGATCGGAGGCGCGGGGCTGGATGTTTTTGCCAAAGAACCCGCCGTTCCCAATGCCTTGCGCGCACTTGAAAATGTCGTTCTGCTCCCGCATCTGGGCACCGCCGCCTTAGAGATACGCGAGGCGATGGGGCAGATGGCATTGGACAACATCATCGCTTGGGATGAGGGGCGAACGTTGCCGCAGGCGGTCTGAAACGGCCGATATGTTTGGCGTACAGAATCTGTACATAGGCCGTACATACAAACCCATGACTGACATGGTTGCAGAACATCGCGAAGGTTTGCCTTGATCCACCGAGACTTCCGAATGGAATGAATGATCCGCGTCATATAGTACTTACCCGCACCTCCCATCCGATGCGGCGGTCGTCATGGAAAAACTGCGGACAAAGCGACGTTGACGCCATGTAAGATCAATGACTGATTTTGGTGTTTCTCAGTTTTCGCACGAAGTACTCAGCCACAATTAGGTTGGGTATCCAACAAAGCCAGGACACAACCTGATATGCCACGTCAAATGGAACACCTGAGATGAGCTGAGCAGGAAGCCAAACACGCAACATTACACCTGCAAAAGTTAACGCGATTGAGCGGATCATCCATTCACGGTGCAAGCTAATTTCGCGTCGTCTTGCGAATTGGACTGCCTTAAACGTCACCACAAGCCAGATTATGGCCAGTAAAATAAACCCCGATTGCGCAATTGGGCCATGCATAGCGTCGAAACCGATCAGGATACCGCTCAAGCCAGCCACCAAAACTGCGCCAACATATATCCGGCCCAACAACCGATGCCGACTGAGCGATTTGGCCCGAAACTTCTTGGACAGTTGGAACGGGGCGATGGCAAGCGCGATAGGGGCGAAGACAACGTGCAAGTAAAACGAGTAGTTGGACGACACCAATTGGTGGGCCATGTTCGGAAACCCTGTCTTCATCCCAAGTACGACAAACCGGTAAGACACGAGGGCAACGGCAATGCACAAAAACCAAAATATGCATCGTTGAATCTTCATTTTAAGCAACATCGTTGCGCCCCACCTTGACACTGTCAATGTCACCACTTACGTCAGCTTACTTGACACTGTCAAGTCGCAAATGTATTGGGCCAATATGAATTTGAATGAAAAGACGAAGCGTGCCGGAGATTTGCGCCAAACGCTCATCAGCGCGGGAATAGACTTGTTACAAAGCGGCGGTGCAAATGCGCTGACACTCCGTAAATGTGCTGCACGTGCCGGGGTCTCTCACGCGGCACCGGCTCATCACTTTGACGGTATAGAAGGACTGCTCACTGCAATTGCGGCACGCGGCCATGAAACGTTTACTGCGACAATGCTTGCTCACTTGAGCCGTGCACCGAACCTGAACCGAGATCGCCTTTATTCCATATGTGAAGGGTATTTGGGATTTGCTGCGGCAAATCAGGCCCTCTATGGATTGATGTTTAATTCCAGCCAGATAGATTTCTGCGATCCAGACCTTGGCGCAAAATCTCGCGCCTCATTCGAAATTTTGGAACAGTGCTGCGCGCCCTTTCAAGACACGAATACTGGCCCTTTGACGCTCGAAATCACGATTTGGTCGTTGCTGCACGGATATTGCAGCTTTACCAAGAAAGTCCGCGAAGGAAGTCCAATGCATCCGGCAAATCGAATACCATTTCGGCAGCTTTTTGACTATGTCGTTCCGTCAAATTAGCCTGAACTCTGGAACACCTTGGACCATAGGCTGACACTCACGCGTAGCGCAGCATCCGTCGAAGAGAGCTCATTGCCGCCAATCGCCGCATCCAAGACAAGCGGCAGCTTTCGCTGTCTGGATCAATATTCTGACGTAACCGCACGCATCTGTGGACGTTGCACGCTAGCCCTCTGGCAGCCGGTCGGCTTTTTTGCGGACCAGCACGCTCCGCAGATCATGCATCGCCAGCAGCAACCGATCGGTGACGTCCTCTAGTTCGGCATCACTGGCCTTTGACTGCGCCCATTGGGTCGTCAGGTTCAGATGATCGACCGTCCGGTGGATATCATCAAGTGCCCGGGCCGACAGAAGGGCCATCCTTTGCTCAAGCCAGGCCGTGATCGCCGCCTTGTCAGTCTCGGAAAGACTGTAATCCCCATGCGGTTTGAAATCGCCCTGATTGGTGTTGACCACAGCAATCTGATCCATCTCAATCCGGCGCTGGCGATTTTCGCTGGCGATACGAAATACAGCCGCCCCGTTTTCACGGATGCGGAAATAGTATTCGGGTAGCGCGTTGGTCATTGCGGGCGGTCCTTTACAATCATAACGCGATGTTAGCACCCGGCCTAAGAGGTGGCCACCTTACTGTGGCGAGTGACGTCATCGTGGTGCCATCACCCAATCTGCGCCTTCGCCACCGGCACCACGGCCTGTTCAATCAACCGCATCAGATCGCCGAAATATCCACCGCTGCGCGCAGGCTGCGTCGGGTCAGAGGTCAGCGCCATCGTCATCTGCAACTCCGGCACGATCACAATGATCTGCCCCCCATAGCCCCGCGCCAAGGCAAAGCGCACCCCGCTTGTCTGCCCCAGAAACCAGCCATAGCCATAGCTCAGCCCGGAAAACGGCGAACGTGTTCTGATCTCAAAGGATTGGCGCACCCAATCGGCGCTGAGCACCTGCGCGCCTTCAAACTGGCCATCCAGACGGTACATCTCGCCAAAGCGCACCATTGCATCCAGCGTCAGCGCCATCTCGTTGCCGCCCAGATAACGGCCCTGCGGATCGCGGGTCCAGGCGGGAATGTCGATGCCAAGCGGGCCGCCCAAACGGCTGCGCGCCAAGCTGAGCAGCGACTGGCCCGACACCTCGGCCAGGACTGCGCCCAGAATATGGAATGAGCCTGTCGAATACAGCATCCGGCTGCCCGGCGTGGCCACAAATGGGCGCGCCAAGGCGTTGGACACCCAATTTGCGCTGCTGACCCAGCCCCCGTAATTGGCCCCTGACGTCCGCTCAAGCCCGGTCTGCATTGTCACCAGATGCGCCATTGTAATTTGCCGAACGCGCGGATCGGCCCCTACCGGGATCAGCGCCGGGGCCACATCGCCCAGCGTGGCGTCCAGCGACGCGATCTCGCCGCGATCAAGCGCTGCACCTGTCAGGGCGGCCACGATGGATTTCGAGACAGATTTGATGGGCACCGCCCGGTTCAAACCCGGCCCGCGAAACACCTCTGAGACCACAAGCCCCCCCGCCTGCCGGATCATCAAGGCATGACATTGTGACAAAGCACGCGCTTGCCCGGCAACGGCGGCCCAAGGGTCTGCCTGCGCCAATGCCGGGGCAGCCAGCAAAGCCCCTGCCCCCGCCAACATCGTTCTGCGATCCATCTGCGGCATGATTTTCCTCTTATCTCGCGCTTGCAGAAATTATAGCGCGGAGGTCGGAACGGGCCAGCCACATTTGCGTGGGGTCAAGGACGATAACAGCCGCTATCGTAGAAATCTTTGAGTGTCTGGCCTTTTGCGGGGCGGAACCGGTCCAGTTCTTGCAAATCCGCCACCCGGTCGAGCCGGAACATCCGGAACCCCTCGCGCAGTTCGCACCAGCAGACGGCGGTCCAGACTTTACCCCAGAACCAGACGCCAAGCGGGCGGACAACCCGCGCGGTTTCCTGACCCGCCTCGTCGCGGTAACTCATTTGCAAACGGATATGATCCTGCGCCGCACTTTCAAAGCAGTCCAAATAGTCACGCCAATGACCCTGATGCCATGGGGTTTCCAAAGCATGGACGCTGACCTGCCCCACAAGAGGGCGCGCCGCATCGGGCAACACGGCATCGATCTTCACCAGCGCCTCTTCTGCGGCGGCGGCCATCTTGGTGCCGCCCCAGCTTTGCAATAGGCGGGCACCGGATACTAACGCCACGATCTCTTCTTGGGTGAACATCAGGGGCGGCAGATCATAGCCCTCGCGCATCAGATAACCGACACCCGCTTCGCCATCGATCGGCACGCCCGATCCAATCAGATGGGCCACGTCGCGGTAAATGGTCCGCGGCGTGACCTCTAGCCTTTCGGCCAATTGTGCAGCCGTGATCAGCCGGCCGCCTCGCAGATATTGCAATATCTGGAACAGACGGTCGGCCCGGCGCATCTAGGCGGCCTCAAACAGGCCAAGCGAATTGCCATCCGGGTCGGTGGCATAGGCGAAGCGGCCAGGGGGGATGGTGATGGCGGGGCTGACAATGGCACCGCCTGCCTTGGTGCAGCGGTCAATGGCGGCTTCCAAATTGTCGGGCACCGCCAGATGCAGGGTCGGGCCATTGCCCGATGCCGGCTCGCCCGGATAAAGATGGCCGCCGATCCCGCTCATCTGGGCATCGAAATTGACCATATCGTTGGGGCCGCTGGTATCGCGGGCCATGTTGAAGCCAAAGACGGTTTCATAAAAGGCCTGCGCCTTATCAAGATCGCGCACGGGGATTTCGGCCCAAACGACGGTTGGTTTCTGTGTCATGTTACATCTCCTTTGTTGCGGGTGATGCAGGACTTTAATCATACCCCTGCTGACAGCGTTGTGTCAGCATGTTTCAGCAGGCAACCCATGGCATGGAAAAGGCGCTATTCGCATGGCATAATCATGGATAAAATTTAACCACGAATCAAGGATAGCTTTAAAATGAAACTTGGCGACGGTGTAGAACAGGCAATTCATGCGGTATCGGTTCTGGGTGCGGTGCCCGATGGCGGCGTGTTATCCGCAGCCGCATTGGCCGATTTTCATGGGGTGTCCACCAGTTATCTGCTGAAACATCTGCAATCGCTCTCGCGGGCGGGCATCCTGCACACAGTCCCGGGGCCACGGGGCGGCTATTGCCTGGCGCGGCCTGCAGACCAGATCAGCTTGCTTGATATCATTCTTGCGGTGGAGGGGCCCGAACCGGCATTTCGGTGCAAGGAAATCCGGCGCAATGGCCCCAACCCCTTGCCGCCCGAACGGCTAACGGCCCCCTGCCAGATCAATGCGGCGATGCTCAGGGCCGAACAGGCCTATCGCAACGCATTACGCGCTGTCAGCATCGCAGAGATCAACGCCAAGGTCATAGCCGAGGATGATGGCAGCATCGCGGCCCGTGGCTGCGCGTTTCTGGAACAAAACCTCAGACAGACCCACCCGAAATCATAACAGAAGGAGAGTATGATGACCCCAAGATTTGACTATATGAGCGCGGCCCCTGATGCGTTCAGGGCCGTTTATGGGCTTGAGCAGTATATATCGGAAAAATCCGGCCTTGATCCGCATCTGATCCACCTGATCAAGCTGCGCGCCTCACAGATCAATGGCTGCGCCTATTGCGTCGACATGCATAGCCAAGAAATGCGCAAGGACGGGATCAGCGAACAGATTATCGCCTTGGTCTGCGTATGGCGTGAAACTCCGTTCTTTGATGCGCGTGAACGCGCCGTGCTTGGCTGGGTCGAAGCAGTCACCAAGATCAGCGACACCGGCGCAGACGATGCCGATTACGCGCCGCTGAAAGCGCATTTCGATGAGACGGACATTGCCAATCTGACGCTGGCGATCAGCACAATCAATGTCTGGAACCGGCTTGCGATCAGCGCCCGGACACCGCCTGCGGTTCAGGTCGCCGCTTAGGGTCAGGACAACCAGTCCAACCCTGCCCCGGTATCACTTGCCGGGGTATATTCGCCGCTGACCCAGCCCTGATACCCATCCGCATCGAGCTGCGCAAAAAAGGCCGGATAATCGATCTCACCGGGCCCCGGCTCTGACCTATGCGGGGTCTGGGCGACTTGGACATGGGTGACAAGATCCCGGTATTTTTTCCAGGCCGCCAGGGCATCGCCCGTGATCGATTGGGCGTGATAGGCATCAAACTGCAATCTGACATTCGGCGCACCCACGGCTACGATCACATCGCGGGCCAGATCAAAATCATTGAGGAAGTAGCCAGGCATGGCCGCAGGGCCAATCGGCTCGATCGTCAGGCTCTGCCCCGGCGCCTCAGCCGCGGCCCAGCGCAGATTATCGATCAAAACGGTACGGGCTTCGGGGCCCTCTGCCTCGCCGGACATCAGATGCAGGTGTGTTGCGTCCAGCGTCTTAGCATATCGCAAAGCCCGTTTGAAATCGCGGCGAAACCGCTCTTGCAAACCGGGCACGGCCGCAAAACCGGGCTCACCGCCTGTGTAATTGGGCGGCGGGCAATTGATCAGCGCCATGCGTAATTCATAGCGGGACAGCTGATTGACAATGTCCTGGGCATTCACGTCATAGGGGGACAGCACTTCGACCGCGTCAAAACCTGCATCCTTGGCGGCGGCAAAACGTTCCAGAAAGGGCAACTCGGTAAAAAGCCAGGTCAGGTTGGCACAGTAATTGGGCATTGGCAGGTCCTTGAACAGTCCGGATGATCTTGCCCCGTGATGACCCGGCGATGCAATCACTTTGCGATTAGCGACAGCCGCACCCGAACAGGCTAGTGCTAAGCTGTGCTGACGTTCAGCATCACGCGCTGGGCCGCCGCCCATACCCGAGGGTCATGCAAAAACCGACATTTGACAAAACAAGGCCGCGCCGAGGCCACATGAGGATCACAATTTTATCTGAGTTAGCGCCCCTCTAAGGAGCATTGGCCAATTCGCCACGATGGCAGGCCAGTCAAAAACAAGGACTTAATGAGTGAACAAGATGTTACTGAAATGCGGAACCCTCGCCTTAACACTGGCCGCAGCGACACATGTCGCAGCGCAGGATTTGCAAGGGACAGTTGGTCTGCAAATCGGGGCGAACCGGGTGGCTGAATACGACCAGCCTACTCCAGAACTAAGCACGGTTGGCGCGGCCACCCTAAACGGGCGATTTGCATATCAACCCAATGACACAATGATCTATGCAGGTGATTTTTTCCTGCGTTACGATGATTTTGCCAATGGAACACAGGGTGATTTCACCGATAATGAAGATCCCGAGTTGCGCGGCCAAATTGGTCTGCAGGCGCTCTACGCCTTAACGGACGCAACGCGCGCCGGTGGATTTTTCAGCTACGCCGATCAAAGATCGCAATCGCAAGACATCGCGGATGAGTATGACACTTGGCTTCTCGGTTTGACGGCTCAAACCGACCTGTCGGATGCTTTTCTTGGCTATGCGCAATTGGCACATGGCAGCAACACAAAAGGCGACGACGCAGGTGAGGGGTTTAACGCCGGGAGCGTCGTTCGCGGGGGCCTGGTCTATTTTGCAAGTGACGCATTGATCATTGCAGCCGACTTGCAGCTTGCAGGCACGCCAAACTATATCGACGACGACGATCTGGGCTATTTCAACAGCTTCGAGCTGATGGCGGAAATGCAATTGGGTCAAAGCCTGCCCCTGACAACCGAGTTTGGATTGCGCCGGTCTGTCATCACCAGTTCCGATGAGGATGACCACCTTAGCGAGATCGAAGCTTTCGTCGGGGTGAACTACAACTTCGGTGGTGCCTCCTTAACGGACAAGTGGCGCAACGGCGTTGCATACGGAACGCCCGACCTACCAGCCCGGGCATCTGCCTGGACAGAATGGGCCGACTGAAGCGAGCCGTCCCCCACCACCGAAAGACTAGCGCCGATGCGCCATTTCAAAAAATCAAAGGCCCACGCATTGCGTGGGCCTTCTGCTATATTGTCCAAAAACTTGAAGTCTGGAGTTAGAAACCCAAGCCAAAACCAGCCAGCTGATCATCAATTGCGTCTTGTGAAAACCGGCTATCAAGACGTTGGCGCGAGCCCGTCTCAAATGTAAGGGATGCCTGCAAATGCACCACTTCATCAGCAATGGTTTCATCGTTGATCACACCGTAGCTTGCGTCAAACCAAAGACCATCGACCAACTGGTATCCGCCGCCAATGGTGAACACATCGGCTTCGACAAAGTCATCGCCATATGTCGTTTGGTAAACAGCGGCCGCACGGATTTGTGGCGTGATATCGTAGGTCCCGCGAACGCCGAATACACCACCGTCAAACTCGCTATTGCTGTCAATCGTAGACCGTGCCTGGATTGGGCCCTCGTTATATTCAGCAATCAGCTTATAGGCGGTACCGTCGAACTCAGATTCGGTTGATAGGATAGTGCCGACAGATACAGCGGGCGCAATTGCCGCTTCACCGTAAAAAGTTGTGGTGATGTTATCTTCATCAAAATCCGCCTGCGAGATGTTCACGGCAACACCGAATTGCGCGGTTTCATACTGTCCGAAGGCTTCAAAACCGTTCGTTGTGTCCCCGATTTCCGGGTCAAAAGCAAAAAGGCCAAGCCCGGCCAAAACGCCTGGCGCAAATTTGTAAGCCGCAGACGCGCCGTATCCAGTGCCAACATTATCGCCATTCACAGCAGAGTTAGCAATTTGCCCCGTCAGCAGGAACTGCGAAATTTCGTATTCGACATCGCCCTGAAGAAGACGGACATCAAACTCGCCAGAGGCATCGGCGTCATAATCTGAGAAATCATAGCTGAGACGGCCATAGGTTACGCCGTCAGCAAATGCTGGGGCAGCCATCAAAGCGGCGACAGCGGTCATTGTGATTGATCGGAACATTGTCTTCTCCTTTAAGAATATGTGCGCCGCATATGAATGTCACATCTGAGGTTACAACGACCGGATCGCTGCAATCGCATCGACTGATGCATCCGCGCCACAGGGCCCAAAGCAGCCGTGTACAAGCACCGCAAGAAGAGCCTTAAAAGTAAGGGCCGCGCTCGCCCAGCCGTCACCACTCTTCAAAAAAATGTGAAATGCTCTTGCAGCCCGAACTCGCCGAACCCGGCGCCAGTTACCCCAGCTCGGCCGCTGGAATAATCGGGAAAAATACGCCCTGCGAACGGACACCGAACCAGGGCGCGCCGTCATGCGTGTCCTCTTCACCGATCTCAACCAGACGGTAGAAGGATTTGCGGTCGATCAACGCCTCAAGTTTAGCGCGCACCAGCACATAGGGCGACGGCTCGCCGGTTTCCGCATCGCGCTCAACCCGGATCGGATGATCTGGCCCGGCAATCATGCGGTCACCTAAATTGGTCTCAAATTCCAACGCCCCATCGCGCTGATTGAAATCGACCGCCACAAAAGGGGCATCGTCAACAGTGATTCCCACCCGTTCAACCGGGGTGACCAGGACATATTCATCCCCGTCTTTCCGCAGAATCGTTGAAAACAGACGGACCAATTCGGGCCGGCCAATCGGCGTTCCCATATAAAACCAGGTGCCGTCACGGGCGATCCGCATGTCGATATGCCCGCAATGGGGCGGATTCCATAGATGAACCGGCGGCAATCCGCCTTTTTGAACAGCACGCGCGCTTGTCGCGAGGCTTTCTGCGGAGGGAGTCACAATCTTTTGTGTGGTCATGAATTTTGCCATTGGGGTTCATGGGATTATCTGTACGATTAGGAATATAGCTCAACCGGAGGAATGTCATGGCCAACGATGCCGATCTTGTCGCCCAAATCGAAACACTGGGCGCAAAGCTGGGCGAAGCGCGCAGCAGCATCGCGGCCCGTTTCATCGGACAACAGCAGGTCGTGGACCTGACCCTGACCGCCTTGATCTGCGGCGGGCACGCGGTGCTGATCGGGCTGCCCGGTCTGGGCAAGACCCGGCTGGTGGATACGCTTTCCACCGTCATGGGGCTGAACGGGAACCGGATCCAGTTCACGCCTGATCTGATGCCTGCGGATATTCTGGGCTCTGAGGTGCTGGAAACAACAAATGACGGATCGCGGAATTTCCGGTTCATTGAAGGGCCGATCTTTTGTCAGCTTCTGATGGCAGACGAAATCAACCGGGCCTCGCCGCGGACGCAATCGGCACTGCTGCAGGCGATGCAGGAAAAAGAAGTGACCATCGCGGGGCAGCACCGGGCGCTGGGCATCCCGTTTCACGTGTTGGCCACGCAAAACCCGATTGAACAAGAAGGCACCTATCCGCTGCCCGAAGCCCAGCTTGACCGCTTCTTGGTGCAGATCGATGTGCCCTACCCTGATCGCGCCACAGAAAAAGACATCCTGCTGGCCACCACCGGCGTGGAAGAGGCCGAGGCCACAGCCGCCTTCACCGCGCAAGAATTGCTCGAGGCGCAAACCGTGCTGCGGCGCATGCCAGTGGGTGACAACATCGTTGAGATGATCCTTGATCTGGTCCGCGCCTGCCGGCCGGATGACAGCTCGGCCCCTGATCTGATCACGCAAAATGTCAGCTGGGGGCCTGGCCCCCGTGCGGCGCAGGCGCTGATGCTGACGGTACGGGCGGCAGCCCTGCTGGAGGGGCGGCTTGCGCCCTCGGCTGAGGATGTGCGCCAGATGGCTATTCCTGTTCTGGAACACCGCATGGCGCTGTCCTTTGCCGCAAGGGCGCGGGGCGAGAACATTCAGGATATCATCCGCCAGGTGGCTGATCAGCGCACGCAGGTCTCTGCCGCCGCATGACGTCATCGCTCGCTCTTCGATCGCAAGCTGAAACCCTTGCCACACCCCTGCCCGCGCTTTTGGCCGAGGCAGAGCATCTGGCCGCGACCGTCCTGTTGGGCGATCACGGCCGCAGGCGGGCGGGCACGGGCGACACATTCTGGCAATACCGGCCCGCCCAACCACATGATGAGGCGCGCAGCATCGATTGGCGGCGCTCGGCCCGGTCGGACAGCAATTTTGTGCAGGATAAGGAATGGCAGATCGCCCAATCCATTATCCTCTGGGCCGATCAATCAGCCTCAATGTCATTTCACTCCGACGACAACCCGACCAAGGCCGCCCGGGCGCGCACCCTCGCGCTGGCCATGGCAATCCTGCTGATCCGGGGCGGCGAACGTGTGGGGCTGACGGGGCTGCGGTTGCCGCCACGCCGGGGCGAGGCGCAGCTGATGCGCATGGCAGAACTACTCAGCCTAGATGAAGGCACCGATTACGGCGCGCCCGAGGCGCAAGGCATGCTGCCGCATTCCCGCGCGCTTTTCATCAGTGATTTCCTTGGCGATATCGCACCGGTCGAAGATGCGCTTTTGCGCGCGGCTGACCGGGGCGTGCGCGGCGCGCTGTTGCAGGTGCTTGATCCGCAAGAAGAGGCGTTTCCCTTTGACGGGCGCACAATTTTTGAATCGATGACCGGTGCATTGGAGCATGAAACGCTGAAAGCGGGCGATCTGAAAAAGCGCTATCTTGAACGGCTGGCGATGCGCAAAGACCGGTTGGCCCATCTGGCGCGCACAACCGGCTGGCAATTCAGCACCCATCACACCGGGCAAAGCGCCACGAACGCGCTGTTGTGGCTTTATGGCGCGATGGAGCGGCACGCGTAATGTGGTCAATTGGTCCCATAGGTTTCGCAGCACCCTGGCTGCTTTTGGGTCTGATCGCACTGCCCATCTTGTGGCTTTTGCTGCGGGCTGTGCCGCCTGCCCCGATCCGGCGGCGCTTTCCGGGTGTGGCGCTGCTGCTGGGCCTTGCCGATGATGAAACACAATCAGACAGAACGCCTTGGTGGCTGCTCCTGTTGCGCCTTTTGGCCGTTGCGGCAGTGATCATCGGCTTTGCGGGGCCCGTGCTAAACCCACAGGCTGCACGCGATGGCGACGGCGATCTGGTCATCGTGCTGGATGGCACATGGGCCGGTGCCGCGACCTGGGACGCCAAGATGGATCAGGTGTCGGCCCTTTTGACCGAGGCAGCTATCGCAGACCGGCGGGCCGCTGTCGTCACGCTGACCGATCTGCCAAATGAGCCCCTGCCCTTTGCCGCCCCAACCGATTGGCAAAACCGGCTGCCCAATCTGACCCCGCGCCCATGGCAACCGGGCGACCCGGCTGCGTATTTCTCTGAACAAACAGGGGCATTTGAGACCTATTGGGTTTCTGACGGGCTTGACTTTCCGGGGCATGCTGCGCTGCTGGATGTTCTTGAGGGGTTCGGCACCGTGACCGCCTTCCAATCCCCCCGCCCGACAATCGGCCTGCGCCCGGCGCGCTTTGAAAATGGCGAGGTTATCGTCTCGGCAACACGCACACCAATCGGCAATCCGCTTGAGACAGTGATCAACGCCATCGGGCTTGATCCGGCCGGGGTTGAGCGGCAATTGGCCACTGTGCCTTTGGTCTTTGAAGCGGGTGAAGCCGTGGCTGAAAATGCACTGATCCTGCCGCCCGAGCTGCGCAATCGGATCACCCGGTTTGAAATCGCCGCCGCGCGCTCGGCCGGGGCAGTCAGCTTGACCGATGACGCGTTGCGCCGCCGCGAGGTCGCGATGATCGCCGGGCGGGATGAGCGCGAAGAGCTTGAGCTGTTGTCCCCGCTTTACTATCTGCGTGAGGCGCTTGAACCGACAGCCGACATTATCGATGGCGCGCTTGAGGATGTGCTGCTGGCCAATCCGGATGTGATCATTCTGGCCGATGTGGCGATCCTGACGGATATTGAGGCGCAAGCCGTTGAAGACTGGGTCGAAAATGGCGGGATGCTGCTGCGATTTGCGGGGCCGCGTCTGGCCGCATCTGATCTGGGCCGGGCACAGGAAGATCCGCTTTTGCCGGTGCGCCTGCGCTCGGGCGGGCGCAGTGTCGGCGGCGCCATGAGCTGGGGAGAGCCCAAAGCCCTGGCGCCGTTCAGCGAGACATCTCCGTTTTTCGGACTGCCGGTACCGGATGATGTGACTGTTACCAGCCAGGTCGTGGCCCAGCCCGACCCCACGCTTGCGGCCCGTGTGATCGCGCAGCTGGCCGATGGCACCCCGCTAGTGACCCGCAAGTCGCTTGGTGAAGGTCAGGTGGTGCTGGTGCATGTGACCGCCAATGCGGAATGGTCGACCCTGCCGCTATCAGGTCTGTTTGTGCAGATGCTGGAACGGCTTGCGGTCTCAACCCGGCCGGTCACGCCCGATGCGGCCGAGCTGGAAGGCACCACATGGCAGCCCAATCGGCTGTTGGATGCTTACGGGCGTCTCGAAGATGGCAGCGACAGGCCCGGTGTGGACGGCGCCCTATTGGCCGAGGCGCAAGGGGCGCCCGGCCCTGATCTGCCGCCTGGGCTTTATGCCGGCGAAGACCGCCAGCTGGCGATTAACGTGATCGGAAAGGATACCATGCTTAACGTCGTCGAATGGCCATCACGGATCACCATCGAAGGGCTCGCCGTGCTGCGCGAAACGGCGCTGAAAGGCTGGCTGCTGAGTGCCGCGATCCTGATGATGCTGATCGATGTGATTGCCTCGCTCGCTGTGGGCGGGCGGCTGCGCGGGCCGCGGGCTGATGTGGCGGCCGCTTTAGCGATTGCGCTGCTGTCCTTTGGGCAAAACGCCGAGGCACAAGCTCTGCAAGGCGATGATTTTGCGCTGCGGGCCACGTCAGAAGTCGTGCTGGGACATATCCTGACAGGGGATGCCGAAACCGACCGGGTGGCGGCGGCAGGGCTGACCGGAATTTCGCAAACGCTGTTCCGGCGGACATCGATTGAGCCAGCAACGCCAATGGCTGTGAACCTTGAAACGGATGAGCTGGCGTTTTTTCCATTTCTCTATTGGCCCATCACCGCTGACCAACAGCTGCCCAGCCGCGAAGCGTATGGCAAACTGAACCGCTATCTGCGGTCAGGCGGGATGATCATGTTCGACACGCGCGATGCTGATACTGCGCGCTTTGGCTCCGGCTCGCCCGAGGGGCGGATGCTACAATCAATTGCGCGCTCGCTTGATATCCCGCCGCTTGAACCGATCCCGGCAGACCATGTACTGACCCGAACCTTCTATCTGCTGCAGGATTTCCCGGGGCGCTATGCCAGCCGCGACGTCTGGGTCGAAGCCTCGGCACCGGATGCCGAACAGATCGAAGGAATGCCATTTCGGAACCTCAATGATGGGGTGACGCCGGTGATTATCGGCGGCAATGACTGGGCGCGGGCCTGGGCTGTCAATGACAATGGGACACGGATGTTTCCGGTCGGGCGCGGGACGGCCGGTGAAAGACAACGCGAATTTGCGCTGCGCTTTGGGGTGAATGTCATCATGCATGTGCTGACAGGAAATTATAAATCCGATCAGGTTCATGTCCCTGATCTTCTTGACAGGCTTGGCCAATGAGCATGACGGTCCAACATCAAAATTCTAGAATTTTGATCACGCAACCGCTGCGCCCTGCGGTGAGGGCAAAACAATGACAGGCACGCTTATCCTAGATCCGCTCATTCCGCTGGCCTTGCTCTATATCCTGGCCGGGCTTGCCGCGCTGTTCGTTGGCTTTGCCCTTTGGCGGCGGCTTGCTGGCTGGTGGCTGCGCGGGCTGGCCGGGCTGGCCTTGCTGGCCGCCATTGCCAACCCAGCCTTGCAACAAGAACAGCGCGAACCGCTCAGTGATATCGTGATGTTGGTTATTGACGAAAGCGCCAGCCAACGGATCAGCGCCCGGCCCGATCAAAACGCCGCTGCCATCGCCAATATCGAAGCCGAAATCGCACGCCAGCCCAATGCCGAATTGCGCATCGTCACGCTGGGCGATGGCGAAGGCGACAGTGGCACCGCCTTGATGACCGCCCTTTCCACCGCGCTGGCAGAAGAACCGCAGGGGCGGATTGCCGGGATCATCCTACTCAGTGACGGGCGGCTGCATGATCTGGAACGCGCCCCCAATCTGCCCGCCCCGCTGCATACCTTGCTAACAGGTGAGCCGGACGATTGGGACCGGCGATTGATCGTTTCAAATGCGCCCGCCTTTGCGATCCTGGGCGAGCAGGTGCTGCTCACCCTCCGGGTTGAGGATCAAGGTGCCGCGCCAGCCACGGATAACGTGCCGCTATCGATCTCAATCGATGGTGAACCGCCCATCACTGTCCCCGTCCCCATCGGGCAGGATATCGAATTGCCGATCGAGTTGCCCCGGGGCGGTATGAACGTGCTGCAATTCACGATCCCCGAGGCCGATGGCGAATTAACCGCCCGCAACAATGCCGCTGTCGTGCAAATCAACGGTGTGCGCGAACGGCTGCGGGTGCTGCTGGTTTCAGGCGAGCCGCACCCGGGCGAACGGACATGGCGGAACCTGTTGAAATCTGACAGCGCCGTAGACCTGGTGCATTTCACGATCCTGCGTCCGCCAGATAAGCAAGACGGCGTTCCAACTAGCGAATTGTCCCTGATCGCCTTCCCAACCCGCGAGTTGTTTCAAGACAAGATCACCGATTTCGATCTGATCATCTTTGACCGCTACCGGCGGCGCGGCATCCTGCCCAGCGATTATCTCGCCAATATTCGCGATTACGTGGAACAAGGCGGGGCTGTGCTTGTCTCGTCCGGGCCGGAATATGGATCGGCGGAAAGCATCTATCGCTCGCCTCTTGGCGATATCCTGCCCGGCGCGCCTACGGCCCGCGTATTCGAAGAACCATACACCCCGCAGATCACTGATCTGGGGCAACGCCACCCGGTGACCGAAGGGCTCGACCTGCTCTCGCCCGGCAATACGGATGAAGAAGGGCCCGGATGGGGCCGCTGGTTCCGTTTGGTTGACGTGCTGGTGCCTGAAGCGGCCACAACCGTTATGTCCGGTCTGGATAACAAGCCTCTTTTGATCCTGAACCGGATCGGTGAGGGGCGCGTTTCCCTGATTGCATCGGACCATTCCTGGCTGTGGGACCGGGGCTATGAAGGCGGCGGGCCGCAGCTGGAATTGCTGCGCCGGCTGGCCCATTGGATGATGAAAGAGCCCGAGCTGGAAGAAGAGGCCCTATGGGTCGAACCAACCGGCCAGACCATGCGGATCATCCGGCGCACCCTTGATCTGGAAACAGGCGATGTGACAATAACCCACCCCGACGGGCGCGAGACAATACTGAGCCTAGAAGAGGTTTCGCCCGGCCGGTTTGAGACCATCTGGGAAGCCCCGGAAATCGGGCTTTATCGGCTGGATGACGGTGAAGAAAACACCGTGATCGCCCTTGGCCCGGCAGCACCGCGCGAGTTTGAGCAAACCATTGCATCAGGCGCTTTGCTGGAACCTATCGTCAGCGGAACTGGCGGCGGGATCAAATTGGTCTCGGACGGGGATGTCAGCATTCGCAGCGTCCGCGAAGGACGCCCCGCCAATGGGCGTGGCTGGATCGGGATCACCCCGCGCGGCGCGTTTCAAACCGCCGAGGTGCGCGTGAACCCAATCCTTCCCGCCTGGGCCTTCCTCCTGCTTGCCGCGCTGCTTTTGGTGGGCGCCTGGATGCGCGAAGGACGGCGATAGCCCCGGATGATTTGGACTTTTTTGAAAGCATTTGCAGTTGTCCTGGTGATCCTGCTGACAATGATCGGTTGCCAGACGATCCGCAATTCGGGCAATGCAGCACTGCCCCCTGCTGCCAGGGATACGCTGCGGGTCGCCACCTATAACGTGCATTACATCATCCTGCGCCAGCAGACCGGCCCATGGTCCGTCGGTGATTGGGAGCGGCGCAAAGGGCCGCTTGATTTGGCCTTCAAGGCCATCGACGCGGATGTGATCGGCTTTCAGGAAATGGAAAGCTTTGCCCGGGGAAATAATCAGACAAACCTGACATTGGATTGGCTGCTGGCCAACAATCCCGGCTATGAAGCCGCTGCTGTTGGTGATCCTGCCGTTTTCCCCTCGACCCAGCCGATCCTTTACCGGGCAGATCGGCTGCGGCTTCTGGATCAGGGCTGGTTTTTCTTCTCCGACACGCCCGATGTGATCTATTCGCGGACCTTTAACGGCTCTTTCCCGGCATTCACATCATGGGCGCAATTTGAAGATCAGGGCAGCGGCCAGATTTTTCGGGTGGTGAACCTGCATACCGATTATGCGAGCCGGGCAAACCGGATCCAATCTGCACAGCTGGTGGCCGCGCGGACTGCCCCCTGGATGGACGCAGGCGAGACGCTTTTTGTGATTGGCGATCTGAACGCCAGGCGCGGCGACCGGGTGCATGATATCCTGGCCGAGACAAGACTGGATTTCGCCCCGGTACAGGGGGCGACTTATCACTTTAATCGCGGCATCAACCTGTTTGGTGCCATCGATCATATCGGTGTCAGCGGCGATGCCACGCTTGTCGGTGATCCGGTCGTGCTGCGTGACAAATTCGATGGCGAATGGCCGACCGATCATTACCCTGTCATCGCCGATTACCGGCTTGGCAGCTAGCCCCCGAAACCCCTGACATCGCCGGGATCGTATGTACAGCTTATGTACGGGTTCTGTACGGCGATCATATGCTGTGCTGGTGCCTGGTTTTGGTTCACCAAGCTGACCAAAGCGTCACTCAGAAAGCTTGACTTCAAACAGCTCATCCGACCAGCCACCCACATTATCGCGGGCGCGGATATAAACGACGGTCGCATCCTCGGGGATGTCCACACCCGACAAGGACCGTGTAAAAGGTTGCTCATTCACATGCGGATGCAGCAACTCGCGATACCCAAGCCGGTTGCCATCCGCATCCAGAACTTCCCACCCGTCGGCGTAGTCATCCCAGCCGGTATCAGGATGGGACAGGGTCACGCTGACACTATTGCCATTGATCGTGACATTCTCAACGACGGGGGAATCCGCCAAAGCCGGACCCGCCAAACATGCAAGGATAAATGCGTATTTCATGACTTTTCCTTTAACAGAATGCTGCGTGGAATCGATGCAAATTCCCGTGACCAGACCAACCATAACACCAAAAACGTGGCGATCATCAGCGCAAATGCGCCTATGAGCCAGGCCAAAGCGCCCAGCGCAAAATACATGCTGCGCAGCCCGCGGTTAAAGTTCATCGCGGCCCGGATATTCAGCTCGGCCGCTTGGGCTGCCCGTGGATAAGCTGCTGGATCTTCGGGATCATTTGGGACCGCAGACATCATCACCGCGCAATAGCCAAAGACCCGGTTCGCCCACACAAATTTCAAAAAGGCATTGGTCAAAAACAAGGCCACCAGGCCCAGTTTCAACTGCCAGATCAAGACGGGCACCGGAATGGTCGAAACCTCTGCGGCCACACCCCGCAAGGGCTCTGTGTTGCCGACAAGCGCAAGCACACCCCCGATGGCCAGCAAACTGGTTGAGGCAAAAAACGCTGTCCCCTGCCTGAGGCTGGTCAGGATTTGGCTGTCATAAATACGCGGATCCCGGGTCACAAAGACTTTCATCCATTCGCGTCGCTGCTCGGACATCAAAATGGTAACGGATGGGCGTTTGGCGCCGGGATGTTCGATCATCCAGCCAATCACAAAACAAGACAGGATAATCAGGCCGGCGGCACCCCAATCGACGGGGGACAGCAAGGCGATCTGGTCAAGAAACTTCATGCCCATGTAACTACCTGCTTCGGATCGGACTTGCCAGATTTTAAAATTGGTAATATGTTTTTACCAATTATTCCAAAAGGAGTCGCTCTGATGGAGATGCCAGCCCCCGATGCCAGCGTTCTGTCCCGCAAGGATTACATCGTGTCGCGCCTGCGTGCCGTTCTGCCCAATGACGCGGTGATGGCCGATATTGCCGAGACACGCGCCTATGAATGCGACGCCCTGACCGCTTATAAATGTCCGCCCCTTTGCGCGGTTTTGCCAGCTAACACCGAAGAGGTTTCAGCAGTCTTAAGTCTGTGTCACGAACTGGGCGTGCCCGTTGTGCCGCGCGGGTCCGGTACATCGCTTGCCGGTGGCGCCTTGCCGACGGCAGATAGTGTGATCCTGGGCGTGGCCAAGATGAACCAGGTCATCGAAACAAATTACGATGATCGCTATATCACGGTGCAAACGGGGCGGACGAACCTGTCTGTCACAGGGGCGGTTGAAGCCGATGGGTTCTTTTATGCGCCTGACCCCTCTAGCCAACTGGCTTGCGCGATTGCAGGCAATATCGCGATGAATTCGGGTGGGGCCCATTGCCTGAAATATGGGGTGACGACCAATAATCTGATGGGCGTGAAGATGGTCATGATGGATGGCACCGTGGTCGATATTGGCGGGGCGCATCTGGATGCCGGGGGGCTTGATCTGCTGGGGCTGATCTGCGGATCAGAAGGCCAACTGGGCGTCGTGACCGAAGCCACGTTGCGCATTCTGCATAAGCCCGAAGGCGCGCGCCCGGTGCTGATGGGCTATGACAGCTCCGAAGTGGCAGGCCAGGTCGTGACCGATATTATCAAAGCAGGGGTCTTGCCCGTCGCCATCGAATTCATGGACCGCCCCTGTATCGAAGCGACCGAAAACTTCGCCAAGGCGGGCTATCCGATGTGCGAAGCGCTGCTGATCGTTGAGGTCGAAGGATCGGAGGCAGAGATCGACCACCAGCTTGATCTGATTATGAAAATCGCGGCCAAGCATAATCCGGTTGAGCTGCGCCAGGCCCAGGATAGCGACGAGGCCGGGCGTATTTGGCTCGGGCGCAAATCGGCCTTTGGCGCCATGGGCCAGATCAATGACTACATGTGTCTTGACGGAACGATTCCGGTTTCGTCTCTGCCCTTTGTGCTTAAGCGCATTGGCGAGATGTCCGCAGAGTTTGGCCTGAAAGTTGGCAATGTCTTTCACGCAGGCGATGGGAACATGCACCCGCTTATTCTGTTTGACGCCAACAAACCGGGCGATCTGGAACGTTGCGAGGCATTCGGCGCCGAGATCCTGAAACTATGTGTTGAGGTCGGCGGCTGCCTGACCGGCGAACATGGTGTGGGCATTGAAAAGCGCGATCTGATGCATGTTCAATATGATCCGGCCGATCTTGAGGCGCAGATGGCGATCAAAGATGTGTTTGACCCCAAATGGCTGCTCAATGCGGCCAAGGTCTTTCCGCTGGACACATCACAGCCCCGCCGCGTGGCCTAAACCCATGAATGACATCATGATGCCAGAAACAGAAGACGCGCTTGCGCAAATCATCAGCGCAGCCGATGGGCCTTTGCAGATATCCGGTGGTGGCACCCGCCCCATTGGGCAGGTGGCGGGGGCACCGCTCAGCACTGCGAAGATGCGCGGGATCACTCTTTATGAACCCGGCGCGCTGACATTGGTCGCGAAGGCCGGCACCCCGGTTGCCGAGATTGAGGCGGCCCTGGCCAAGGAGAACCAACGCCTTGCCTTTGAGCCGATGGATCACCGGGCGCTTTTGGGCACAACCGGCACGCCAACGATCGGCGGGGTCGTTGCGGCCAATGTGTCGGGCCCACGTCGGATTGCTGTGGGCGCATGCCGTGATTTCACGCTCGGCGTTCGTTTTGTGGATGGTGCAGGCAATATCGTCAAAAATGGCGGGCGCGTGATGAAGAATGTCACTGGCTATGATCTGGTCAAGCTCCTGTCTGGGTCTTACGGCACCTTGGGTGTGCTCACCGAAGTGTCGCTGAAAGTGTTGCCAAATGTGGAAACCACGGCCTGCATTTTGCTGCATGGGCTGGATGACGCAACCGCGATCAAGGCCCTGTCTACCGCGCTTGGCTCGCCCTTTGAGGTCACCGGCGCCACGCATCTGCCCAGGGGCATGGATGGCGATCCGGTGACGATGATCCGGATTGAGGGGTTTGAAGCGTCAGTTGCCTATCGCTGCGAAAAGCTTTGCGCTCTGCTGGCGCCTTTTGGTACGGCGAGCGTGCAGACAGGCGATGACCCAGACGGGTATGGCACCGAAAAAGGTTGGGCCTGGGTCCGCGATGTTAAGACCTTCGCCGATCAACCCGGTGATGTGTGGCGGATTTCAGTCAAACCATCTGACGCGGCGGCGGTTGCGGCCCAAATCGGCGCGAAAGCGGTGCAATATGATTGGGGCGGCGGGTTGATCTGGGCGCTGACAGATGGAACGGAGCCGCGCGCAAAATTAGCTAATTTTGCGGGCCACGCCACATTGATCCGTGGCCGCGCCGACGTACCGGTTTTCCAGCCCGAACCGACCCCGCTGGCCGCCATTACCGCAGGTCTGCGCGCCAAATTCGATCCGCGCGGCATTCTTAACCCAGGGATGATGGGCTGATGCAAACCACATTTACACCAAAGCAGCTGACCGACCCCGCCATTCAGCGATCCAACGAAATCCTGCGCGCCTGTGTGCATTGCGGCTTTTGCACAGCAACTTGCCCCACCTATCAAGTCCTGGGGGATGAGCTCGACAGCCCGCGCGGGCGTATCTATTTGATCAAGGATATGCTCGAAAATGAGCGCGTGCCCGATGAAAAGACCGTCAAACATATCGACCGCTGCCTGTCTTGTCTGGCCTGTATGACCACCTGCCCGTCAGGTGTCCATTATATGCACCTGGTCGACCATGCTCGCGCTTATATCGAAAAGAACTACGACCGACCTTGGTCTGACCGGGCCCTGCGCTGGCTTTTGGCACGCATCCTGCCCTATCCAACCCGGTTCCGCTTGGCGCTTTTGGGTGCAAAGATCGGACGGCCCTTTGCCCGTTTCATGCCTGATCCGCGCCTGAAAGCCATGCTGGCCATGGCCCCCAAAACCATCCCCCCCGTCAGCCGCAATGATGACCCGCAAACCTTTCCAGCCAAGGACAAAAAAATGCGCGTTGCGCTGATGACCGGTTGTGCGCAAAAGGCGCTGAACACCGATATCAATGACGCCACGATCCGGCTGTTGACCCGGCTGGGTGCTGAAATCGTTGTGGCCAAGGGGGCGGGTTGTTGCGGCGCATTGACCCATCACATGGGCAAAGAAGATGAAAGCCATGCCGCCGCAGCCAAGAATATCACAGCCTGGACCCATGAAATGGACACTGGGGGGCTGGATGCCATTGTGATCAACACCTCTGGCTGCGGAACCACAGTCAAGGATTACGGGCATATGTTCCGCAACGATCCGCTGGCGGCGGATGCGGCCCGGATCTCGGCGATTGCGATGGATGTCTCAGAGCTTTTGCTGAAACTGGACCTGCCCGAGGGCGCCCAGAAAGACACCAAAGTCGCCTATCACGCGGCCTGTTCGCTACAACATGGGCAGCAAATCAAGACGGCACCCAAAGAGCTGCTTAAAAGGGCAGGATACACCGTATTGGAACCCGCTGACAGTCATCTGTGCTGCGGTTCGGCAGGGACATACAACCTGATGCAGCCGGAAATCTCGGGGCAATTGAAGACGCGCAAAGTGCAAACGCTCGAGGACTTGAGCCCCGACATTATCGCCGCTGGTAATATCGGCTGCATGATGCAGATTGGCAGCGGAACCGCGGTTCCGATCGTGCATACGGTCGAATTGCTGGACTGGGCCACAGGGGGGCCGCAGCCGCCTGCATTGACCGCTCCGGGCAAGCGCGCGCCTGCTGTTCCGATCTTACGATAATGCCATAATCCTGCCTTAACTCTCGCTCATCTTCAAAGCGAATGGTAGGGATTTGCATGCGTTCTTTCATTGTCTCGACGGTACTATTTCTAGCAACCACATTCACTGCGTTGGGGCAGGAATCTGCGCTGGTGACACTTGAAACAAGGCAAGACAGCGAGGGCTGGGAGGCCGTCGGCCGTCTGGATATTCGCGGCAAAGGGTTTTGCACAGCTGCGCTTATCCGCGACCGGTTGATTCTTACCGCAGCGCATTGCCTTTATGATGACGAGGGCATCCTGATCGATCCCGACCGGTTTGAGTTCCGGGCCGGCCTGCGTGATGGACGCGCTTCGGCGACGCGGACGATCTCGCGCGCCATCGCGCACCCCAATTATACGCCCAATGGCGACAGTACCCGCCCGTCCGAGGTAGCTATGGACATCGCTGTGCTAGAGCTTGACCAACCGATCCGTGCGACCCGGATGCGTCCCTATTTGATTGCCCCACGTCCCTTGACCGGTGACGAGGTCGGCGTTGTCTCTTACGGGCGCGGCCGGGAAGATGCGCCGAGCCTGCAAGAGCTGTGCAGCGTTCTGGGCCGCCAGACCGGAGTGATTGTGATGACCTGCGATGTAGAATTTGGATCCAGTGGCGCCCCTGTTTTCATGGTTCATGAAGGCGAGACGCGTATCGCCTCGGTCGTGTCAGCGATGGCGCATGTGGATGGGCGCAAAGTTTCGCTTGGCACATCGCTTGAAGGGCCATTATCGGCCTTGCTTGCGCATTTTGCCGCGATGGGCCCCGCCCGCCCGGGTGGATCGCAACGTTTGATCACAACGGGCGAGCGCAACGATACAGGCGCCAAATTTGTAAGTGTTGATTAGGGCCTGAGGTTTCGATGTAAATCGAAACTCTCCGGGGTCTTGAAACCCGCATTTTCCATCCCCAGATAAATTCTACCGGAACGCCAAGGATGGGTTCCGATCAACCCTGCCTGTCCCATCTGGGAAGGCTAAACAACTGTTATCGCTTGATAAAGGATGACTCAAATGCGTAATTTCGACCTAACACCACTTTACCGTGCCACCGTAGGCTTTGACCAAATCGCCGACCTGATGGACCGGGCCCTTGCCAATGAAGTGGGACAGAACACCTACCCCCCATACAACATAGAAAAGACCGCTGATGACGCCTGGCAAATTTCCGTGGCCGTCGCCGGATTTTCCGAAGATGAGCTTGCGATTGAGCTGAAGGATCGGGCATTGCTGGTCACTGGCCGCAAAGCCGATGAAACAGCAGAGCGCAACTTCCTACATCGCGGCATCGCTACCCGCGCATTTGAGCGTCGTTTCCAATTGGCCGACCATGTCAAAGTGACGGGGGCCACCCATGAAAACGGCATGCTGAATATTGATTTGGTCCGCGAAGTCCCCGAAGCGCTGAAACCGCGCCGAATTGAAATCGCATCATCCGCCAAAACGGACGCCAATCTGGTTGATGCGAAGTCAGTAAACTAAGGCCTAAAGCAAAGTCACATTCGCATCAAAGGCCCTTGCACAGCAGGGGCCTTTCTTATGTGGACGACTGTCAAGCCGAACCAGCACTGCTGCGATTGCAAAGCCAATCTGTCAATGTCGGCAGAGAGCCAAGAGTTACAAATTATGTGACTTACACAAATGTCCGCTACGGCGAGCTCTAGAAAGGACTGGGTGACTAAGTTGTCATCGCCGCGTCGATCCGGTCCAGCACGGCGTCAGGGTCGGCCCACCAGTCCTTGAGCGGCAAGGTAATGACCTGCCAGCCGAACACCTCGAGCAGGGTTGAGCGGGTGGTGAAGGCTTCCTTCACGCTGCCATCGGCGGCGCGGTCGATCAAGATTGCGAGTTGGTAATCCTCGGCGCCCGGTTTGCGGATCGCAAGGTCGACGACAAAGTCAGACAGGCCAAGGTTCTGCCGCACCTCCCAGCCGCGCGCTTTGATCCGGTCGGCCATTGCTTCGGTCACCACGTTCGCCTCTTTGTGCTTGCCGCCGCCGATCCGGTTCGAGACCGAAGACAGCGCGCGCACCGCAGCGGTGTCATTGCCGGTCGAGACAGCTTCCGCGTAGTGCAGGAAGGTTTTCAGCGCATTTGCACCGGCGTTGTAGTCGTTGCTGATCCGGTCACCTTTGATCGAGGAGACGACGACCATGTTTTCTTTGGCACGTGAGAAAATGACGTTGAGGCGCTTTTCGCCGCCAAGCTTGTTGATCGGGCCGAAGTTCATCCGCATCTTGCCTGCCCGGTCAGGGCCGTAGCAGATCGACAGGATGATGATGTCGCGCTCGTCGCCCTGGACATTTTCCAGATTCTTGACGAACAGGCCGTTGAAGGTTCCGTCGTCTTCGCGGTCACGTTCGGTATCCAACAAGTCGGCGAATTCCTCGTCCTCATCGGCGAGGCGGTTCAGAGCGCTGTCGATTTCGCCTTGCTGCGCTTCCGAGAAAGCAACGATGCCGACGCTTTTGCCGGTTTTCTGAGCCAGCAGATCGCGTAGGAAATGGGCGATGTAGGTTGCCTCGCCCGCGTTGCGGCGTTCGGAATAGGTGCCGTCTTGCAGGTAATGGAAGCTAACGGGACGGCGGAGCACGTTTGCCGCCGGTTCAGGCAAAGTCGCGGGGTCGGTGACGTTGAGCGGTTCACCCTCGGGCAGACAGCGGTGTGACGGGATGGTCAGCAGGCGACCCGAGTAGAAGGCCTCGTTCGAGAACCCGATCAGCTCTTCTGAGCGCGAGCGGTAGTGCCAACCCAGCATGGTGGCGCTTAGTTTCTCGGCCGACAAAGCCAGAAAGCTGTCCTGGCTCAGTTCGAAGTCGAGGTCGTCGTCGTCCTCACCGTCAAAGTCATCGTCTGCTTTGCCCGAGCCAAAGAAGTTGGTCGGGGGCAGCTGTTTGTCGTCCCCCACGACGATGACTTGCGGCGCGCGGACCAGCGTAGGCACGGCGTCCTCCACCGGGATTTGGCTGGCCTCGTCAAAGATGACTACATCGAACAGATCGGTGCCAAGGGGTAGGACGTCGGCGACGGAGAGCGGGCTCATCAGCCAGATGGGCTTGAGATCGGGCAGCAGCGCGCCCGCCGGTCCGGCCAGCATCTCGCGCGGGGAGCGATAGGCGCGGGTCTTGCCGAACTCATGTTCCAGTGCGCGGCGGGCCTTGTTCAGGTTAGACTTGCGGTCGCGGTCGGCGAAGTCCAGGTCACGGTCCATTGTGTTGGTCAGCGCGACGTGTTCGCGGAACCGGGTGATAGCGCGAGTTTCCAGCAGTTGCGCGTTCAGGGTTTGCAGTGCGACGCGGCTTTCGGCGATGGTTTTGCGGGTAGCGGCCAGCATATCAGGGTCGACATTGGCTAGGCCGGGGACCTGAAGCAGGCTGCGCCGTACCGCTTCGTGCAGCGTGGCAGCGTCGATCCGGTCGGGCGCCAGGTCGAGCACGGTCAGCGATGACCAGAGCGAGGTTGGCGCGCTGGCAAGCGGTTGCATTAGCGGTTGCAGGTCGCGCAAAGCAGGTGCATTGGTGGCGAGGTCGGTCAGGGCCGCGTCGGCGCTGTTGACCGGAACGGTTTCGAGGCCCACAAGCTTGCCGTCTATCTCGGACAACAGTGCCTCGGCCAGGCTGGATAGCCGCGCCAATGTGGTGATGTTCGCCTCGGCCTGCGGATCGGCGGCGCGGATGGCCGCGCGAAGCGGATCGGCGGCAAGGCCTTCTCGTGTGCCGCCGCTTTCGAATTCGACCAGAAGGTCGGTCAGCTCGGCGTGGTCGTCGAACCCGAACTTAAGAGCGATCTCTCTCGCCCGGGTGTCGACGGCTTTGGCCGCCTCGTGTTCGGCTTTCAGGTCGCGGAGCAGTGAGGTAATCGAGGGCTCTATCGCGAGGCCCGTCACATCGGTGCGAGACGACACCAGCGCTTTCAGCCTGCGCCAATCGCCCGAGAGGAAGGACAGGAAGCTGCCTTCCTTTTGTTCGGCCAGTGACAGGGCAGTTTCGGTCTCGGACGGGCTTAGCCGGTCAGTCCATGCGGAGGTCTTTTCGCGGGCTTCGTCAAACTGTCGTTCGACCTCGCCAAGCGCGCGCACCTCCCCCCGGTAAGATTTGCGCTGCGGAGTGTCATCGCCGAAGACGCCAAGCTGGCCTACTTCGGCGGCAGGGGAGACGCGGGCCGCAAGCTGGATCTGGGCGATCAGACTGCCGAGGGTCAGAGGCGCGTCTGTGGTGAACGCAGCATCGGCGGCAGCTGTGAGTTGGCCGGTGCGAGGTGCGATGCGTTGCAGCAGGTCGGGCAGCGTCGTCGTGAGGTCGTCGGTTTTCCAAAGTGCGGGGCCAACAAGACGTTCGGGGCGGCGGGCCAAAACCTCGTCCCCGCTGATCCGTTTGAGGCCGGCGGCGGCGCGGCGCACCGTGTCAGCGTATTTGGTCCAAGTGGCTAAGTCAGGCAGATGCAGGCGTTGCGCATCAGTCAGCGCAGGCGCCTCGACCGACAACGCCCGCCGCAGAACGTCGGCCAACGCGGTATCAGACCCGATAGCCGGCCCGCGCATCGTGTCGACCAAAAGCGCGACATCGGCCAACGCGGTTTCGATGCGCGTCATCTCGGTCCGGCGGAGCGTTTCGATGTCGTCCTCAGATTTTTCGGGCGGCGTTTCGGACCAGTGATTGTAGATCCGTTCGAGTTCTTTGATGAAGTCGCGCTTGTTTTCTTGACTGTCATGGACAAGGGCGCACATAGTGCTCAGCCCGATACCGCGCAGTCGGTTGTACACCACATCCAACGCAGCGCGTTTTTCACAAACGAATAGAACGCGTTTGCCCTGACCGATGAAGTCAGCGATTAGGTTTGAAATTGTTTGGGACTTGCCGGTGCCTGGGGGGCCTTGAATGACATAGCTTTGGCCTGTGCGGGCGCGCAGGACAGAGGATTCCTGAGTCGGATCCATTTCGATCACCGGATAACGCTTTTCCGGTTTGGGCAGGCTGGGCACACTGTCGGCAGGACGGGGATCGTTACTGAACAGCAGATCAAACGCCTCGTTCGGCACCATCTCGCCCGAGATCAGCGCGTCATAGTCCCGGACCAGCGTCATCTTGCGATAGTTGAAATTGGCCAGCGTGACGTTGCACAGATCGAAGCTCCAGTCATAGCGACCTGTCGTGTCGTCGACCTTTTGAAGGACGTTGCCTTCCAACTCGGCAGTGTTGGCGACCATATTGTGCTGGTTGAATCGTCGAGGCAGCGGGCGACCGGTCAATTCCCGCCGGGGGGCTTCAGCGAGCGAGACGAACTCGCGGAAGAGTTGGATGCCAAGCGGCTCGAAGCCGGGGCGGTCGTAGGAGTACTTCATGCCTTTCAGCGTGCGGCGGCCACGGGAAACAGTCTGGCGACGGCGGTTGAACTGATCCAACCTACGCCGCACCTTTTGGTGCAGCAGGCGCATCTTCGGCCGGTCAGCGTATTCCAGTTTAACGCCCGGCTCAGTGGCCATGATCTGCTTCTCGAGATTGGCGTGCAGATTTTGCAGGGCGTTGTCTTCGGCTAGATCCACTTCGGGGGGCAGGCGGATGCCGTAGAGCTTTTCCAGCACGAAGGACAGTGCCGGGTTGATCGTGGCAATCGTGTTTTCAAGCCGCAGGGTGAATCCGTCGCGGACACCTTTGCGGCGTTTCAATTCCACACGCATAAGCAGTAGCGGCGATGAGATCGGCGCCTCTGGCGCGTTCTTGAGATCATACCAGCGGAGGAACACCGGCACCAGCCGCAGAGGTGAGCCGCCGAATTCGCGTTGGTCGCGGGCCGCGTCTGAGCGAATTTTGGCGAGAACCGATGGCGCGAAGAGCATTTCCTCGAAGCGCAAGTAACTGCCGAGTGTTACTTCTTTGCCCGCGATCAGCTTTCGCATCACGTCGGCCTTGGCGGTGAATAAGTCTTTCTCTTTGATCGCATCGATATTGATGACCAGCGGCACCGAAGTCTCGGTCAGGTTCAACTCGCCCGCGGTGGGCTTGTGATAGACCAGCCGGTTACGACGCGTCAGGTCGTACAGCCGCGCGCGGAGGCGTTTCATCAGCTCCTTTTGCGGGTCCTTCTCTTCGGCCACGTTCAGCGACAGGTCGGCCTCGAAATCGGACCCGATCGAGCGGTGGTTTTCCAGCGCCTTGATCAGCGCGCCAAGATCCTGCGCCCGGTCATAGCGATGCAGCGACGTCATCCGTTCAATCGCGCGGGCCATGACAGGGTGCAAACGCGTGTTCAGTCGGGTCAGGTCGGTGCGGTGACGGGTGAAGATTTCCAGCGGCTCGCGCTCGCGAAAGTCCAGCCCGGTGGCGAGCGAGGCCATGATCATTCCAAGCCCATAGATGTCGGTCAGTGGGTCATGGTGGCCGGCTTCAACTTCCCACGACCGATAACCAGTTAGGTAGCGCGGGGTGGGTGTGTCTTCTGCTTCGTCTGATACCGATTTATCGCTGACCTTGGTCCCGTCATCGTCGGAAACGACACTGAGGTGTTCGACCACCTTGACCGAACGTTTCTGGTCGCGGTTTTTGAGCCGAGTAACGGCCTGTGTCGTAGCTGGGTTTTCCAGATCGGCATTCTGGAACCAGAGATGTCCGTGATCAGCGTGCAACTTGTTAGGCGAGAACACGGGCGCGACCTTGCCCTCATTATGCGCGCCATAAACTTGCAGCATCAGCGGCAGCATGGCCGCCAAAATGTCTTCCGACCCGATCGAACTGGCGTCGTTCCACTGGTCCAGCAGATCGAAGAAGCCGAGCTGTTGTTCCTCGATATTTGTGGTGGCGTCGGTCATGTCGCGGCCTCCGCCCGTTCGGCACGGATCTTGGCGACGCCCTTGGCCTTCAGCTTGAGATCCTTGGCAGCGATTTTGTCGAAGGCCTCTTCCAGGCCCCATTCGGTCGAGATGTCGAAAGCGGCCATCAACGACGTGTCATCCAGTTCCGGATCAACGGTGGCAAAGTCGGCCAGCACAAAGGCGAGGTAGTCGCGCAAGCTGTCGTCCATCTTGGCGATATCGTCTTTCGGTGCCTCCTCGGCCTCGGACTGCCTCTCGAAATCGGGGAAGAAGGTGCGGGCATGGGCGCCCAACATCTCGCTTTCCTCGGCCCAGTCGGCGGCAAGGATATGGGTGATCAACGCACGCGTCGTTGCGGAAAGGGTTTCCTGTCGCAGCAGATCCAATCGTTCCAGCTTGGCCTTGCCCTCAACCAGCTGGATCAGTTTCTCGTCGGCGGTGGCTGGGTCTTCGGCCCAGTTCGACAAGGCGATGGCGCGGATGTAGGTCTCAGGATGGGTGAAACCTTCGGAACCGTGGCCATCAGCCATTTCCAATGCCTCGCGGGCCTGGGTCAAGTAAGCCTCGACAGAGACCTTCGACAGGCCACTGCCGACCTTGACTAACGACGAGATTGACGCCTTGACGTTGCCCGACACGAAAAGCCCCAGGCGGTCCGCATAGATTTCCTGATACAGCCTCGAAAGCCAGAGCGAGGTGGCATGCGCCTGATGCGCGCCATGTTCGCCGCAGATCCAGTCAAGCATCCGATCTACAATGAAATAACGACCATCCTCGCGCGTGTGGTGCATGTAATGTGCCATCTCGTGGGCCAGAACGGCGGTCAGCTCCTCGGGTTCGAGGAATTCAATCAGATCGCCGTGAAAGATGATGTTGACCGTGTCTGGCATAAAGATAAGCGCCGCATTTCGTGCATCCCCCTGACCCTGGTAGATTGTCAGCGGTGCCTCGATCTGGAGCATGTCGGCAACGGCTTGGGCTTGTTTGAACAGCTCACCATATGTGGCCCGATCCAGCCGGACCGAGTTTTTCAGCAGAAACAACCGGTGATCGTCAAACGTCTGCGCCGCCATATTGTCGGACGCGAACCATTTCCAGAACCCTTCTTCCTCGCGCTCGAGAAGATCGGCGAGATTCTTGTGATAAGGTAGGAAATCAGGGATTATGCCGGGTTTTGGTTCGGTTAGATCGCTCATTCTACCCGTCTACCGTACTAAAAGGTACAATTCTATGTCCCGAAAACGGCTTTCACTGGGTCAATTTCCCTCGTTCAACATCTCGCTGATTTGGAAAAGAAGACATTCACGGCATAACGACCAAATTCTGCTTTGTCCCGCATCTGAAACATTGAGTATTGGCCGCAGCAAAGCTCACGGTGTCTGTCAAAGGCACCGAGTTAAGAGGCCGAACCAACGCTGTTCACCTAGCGACGTAAGCCTTTTTTGGTTCGTGCCTGACATGATGATGTAAGGTCACCAAGTACCTCTTTCGGTACGCGCCGTTTTATAGGGATGCTGCCCTATTTTACTGTCGGTTATGCCGACCGGACCCTGCGCGCAGCATCCCACATCGGCGTAGGCGGTGTATCTAGCGCCAAACGCCAAAGCTTGATTGCGAGCAATGGCGACAATCGCCTTCAGCCCAATCTCATGCTTCGCAAAATGTAAGGCCGGGCGGTGCCGACGGTTTTGAGGGAACATCAAAGAATAGGGCGGTGCCTGATGGGGAAACTACAACCAACGCTCTGTTGAAT
Organism: Yoonia sp. BS5-3; assembly: GCF_038069655.2. Lineage (NCBI taxonomy): Bacteria > Pseudomonadati > Pseudomonadota > Alphaproteobacteria > Rhodobacterales > Paracoccaceae > Yoonia > Yoonia phaeophyticola. The sequence continues at coordinate 45,326 of NZ_CP150951.2, forward strand.
CACGATGGCGTAGGCACCGCAATAGCCGGCTCGGCCTTAGAAAGCGCCCGTTGCAGTTTGCCTAAGAACCGGCCACGCGGTGATTGTGGGTCGCAGCGCATAGGCCAAAACAATGATTTTGACCGGCCTTCGTCGGCCGGTTTCTATCGCTCGCTACCCCGCGCGATCCGACACGGCAAACAGGCTTGTTTTGGCATCCAAGGCCGATCAGTTGCGCCGGACCAAAATTGGGACACCCTTATCTTTTAGATGCGGCAGCGGTTGCCCGGGACGATATCGATGGCCTGATCGGGAAAGCCAAGGCGCAGCCCCGGAAACTCGACCAGGAAACCCATATTGGTCCGGCTCCAGCTGCCATCCCCAAATTCGGTGCTGAACGCATCACATGAGCGGCCAAGATAGAGCACGTCGCCCACGTCCAGCTGTGCAGCGGTCTGCCGCCCGATTGACGTCAGCACCCCCCCGTGTTGGTTCTGCGCAAAGCTGAACACCGTCCCATCATGCGACCGAAACGGTCCGTCTTGGGCAGCAACACTGCCCGCAAAAATCATTGCAAATAAACTCATCAAAACACGCGTCATTGCTTCCCCTCTGAACGCTAATGGGCCTCGGCCCAGTTGGCTCCTTGTCCTGCATCGACTGCTAGCTTCACATCCAAACGTACCGCCGGATCGCTGGCATTTTCCATGACTTCGCGGGCTGTGCCAATCAAATCTTCGACAGCGCCCGTTTCCACCTCAAACAATAGTTCATCATGCACCTGCAGCAACATTTTTGCAGGCATATCCGCAATCGCATCCGGCATCCGCACCATGGCGCGCCGGATCACATCAGCCGCCGTGCCCTGAATTGGCGCGTTGATCGCCGCCCGTTTGGCAAAGCCCGCATGTGGGCCTTTGGCGTTGATTTCAGGGGTGTTGATCTTGCGCCCAAAGAGCGTCTGCACATAACCATGTTCCTTGGCGAAACTCACAGTGTCGTCCATGTATTTTCGAATACCGGGGAAGCGTTCGAAATAACGATCAATGAATCCCTGCGCCTCACCGCGCGGGATGCGCAGGTTGCGCGCCAGACCAAAGCCGGAAATCCCGTAGATCACCCCGAAATTGATCGCCTTGGCCTGACGCCGCACCTCGGGCGTCATTTCATCGAGCGGCACATCGAACATTTCCGACGCCGTCATCGCATGAATATCGATCCCATCCAGAAACGCCTGTTTCAACGCATCAATCCCGGCGATATGCGCCAGAATGCGCAGCTCAATCTGGCTATAATCGAGCGCCACGATCACCTTGCCCGGCTCGGCAACGAATGCCTCGCGGATGCGGCGGCCTTCTTCTGTGCGGATCGGGATATTCTGCAAGTTCGGATCGGTCGAGGCGAGCCGCCCGGTGTTCGCCCCGGCTATGGAATAAGACGTGTGCACGCGGCCGGTGTCGGGATTGACATGTTCTTGCAAAGCATCCGTATAGGTCGATTTCAGCTTGGCCAGTTGCCGGTAATCCAGAATGCGCCCGGCGAAATCATGTTCGGTCGCCAGATCCTCAAGCACATCGGCAGGCGTGGACCATTGGCCGGTCTTGGTTTTCTTACCGCCTTCTAATCCCATTTCCTCAAACAGGATTTTGCCCACTTGCGCGGGGGCCTGCACGTTAAATTCATGGCCCGCGAGTTGATATAGCTCGGCCTCCAGCCCCGCCATTTTCTGGGCAAAGGCATTGGACATACGGGACAGCGTGTCGCGATCCACCTTGATCCCGTTACGCTCCATCTGCGCCAATACCGGCACCAAGGGGCGTTCCAGCGTTTCATAAACGGTCGTGACCTGTTTGACATGCAACTGCGGTTTGAACTGTTGCCACAGCCGCAGGGTGATATCGGCGTCCTCAGCCGCGTAAGGCACGGCCTGGTCAATCGGCACACGGTCAAAGGTGATTGCCGATTTCCCCGTGCCCAAGAGCGGTTTAATGGGGATCGGTGTATGCCCCAGATACCGGTCGGACAGCGTGTCCATTCCATGATTATGCAGGCCTGCGTTCATGGCATAAGACATCAGCATCGTGTCATCTATAGGCGCGACCGCAACGCCATAACGGGCGAAAATCTTGGCATCATATTTCATATTTTGCCCGATCTTCATGACCGCATCGCTTTCCAGCACGGGGCGCAGCAGATCAAGGCAGGTATCCATATCCATCTGCCCGTCGGCCATATCGTCCGAGCCGAACAGATCATCGGCCGGGGCCGCCTTATGGGCCAGCGGGACATAACAGGCCTGCCCGGCCTCAACACAAAGCGAGATACCAACCAGATCGACGACCATTTCGTTCAGACCGGTTGTTTCGGTATCCACTGCGACATAGCCCCGTTCCCAAATCCGGTCGATCCAGACTTGCAGCGCGGCAGCGTCCCGGACGCATTCGTACTTGTCCGCGTCAAATGGCACGGCCTCGGGGGCGGCGACTTCTTCTGCAGAGGTTGCGACCTCAACCACTGGAGCTTCGACCCCCAGCTTATCCGCGATGCGTTTGGTGACAGTACGGAATTCCATCTCGGTAAGAAACGCCATCAGGTCATCGACGACCGGGTCTTTCACCTCAAGATCGTCCAGGGTGAAGGGCAATTCCATGTCGCAGTCCAGCTGCACAAGCTGCTTCGACAGTTCAATCTGCGCACGGTGGTCGATCAGGGTCTGGCGACGCTTCGGCTGTTTGATTTCCTGGGCGCGGTCGAGCAGGCTTTCCAGATCGCCATATTCATTGATCAGCAAGGCGGCGGTCTTGATCCCAATGCCAGGCGCGCCGGGCACGTTATCCACACTGTCACCAGCCAGCGCTTGCACATCGACAACACGTTCAGGCGCGACACCGAATTTTTCCAATACACCATCGCGGTCGATACGCTTGTTCTTCATCGGATCCAGCATTTCGACGCCATCGCCCACAAGCTGCATCAAGTCCTTGTCGGACGACAAGATCGTCACCCGCCCACCCGCATCGCGGGCCTGATGGGCCAACGTCGCCATGATGTCATCGGCCTCAAACCCTTCGATTTCCTCGCAGGCGATGTTAAACGCGCGGGTGGCATCGCGGGTCAGCGGGATTTGCGGGCGCAAATCCTCTGGCATCGCCTCGCGATTGGCCTTGTACTGATCATAAAGATCATTGCGGAATGTGTGACTGCCCTTGTCAAAGATCACAGCCACATGGGTGGGTGCATCGGGGCCAGAGTTTCCTTCGACATAGCGCTGAAGCATGTTCACAAAGCCGCTGACCGCGCCCACGGGCATTCCGTCGGATTTGCGCGTCAAAGGCGGCAGCGCATGATAGGCGCGAAAGATAAACGCCGAGCCATCGATCAAATGAAGATGGCAGCCTTTTCCGAATTGCGTTGTCATATCGCCCTACCCTGTTGTCCTGATAGGCGTTTTGCCATGTTCCAGTAGATCGTTCCAGTGACGTTCTGCCCACAGCACAGCGGCTAGGCCGGTTTCGCAACAGATTTGCGGACCAAATCCCAATAAATTGCCTCAATCTCGATCATATCCAAGCGGCCGCCATCGCGATACCAATGGCTTAGCCCGGTGAGCATTCCGATAATCGCCATCGTAGCGACGCGGGTATCGGCAACGGCAAAGACACCCTCTGCCTGGCCTACGCGCAATATATCCTCAAGCGCATCTTCATAGCGATGGCGCATCTTTTCGATTTCGGCAAAATTCGCGGCAGACAGGTTGCGCAGCTCCATGTAGGACACAAAAACCTGATCAGCACGGGGCAGATGGAAGCGGATATGAAACCGGGTAAACGCCTCTAACCGGGTCAAAGCATCGCCTTGAAATGCAGCGGCCTCAAGCGCGCCAAGCAAATCATCCATATGGCCCTGCATCAAATCAAAGAGCAGGCTTTGCTTATCCGGCGTGTAATTATAGAGCGCCCCGGCCTGCACGCCGACCTCGGCTGCGATCTGGCGCATGGATACGGCCGCAAATCCATGATCGGCGATCAGCCGCAAAGCAGCCTGCTGAACCTTGGGGCCTGTGATATCCGCGTGAGAGCCTTGTTTGCGTGCCATGACCCCGTGTAACTGAACGGGCGTTCATTTGAAAACCCCTTCGGAACTGGGCTTGCACGCAGATACGCAGGCGGCGTAACTTGCGCGCTATGCGGTTTTGCCTTTCCTTTGCACTTTTGTTATCTGCCTGTGCAGAATTTCCAGCCCTTGAGGGCACGATCAGCGATGCCGCCCGCGATGCGCCTTACCCGACATTGCAGCCCCTACCCGAGAACTATGTGGGGCTGCCCGTTGCGGACGATCCGCTGAGTGCGCGGATCGCGGCGTTGCAGGCCCGGGCCGCCCGATTGCGCCGGATTGACATCAGCGCGTTGCAGTAACCTGCCCTATTGGGTAGTAGGCAGGCGCAACGCGGAAAATGACAGGACCAGCCCATGACCACACCTTTGCGCCTCGGAATTGCAGGATTGGGCACTGTTGGGGTCGGGATTGTGCGGATCGTGCAGAAACACGGCGATTTGCTGGCGGCACGCGCAGGGCGGCCTATTGAAATCGTAGCCGTATCAGCCCGATCTAAATCAAAGAATCGCGATGTAGATTTGTCTGGTTACGCGTGGGAAGACGATCCGGTTTCCCTTGCCGCCCGCGCCGATATTGACGTCTTTGTCGAAGTCATGGGCGGCCATGAAGGCCCTGCCAAAGACGCAACCGAGGCGGCAATCGCTGCAGGCAAGGATGTGGTCAGCGCCAATAAAGCGCTGCTTGCTGTGCATGGTCAGGCGCTTGCCGAAGCGGCCGAAGATGCGGGCCGCGTGATCCGATTTGAAGCGGCCGTTGCGGGCGGCATCCCCGTGGTCAAAGCGTTGACCGAGGGCCTTGCAGGCAATGACATCACCCGCGTGATGGGCGTGATGAATGGCAGCTGCAACTATATCCTGACCCGGATGCAGGATGCAGGCTTGAGCTATGAAGCGGTTTTTGATGAGGCCAATCAACTGGGCTATCTTGAGGCTGACCCCGAACTTGACGTTGGCGGGATCGATGCGGGGCATAAACTGGCGCTGCTATCGTCGATTGCCTTTGGCACGCAGGTTGATTTCGACGGGGTCGAGCTGGAAGGGATCGGATCGGTCACGATTGAGGACATCAACCAAGCCGCCGATATGGGCTATAAAATCAAACTCTTGGGCGTCGCACAGCTGACCGGGAGAGGGCTGGAACAACGCATGTCGCCCTGCCTTGTGCCGGATACCTCCCCGCTGGGGCAGCTGGAAGGCGGGACTAACATGGTTGTGCTGGAAGGGGATGCCGTGAACCAAATCGTCCTGCGCGGGCCGGGTGCGGGCGAAGGCCCGACCGCCAGCGCCGTGATGGGCGATGTGATGGATATCGCCCGCGGCTTTCGCATTTCCACATTCGGGCAGCCGGCAGGAACCCTGCGCAAAGCGCGGCCCGCAAGGGCCGCGGTGCCCGCGCCCTACTATTTGCGGATGCAGCTTTTGGACAAGCCAGGCGCGCTTGCAAAAATTGCACATGCTTTGGGTGAGGCTGGCATCTCGATCGACCGGATGCGCCAATACGGCCACGATGACACATCGGCGCCGGTTTTGATCGTCACGCATAAGACAACGCGTAGCGCATTGGATGAGGCAATAGCCGCCTTTGGTAGCACCGGCGTTGTCGCAGGGGATCCCGTTGCGATCCGTATCGAAGCGGTCTGAACCACCCCAAAATTCGCGAATTTTGGGCAGTCGCAAAAACCAGCGTCTCCTTTAGCGCAAACAGTCTTGTCCCCGCCGGGCGGGCAGGATTTAGGGTAGGCAAACGCAACAAAGGACTGCCCGGATGCCAAACCCTGCCGATTTCAACGACCGCAACCTGTCTCTCGGACTTGCCCGGGTCTCTGAGGCCGCCGCCATCGCCTGCACCCCATTGATCGGACGGGGCGATGAAAAAGCCGCTGATCAGGCTGCTGTCGATGCCATGCGCACCCAGCTGAACAAGCTGGATATTGCAGGGGTTGTCGTTATCGGCGAAGGCGAGCGGGACGAGGCCCCTATGCTATATATCGGCGAAGAGGTGGGCACAGGTACCGGCCCGGGCGTCGATATTGCGCTGGACCCGCTTGAGGGAACCACCCTGACGGCCAAGGATATGCCCAATGCACTGGCGGTGATCGCCATGGGGCCGCGCGGATCGATGCTGCACGCACCCGACGTTTACATGGACAAGCTGGCCATCGGCCCGGGTTTTCGGACCGGTGTCGTCACGCTGGATATGTCGCCTGCCGAACGGGTGTCCGCACTGGCCGCCGCCAAAGGCTGTTCGACCAATGATATCACCGTTTGCGTTCTGGAGCGGCCCCGTCACGAAGACATGATCGACGAGCTGCGCGGCACCGGCGCCGCCATCCGGCTGATCACGGATGGCGACGTCGCCGGCGTGATGCATTGCGCCGAACCTGATCTTACAGGGATCGATATGTATATGGGCTCTGGCGGCGCACCCGAGGGGGTGCTGGCGGCGGCGGCTCTGAAATGCATGGGCGGGCAGATTTACGGGCGGCTTTTGTTCCGCAATGATGACGAACGTGGCCGGGCCAGTAACGCGGGGATCACCAATTTCGACCGGGTCTATACGCGCGATGATCTTGTGACGGGCGATGTGATCTTTGCGGCCACCGGTGTGACCGACGGCTCGCTTGTGCCAGGGATCAAACGCGAGGTCGGTTTTGTGACAGCTGAGACGATCCTGATGCGCTCGAAAACCGGATCGGTGCGGCGCATGATTTATCGCAACCCCATCAGCTAACCGATTCCGGCGTGGTATCCCCGGCCCCCTTTCTATAATGTGGCCGGCGATGACACAGACACAAGATCATGCGTTCCTCGGGGTCGCACAATCCGCAACAGGACGGCGCTGGATCGGCCCGTCTGTCGAGGAAGACAGGCTATCAGAGGCGATGGCGCAGACAAGCGACATGCCTGCCCCGCTTTGCCGCACATTGGTACGGCGCGGGGTCAACGCGGAGGAGGCGGCGGGGTTTCTCGCCCCGACATTGCGCGACTTGCTGCCCGACCCACATGCGCTGCGCGATATGGAAAAAGCGGCGGCGCGGTTTTTACAAGCCGTCAGAGATCGCGAAAAAATCGCGATCTTTGCCGATTATGATGTGGACGGCGGGGCCTCGGCGGCGCTGTTGATGACATGGCTGCGCGCGATGGATCTGCCCGCGACGCTGTATATCCCCGACAGGATTGACGAAGGCTATGGACCAAACGAGGCAGCGATGAAGCAGCTCGCAGACGATCATCAGCTGATCATCTGCGTTGATTGCGGCACGCTTTCACACGGGCCCATTGCAGCGGCGACAGGCGCCGATGTGATCGTTCTGGATCACCATTTGGGCGGCGAAACGCTGCCGCCCGCCTGGGCCGTGGTGAACCCAAACAGACAAGATGAAGACGGGGCGCTTGGGCATCTTTGCGCCGCTGGCGTTGTGTTTTTGATGCTGGTCGAGGCGAACAGACAGATGCGCGCGCAGGATCACAAGGGCCCCGATTTGATGGGGATGCTCGATCTTGTGGCGCTGGCGACTGTGGCCGATGTGGCGCCGCTGACGGGGGTAAACCGGGCCTTCGTGCGCCAGGGACTGGCCGTGATGGCGCGCAGGCAACGGGTGGGGTTGACGGCCCTCGCGGATATCGCAGGGCTGGATCAGGCGCCCAATAGCTACCATCTTGGCTTTTTGCTGGGTCCGCGGGTGAATGCGGGCGGGCGGATCGGCAAGGCTGATCTTGGGGCACGGCTGCTCGCAACCGATGACCCTGCCGAAGCACAAGCGTTGGCCGAAAGGCTGGACCAGCTGAACACCGAACGCCGCGAGGTCGAGGCAAACGTGCGCGAACAGGCCATGGAACAGGCAACGACGCGCGGCATCGACGGGCCGCTGGTCTGGGCGGCAGGCGAAGGCTGGCACCCGGGCGTTGTGGGGATCGTGGCCGCACGGCTGAAAGAGGCGACGAACCGGCCCGCCATTGTTATTGGGCTGGACGGGGATGAGGGCAAAGGCTCGGGCCGCTCGGTCTCGGGCATCGATCTGGGGGCGGCGATCCAGCGCACGGCCCATGAAGGACTGCTCATCAAGGGCGGCGGGCATAAAATGGCCGCGGGCCTGACCGTCGCGCGGGACCAGCTGGATGCGGCAATGGCGCGGCTAGGCGATCTTTTGGCCAAACAGGGGGCCGCTGATATCGGCCCTGCGGATTTGCGGATCGATTCGCTACTGATGCCTGGGGCAGCCAGCATTGAGCTCGTCAATCAGATGGAAAACGCGGGCCCCTTCGGCGCGGGTGCCCCTGCCCCACGCTTTGCTTTTCCCGATGTACAGATTCTGTTTGCCAAACAGGTGGGTGCGAACCATCTGAAAATCAGCTTTGGGGATGGCATGGGCGCACGCATCGACGCGATCAGCTTTGGTGCCATGGACGGACCAATCGGGCCGATGCTCCTGCAGCATAACGGCGCCCGCTTCCATCTGGCCGGACGACTTGAAATCAACACTTGGCAAGGGCGTCAGTCTGTCCAATTGCGGCTTGAGGACGCGGTAGCGGCGCATTGAAAAAACCGCACAAAAAGCGCAAAAACCCTCTTGCGTCTGTCCCGCGCATTCCCTAAAAGCGGCGCACCAACAGCGGTCCCTTCGTCTATCGGTTAGGACGCCAGGTTTTCAACCTGGAAAGAGGGGTTCGATTCCCCTAGGGACTGCCATTGGTGCTTCTCTGGAAATGTTAGAATTATGACGCAGCCCTATCTGGTCCAGTCGCGTTGAGCACCCTTATCCGGGACCTGTACTGTGTGGCAGCGGCACACTGGGAACAGCCCGATCCGTTGTATGCAAATCCCAACGCAAGATTGGACATTTACTGTCGCGGCGGAAAGGCTACCTTCACAGAAAATGCATCGAAGGGAGCCACCATATGCCACTCAAATATTTGCACACGATGGTCCGGGTCAAAGATCTGGAAAAATCCATGGCGTTCTATGCCCTGCTTGGACTTCAAGAAACACGTCGGATCGATAGTGAAGCCGGGCGGTTCAGCCTGATTTTCATGGCGCCCCCCGGGCAAGAGGATTGCCCGGTTGAGTTGACATATAATTGGGATGGCGATGATGCGTTACCAACCGACGGGCGGCATTTTGGGCATTTGGCCTACGAGGTCGATAATATCTATGAGATGTGCCAACACTTGATGGATAACGGCGTAACCATCAACCGCCCGCCCCGTGAAGGCCGCATGGCTTTTGTCCGATCACCCGACAATATTTCGGTCGAATTGCTGCAAGCTGGCGACAATCTTCCCATCGCCGAGCCTTGGGCCAGCATGGAAAATACCGGCCATTGGTAAAAGGGTAAGGGATCGCCACCCAAACTCGCCTCAGCCTCCCCCGCCACGGGGGAACCGCGAAGAGCCCGATGGCAAGTTGAATCCTTGCCATCACCTGCCGATCACTGCGGGACGGGTGTTTGGTAGTCCCGACACCTTACGCGGCCATCAACGGCGGTGATACGCCTGAACTACAAAACGCGTCACGGGCGCTGCATCCCTAACCACGCCGAACAATCGCTTCAGTAAATATACCGAATCTGTTCGGTCCAATACCGTTCTACCCGGCGCAGTGAGGTCGTGATTTCCTCAATCCCATTCTGATCCAGCACATTGCGGTCAACGAGGCCGTCAGCGTGGGTTGCAAACAGCTGTTCGACGACATTGCGCACCTCGCGCCCCTTTTCGGTCAGACGAACGCGCACCGAACGGCGATCAATTTCGCTGCGTTGGTGGTGCATATAGCCCATATCAACCAGCTTTTTCAGGTTATAGGATACGTTCGACCCCTGATAGTAACCACGGGTCTTCAATTCACCGGCCGTCACTTCGTTTTCGCCGACATTGAACAACAACAAGGCCTGAACTGCGTTGATTTCCAGCACACCAACCCGTTCGAATTCATCCTTGATCACGTCCAGCAATAGGCGATGCAACCGTTCCACCAGGGTCAACGCGTCCAAATAGGATGCCATGAAAGCTGCGCTGCGCGCCGCAGTCATCCCATCGGTCGCGGCTACGTCCAAGTCTGCATGAATGCTCATATCATCTACTCCGCTTCTTCTCAAAACAACGGATAAGACGAAACAAAGAAAATTCAGTTAAAGCGAAAAATTGAAGATTTATTTGGATATGCGCGCGGTACCGTCATGCAGGGCGCGTCACACCCTCTGCCCCCGTAGCAATCAAGTCAATCAAGGCTTTATAATGCGCCGGTACAGCAAACTGCCCGCCGATCCATCCGTAAATATCGTGATCATTTTCGGTCAGTAGACGATCATAAAGCGCCAATGCGTCGCCATCCATGCCCGCCAAATGCACATCGGCAAAGGCCGATAGAATCAGATCCATTTCCTTGATGCCCCGGCGCATTGACCGCATGCGCATCCGTTTGATCATGTTTTCGCGTGTCTCGGTCATACCCGTTCCTTTAATGCTGCGCGCATCCGCTTTTCCAAACGACCCAAACGATCGCCAGATTGGGCAATCTGGCTGCGCAGGGCCCGCATCTCGGCTAGCAGATCCAGCAGATCATCCGACATCACCACTTCTTCTTCAGGTGCTTCTGGGCCGTCCCCTTCGCCCGTCAAAAGCCAGCTTAGTGACACGCCTAAGATACCCGAAATCATCTGCAAACGGTTTGCGCGCGGCTCTTTGAGGTCATTTTCCCAGCCGATCACGGTTGTGACCTTCACACCCAGCTTTTCGGCCAGCCCTTTTTGGCGCAGACCCGCAGCTTCGCGCGCACCGGCAAGACGGTCCCCAAAGGTTGCCGCATCTTCGCTATACCATCCCTGATCTTCGGCCATGCGCGCCCCTCTTGTTGCTTGCGACATCTTCGCCCGCGTCATATGTCACAGACAGGCCTTCGTTACCACCGGATGACAGAAATGACTTTCCTATCTGCGACGCTTGACCGCGTGAAACCTTCACCCACAATCGCCGTGACAACCAAAGCGGCCGAGCTAAAAGCCGCCGGGCGCGACGTGATCGGCCTTGGGGCGGGCGAGCCTGACTTCGACACACCCGAGAACATCAAGGACGCCGCGCGCGCAGCCATCGCGGATGGAAAGACGAAATACACCGCCGTTGATGGCATTCCAGAACTGAAAGAGGCGATCTGCGCCAAATTCACCCGCGACAACGACCTGTCCTACACCCCGGCGCAAGTGACCGTAGGCACCGGCGGCAAACAAGTGCTCTACAACGCCTTCATGGCCACCCTGAATCCCGGCGATGAGGTGATCATCCCCGCCCCCTACTGGGTCAGCTACCCCGACATGGTGCTGCTGGCCGGGGGCGAACCCGTCGCGGTCGAGGCCACGCTTGAGGCCAATTTCAAAATCACCGCATCCCAGCTTGAGGCCGCGATCACGCCCAAAACCAAATGGTTCCTGTTCAATTCGCCCTCAAACCCCACTGGGGCCGGATACAGCTGGTCAGAGCTCAAAGAACTGACAGACGTGCTGCTGCGCCACCCGCATGTCTGGATCATGACAGACGACATGTACGAACATCTGGCCTACGGAAACTTCAAGTTTTGCACGCCCGCACAGGTCGAACCACAGCTCTACGACCGGACACTGACGGTCAACGGGGTCTCCAAAGCCTACGCGATGACCGGCTGGCGGATCGGCTATGCGGCGGGGCCAGAAATGCTAATCAAAGCGATGCGCAAAGTGCAATCGCAATCCACCTCAAACCCCTGTTCGGTCAGCCAACACGCGGCGGTCGAAGCGCTGAACGGCACGCAAGACTTCCTACGCCCCAATAACGCATTGTTCGAACGACGGCGGGACCTTGTAGTCGATATACTGAACCGGGCAGAGGGGATCATCTGCCCCAAGCCCGAGGGCGCGTTCTACGTCTACCCCTCCATCGCGGGATGCATCGGAAAAACCAGCGCGGCCGGGACCCTGATCGAAAACGACGAAGTCTTTGCAACCGCGCTGCTGGAAGAAACCGGCGTGGCCGTGGTGTTCGGAGCAGCCTTCGGGCTCAGCCCCAACTTCCGGGTCAGCTATGCAACGTCAGATGAGGCGCTCAAAGAGGCGTGCCAGCGGATCATCGATTTCTGCGCGGGGCTCAGCTAGGGTCAGGCCTCAAAAGCAGAACGGTAACGCCATTCAAAACGCTGCGCTCTGCACGACGATTATGCCGCCGGAAAGCAAGAGCAGCCCAAGAACCACGTTGTTGAAGGTGGCGGCACTGACACCGATGAACGCGCGCACCCCGATGGCCGCCCCAACCATGCTGCATGGCACCGCAACGGCCCCATAGATCATGAGCGTCCGGTCGAGCTTGCCAAAGAACACAAGCATGATGGCTGCGAAGCCAAGGATAATGAGGTTAAATGGCTGGTAACGCTCGCGCTGCGCAATGGGCGACAGTTTGTTCAATTGCAGCCAGACCAAGGGGACAGGCCCCGATAGCCCGGCGAAACCACCCAGGATGCCCCCGAAAAAACCCACAAACCGGTCCGCGCGCCCATCTTTGTGATCGTTCCGGATCAGATCGGGCAGCCCTCTGAATTGCAGTGCTGCATAGATCACCAGAAAAATGCCAATCGCGGCCTTTACGGCCTGAGGGTTCAGATATCCCAATAACGCGGCCCCAAGCGGCACGCCAACAAGCCCGCCGGACACCAAATGCGCCGACCGGCCCCATTTCATTTGTCCTGACAAGCGGATCAGCCCAACCACCTGCCCCGCCAAAGCAGAGATGATGATCAAAGGCGGCACGACATCGGCAGGCAACACGAGAAACCAAAATCCCGATGCGACCAATGCCGTACCAAAGCCTGCGAACCCGTTCACGAAACCTGCGATGACGGCCCCAAGGGCCAACACCACGAAAACAGAGATGTCGATGATGCGGACCCTTCGCCTTTACCCGTCGAATGCGGCCAGATAGGCCACCAGGATATCCAGCGCGGCTTGCAGATCACCCTTATCAATCATCTCGGTCACCGTATGGATGTAGCGTGTGCCGACAGTGATCCCCACTGCGCGTGCACCCGCCGCGGCCTGTTGCGCCGCCGCCCCGTCCTGTCCGCCTGCAGCGAGCATGGTACGTTGATAGGGGATCTCTTTGTCGCGGGCGAGCGTTTCGATCTCGGATACCAGCGCTTTGTCTGCGATGAACGACGAATCTCGGACATGCAGACCGAACCCTTCACCTTGTTGCGTGGTCGCGTCTTTATCTGGGATACCCGGCGTGTCGCATGCAAGGGTGACATCAATACCCAAACCAATATCAGGTTTGATTGCAAAAGATGCTGTTCGTGCGCCACGCAGCCCGACCTCTTCCTGACAGGTGAAAGCCACGTGAATCTCGGCGCCTTTGCCCTGATCGCCAAGTTGGCGCATCGCCTCGATCCCAAGCCAGCAAGCGATCCGGTTATCCAGCGCCTTGGAGACGAATTTATCGCCCATCTCAAGGAATGGTTCATCCATCACAACAAAATCGCCGATTTTGACAAGATCGCGGGCTGCTTCACCCAGGCCCAAATCAACAAAAAACTCACCCACATCAGGTACTTTCTTGCGATCTTCCGGGGCAGAGATATGGATCGGCTTGCCGCCCGGGTTCATCACGCCTTTATAATCGCCCTCATCGGTGCAAACCAAAACCCGGCGTGAAAACAGGTTGCGGGGGTCAAAGCCGCCAACGGGCTGCAAATACAGAAACCCCTTTTTGTCGATATGGCTGACCAGAAATCCGATCTCATCCATATGGCAAAGCAGCATGATTCTGGGCGCGTCATCTTTCACTGCGTCCCTGCGGCACAGAAGCGAGCCCATCGGATCGGTCTCAACTGTGTCAAAAATGCCATCAATTTCGGATGTGATCAGATCGCGCACCCGGTGCTCATGTCCGGGAACACCGGGGGTTTCACACAGCCGCTTGAGAAGGTCGATATTCATGAGAACGCTCCTGTTTTTCAGGGGCCAGACTGGGGCTACCCGGCCAGGAACGCAACTGCGATTGTGACTTAACAGGTGCAATTTTCCGGGCCTTTGTCCAGGAACAACCCCACCGATGCAAAACTGCATAAGCACTATGCGGGTCATAAACTTCCGGTGTTTTCATCCCTTGGCTAGAACCTCAAGCACGGCAGTCGACGGTCTTTGCAAACCAAATTTCCCGGCTGCCATCGATGTTAGAAAGCCAAAGGATTTGAAATGAAACATCAATATTTACTGACTGTTGCAGGCTGCCTGTTCGCAAACACCGCAATCGCTGGCGGATTGGCAGACCCGATTATTCCGGCGCCCCTGCCCGTTCCCCCGGCCCCGATTGCGCAGCCACTTGATTGGTATGCAGGTTTGCAAGCCGGGCCAGGCGAAGGTGAGGTTGTCAGCAATGGCGACGCCGGTGAACAACAACAGGTTGATCTGTCCGGTCCATTCTTTGGCCTGCACGCAGGTGTACAACGCCAATTCGGCAGCCTGACTGCCGGGATTGAGATTGATTACAACACCTCCAATGTCGATCTTGAAGACAGCGGCACCGATACCGTCATTGAGATGGACACGTTGGCCCATCTGAAGCTGCGCGCCGGTACCGAGGTTGGCCCAGCCTTTATCTATGGCACCGCCGGGTTGGCTTACGCATCGCTTTCGGCTGAACCGGTTGTTGGTGACCCTTTTGATGAAAGCGACACCGCCCCGTTCTACGGTCTTGGGGCCGATGTGATGGTCAGCCAGAACATCTCGGTCGGGGGCGAAGTGCTGGTCCATAATTTCGAGGATTTCAGCGGTGAAGAAGGTTTGGAGGTTGATTTGACAACGGCCATGCTGCGGGTGTCCTACCACTTTTAGGGCAACATCCAATCATTTCGAACCAAACTCTGGCCGGGCGCTTGCATGTCGCGCCCGGTCAATTTCCCCCTTCGCGTTAACAATTGCCCGTTTTTACCCGTCTTCTTTCAACCCAAAATACAAGAGGCTTCCATGAAAAATTATAGACTTCATAGTATCATTCTTACCGCGATTGCATCGGCAAGCACGGCCAGCGCCGGCGGCTTGAGCGAGCCGATCATCCCCGTCTTGCAAGCCGTTCCGCCCGCCATTGTCCCGCCTAATGATTGGTATGTCGGCGCCCAGGTCGGCGCCATTTCCGCCGACCTTCCGTTCATCATCGTTGAGGGCCCATTGGGTACCGAAGAGGCCAGCGGCACGCTTTACGGGCTTCACGCAGGTGTCCAGCGTGCTTTTGGCGCGATGAAGGCCGGGGTTGAGCTGGATTACAACACCACCTCTGACGTGCTTGAGGCGGATGAAAGCGGCGCGACCCTTGATCTGGAAACCCTGATGCATCTGAAACTACGCGCCGGTGCAGATGTGGGCCCCGCGTTTTTGTATGGAACCGCGGGCCTTGCCTATGCATCGGGTGAGGCAGAGACGGCAGGTTTCACTTATGAGTTGTCGGACACGGCCCCATTTTTTGGGATTGGTGCGGACGTAATGGTGTCGCAGAATATCTCGGTCGGGGGTGAAGTGTTGATGCATCAATTCGATGATGTGGATGACACCGGTCTTGATATTGAATTCACAACCGCAATGCTGCGTGTTTCCTACCACTTTTAGAACCGCGAATGCACAAAAGGCGCGGCAATAGATAGATTGCCGCGCCTTTTGTCATGTTTTAAGGGGCCTCAAACCCGGTTCAGGCTTTGCCGGTGAACTTTGCGATCAAGTCGTCAAGGTCCAGGCCGAGACTATCAAGCATGGAAAGATCAAATCCTTTTTCCTCGATAAAGGTTTTCGCGGCCTCAATATCGAGGTTTTCAAGCATGGATGCATCGACACCCAGCTCTTCAAGCTTTGCTGCAAAGTCGAAATCGCCGCCGCCTACTGCGCCCGCCAATTTGCCTACAATATTGCCTAGGTCCATCGGTCTCTCCTGTCTGGAATATTCATCTGCCCCCATCATGCGTAGGATTGCTGCGCAAACCTAGGGGGAAAGTTCCGAAATTTCGCGCAAACCGGCGCTTATTTCTTTTCCGCTTCCAAGGCCGCCAAACGTGCAGCAAGCGCATCATTCTCTTCGCGGGCCTTTTGCGCCATTGCCCGAACGGCATCAAATTCCTCGCGCGTGACGAAATCACGATCAGCAAGCCAACGATCCATCATCGATGACATTGCGGTCTGCGCTTCGTCCTTAGCACCCTGCGCCACCCCCATGGCATTTGTCATCAGCTGGCTAAGATCGTCGAAAAACTTGTTCTTGCTCTGCATGGCTCTCTCCAAATCCGATTACCTCTTATATGGGGTTAAGCAAAGGTCGGCACAACCCAACAAGGCTGGTTGACTTCGTGGCAGCCCCGGACAAGGAATGGCCCTATGTTCGCAGCAATTCCCTTTCCCGATATCTCGCCTGAGATTTTCTCAGTCACGCTGTTTGGTATCGCGATCACCTTGCGGTGGTACGCCATGGCCTATGTGGTCGGGATCTATCTGGGATGGCAGATCATAAAAGCCGCATTGCGCCGACCGCAGCTTTGGCGGAATGGCGCGCCGATGCAGATCAGCCAACTTGAAGATTTGCTCACCTACATCGTCATGGGTGTTATTGGCGGCGGCCGCTTGGGCTATGTGCTGTTTTACAGACCAGGTGAGTATCTCAGCAATCCGCTGGATATTCTGAAAATCTGGGAGGGCGGGCTGTCTTTTCATGGCGGCTTTCTGGGCGTCGTGGTGGGCGTTTACCTGTTCAGCCGCAGGCACAAAGTGCCCCTACCCGATCTGGCCGATATCATCGCGGTCTCGGCCACACCTGCCGTGCTCTTGGTCCGCTGCGCCAATTTCATCAATGCCGAGCTTTGGGGCCGCCCGACGGACCTGCCCTGGGGCGTCATCTTTCCTGGCGCTGCAGCGCAATCTTGTGCCACGGTTGGCACGCCCTGCGTGCGGCACCCCTCGCAGCTTTATGAGGCGGGGCTTGAAGGTTTGCTGCTTGGCACGATCCTGATGCTGCTAGCCTTCCGCTTTGGTGGGTTGAAAAAACCATGGCTTCTGACGGGTGTCTTTTTTGCAGGTTACGGCTTTGCCCGTTTTCTGGTTGAGTTCGTCCGCCAGCCCGATGCGCAATTTGTCAGCATTGGCAACGAATTAGGGCTCGCCCTACATTATAACGGCTACGGGCTGACCATGGGACAGCTACTCACGCTTCCGATGATTGTTGTCGGCCTAATGCTGATTTTCTTTGCCCGGCGCAGATGACAGCGCTGGGTGATCTTCTGGTTGCCCGCATCGCGCAGGCCGGCCCGATCAGCCTGGCTGACTATATGGCTGAATGCCTGATGCATCCCGAACATGGCTATTACGCCACCCGCGATCCGCTGGGCGTGGCAGGGGACTTCATTACCGCGCCAGAGATCAGCCAGATGTTTGGCGAATTGATCGGTCTGGTGCTGGCGCAAACCTGGATCGAGCAAGGCAAACCCGGCAATTGCATCTTGGCCGAGCTTGGCCCCGGGCGCGGCACATTGATGGCCGATATCTTGCGCGCCACGCGGCGGGTGCCCGGCTTTCACGACGCCGTTGCTGTGCATTTTGTAGAAACGTCCAAGCCATTGCGGCGCAAACAAGCGCAGCTAGTGCCGGATGCCACATGGCATGATCAGATTGACACACTTCCCCAGGTGCCCCTTTTCCTGATCGCCAATGAATTTTTCGACGCATTGCCCATCCGGCAATTTATCCGCGAAGGCGGCGGATGGCGGGAACGGATGATCGGGGCGCCTGATGGCACGCTTACCTTCGGTCTGTCTGATCCTGCCCCGCTGGGCGCATTGGCGCATCGGCTAGAAGACACGCAAGATGGGGATCTGGTCGAATATTGCCCCGCCTTGCCAGCGATCACCGCCGAAATCGATGACCGTATCGCAACCCATGGCGGGGCCGCGCTGATCATTGATTACGGCGATTGGCAATCGCAAGGGGACACGTTGCAAGCCCTCGCAGGTCACGCGCGGGCCGATGTCTTAGCCGCCCCGGGTGCGGCGGACCTGACTGCACATGTCGATTTTGCCGCAATCGCGCAGGGTACACAGAAGGCCACCCATAGCCGGTTGACGACCCAAGGGGTGTTTCTAGAACGGCTCGGCATCACCGAACGGGCGCAGGCTTTGGCGCGGAATTTGACAGGTGATGCGCTTGATACGCATATCAAGGCACATCGGCGCTTGACCCACCCGGCTGAAATGGGTGAGCTATTCAAAGTCATCGGGATCACGCCCCGCGACGCAAATCCGCCACCAGGATTAGAGCCATGACACTAGAAGCGATCACCCATCCGGCCTTGCAAGGCACCCAGCACGGGTTCTTTACCCGCAAAGGCGGCGCGTCATCGGGCGTGTTTGCGGGACTGAATTGCGGTTTTGGCAGCTCTGACCAACATGACGTGGTTGAAATCAACCGCGAGCGCGTAGCGGCGCAGTTGCAGGTCGCGCCAGACCGTTTGGTTGGGGTGCATCAAATCCATTCTGCAGTGGTCGTGCCCGTCATGGACGCGATGCACCATCACCCCAAGGCCGATGGGCTTGTCACTGCAACGCCGGGTGTCGCCCTATCCATTTTGACTGCGGATTGCCAGCCGGTGCTGTTTTCGGATCAAAAAGCCGGGGTCATTGGCGCGGCCCATGCCGGCTGGAAAGGCGCGTTGCACGGGGTACTTGAGGAAACGGTACGGCAGATGGAAACGCTTGGCGCTGCCCGGGCCAATATCACAGCGGTGATTGGCCCGTCGATCAGTCAACGCAATTACGAAGTCGGCCCGGAGTTTCGGACACAGTTTCTGGACGTTGACGACAGCCATAGCAGGTTTTTTGCAGCCGGCAAAGATGGACGTTTCCAATTTGATCTACCCGCTTTTGGCATACACCGCCTGCGCAGCTTTGGCGTCGGCAAGACCAGCTGGACCCGGCACTGCACCTATGCTGATCCAGACCGGTTCTATAGCTACCGCCGCTCTGTTCATCAGCGCGAGGCTGATTATGGGCGACTGATCTCAGCCATCCGCCTTTGATCAGCCTTGCGGCACATCGACAATGGTCCCTGCCTGAGACGAGCGTTCAATCGCCTCAATCAGACGATGCGATGCCAGCGCCTCACGTCCTGTAACCATTGGCGCCTGCCCTGCCCGTATCGCGGCGATAAAATCTTCGATGACGGCTTGATGCCACTCAAACCGCCCCGTGAGCGAGGCAACAGCAGCTTCTGTTCTTGACTGACCCTCGATCTGATGTCGGCCATCGCGCCAATGAACATCCAGCGCGTCCTTATCCATCCGCAATGACCCGTTTTCAAAATGCAAGGTGATCGTTTCGGTGCGGTGCGGGAACATAGCCGTGCTGGCCGTGAAAGTACCCACCGCCCCGTTCGCAAATGTCAGACCCGCAGTGGCAAAGTCTTCGGCCTCCATCTGATGCAGCGGCGTTGTGGCGGTCATCGCTTGTACCTGTATGACCGGGCCAGTCAGGCTAAGCGCCAGATCAATAGAATGGATTGCATTGGTGATCATCACCCCGCCGCCATCGCGCGCATAGGTTCCGCGACCAAGCTCATCATAATAGGATTGCGCCCGCCAGAGCGGAACAGCGATCTCAACCAATCCAAGCTTACCAAGCGCACCGCTCGCGACATGCCGGGCCGCAGCCATTGCAGGCGCCCGCATCCGGTGCTGGAACAACATACCCAATGTGACACCATGCGCCGCGCATATCTCAACAACGTCCTGCGCCTCGCGGCTGTTGCGCGCCACCGGCTTTTCAAGAAGGATATGCTTGCCAGCGCTTGCGAATGTGCCGATGATTTCATGACGCACGCTTGGCGGTGTCGCGATGATCACGATCTCAATCGATGGATCAGCGGCGACTGCAGCAATATCTGATGTGAAGACTGGCGCAGGCCCTTCATAAAAATCTTTCAGATAATACGCCTTGTCGGGGTTGCGCGAGACAATCGCGGATAGCCGTGCAATATCACGCGCCGCCGACAGCGCGGCCACATGGGTTTTGGCAATCATACCCGCACCGATCAAAGCAACGCCGATGGGGATGTCCCGTGATGTGACCATATCTTTGTCCTCTATCCGTTTGATGGGTTTATCTGGCAAGCCGAAGGTCGACACCAGCCGTTTTCGGTGCTGCGTGAAAGCCATCTGGCCAGCGACATTCAAATAAGGCCGATCAAGCGTGCCCCCTCGCAACATCAGGGCGGTAATATGGCAAGACGGCGATCACGGCACATTCCGTTAAACTCCGGTTCATCATACTTGACGCCGAAAGCAGGTAAAATATACATTATTTCAGATACATAGAGTCATTTTACCAGTATTTCTTGTTTGATCTGCGCTTGTCGTCTCAGCGTCAAACTGTCGCCAGTTTGGTCCGACAAGTTAGGCTTAACGGCGGAAATAGAAGCCCCGCTGATGAAGAAAAGAGGTATCAGATGAAAAGCCGCTGGCAAAAATCGCTCGAAGCCGCCGTCGCTGCATATGACACACCCATGCCATGGGAGCGCGGCGAGACGCGCAAAGCCATGATCGCACGTCGGCAAGCCAAGACGAAGCTGGTCCGCCTGCCACGCAATGCCGAAGCGCGCCGCGCTTAGTTCCGCGTGCGACCGCCAAACATATCAAGAATGATATATCGGCGATCGAACGGTCCATTCCATGGATAAAATACCTTCGTCAAATGGGGCCCGCTCTGGCCCACGGGGGAAAACATCACCCCGCTCCCCGTCCTCGCCCAGCGGGACAGCGCGCACGCAATTTCCGCTGCGCAAATACAGCATTACCTATCTAACACCCGACAACCAAATCAACGAATTAACCCGCGAGGCACCAGCCATCGCGTCGTTTGAAGATGCCTTTGGGGCCTTGGGCCATGGCGCGATCGTTCAGACCAAAGCCGGGCCGATGGCTGTCGAAGATCTTTTGCCGGGGGATGAAATCCGCCTGGCAAATATGCAATATGACAAGTTGCTTTGGCGCGGCTCGATGACAGTTGACCCAGCCAGACCCTGTGCCGATGCCGCACAGCACAGTCTGACCCGGATCACCGCCGAGGCGTTGGGCCCAAACCGCCCCTCACCCGATCTTATTCTCGGCCCCACAGCGCGGCTTTTGCACCGCTCGCCGGGTATTCGCACCCTGACGGGGCGTGGCTCTGCCTTTTTGCCGATGCGGGACTTTCTGGATGGGATCAACATCATCGAACTGCGCCCTGCTGCGCCAGTGCGTGTCTACCAACTTGGGTTCGAACGGCACCAAAGCCTGTCGGTCAATGGTGTCGAAATCGAAAGCCTGCATCCTGGCACGGCCTTTGCGCTTGGGCTGCGCGGTGATATGCTGGCGCAATATCTCGCGCTGTTCCCACATAAGATTGATTTGGAAGACTTCGGCGACATGAAAAGCCCACGCCTGCGTCTGCGTGACCTTGAGCTGCTGGATGGTATCTAAGCTGTCGCCCGATATACCGCATACCCCCAAAAACGCCAGGACAACGTAACCGCCGCAAGCGCAAGTCCCACAACCAGCCCGGCCCATAGGCCTGCCGGACCAAAGCCCAGCGGGAAGGCCAGCACATAGCTACATGGTAAACCGATACCCCAATAGCTGAATGATGCCATGATCATCGGCACTGCCGTATCCTGCACCCCGCGCAGCAGCCCAAGTGCCATAACCTGCAGCCCATCAACCAGCTGGAACACAGCCGAAAGGATGATGAGACTGACACCAACCTCAAGCAGGGCCGCGCGCTGCGGCTCATCGGGGTCAATGAAAAGTCCGACAAGCTGCTCGGCGAACACCACAAAGACGACGGACGTGGCCAATGCATAGCAGGCCGACATCGCAATAGCGGTCTTTCCTCCGCGGCGCAGCGCCAGCTCATCTTTGCGGCCCAGCGCCCGACCGGCACGCACCGTCGCCGCCTGCGAAAAGCCGATATGAACCATAAAGGTCAGCCCCGACAGCTGGATTGCAATACCATGGGCAGCCAGCGGGATCGGGCCGATCCACCCCATCATCACGGCAGCCGCACTGAAAAGGCCACCTTCGGCCAAAGATGTCAGCCCAATTGGCCAGCCGACGCGGAACACGCGGGCCATCACATCACGGTCACTGCGCCAGATATTCCGGAACAGCTGATATTGCGGCAGACGGCGCAGCGTATAGATAAGCAGGATCAAAACGCTGATGGCTGTCACACTAAGCGACGCGATTGCGGCGCCGCGAATGCCCAGTTCAGGCGCGCCCCAATTTCCGAAAATCAGCGCGTAATTTACAAATATATTCAGGACCGCCGCCCCACCCGTTGCCCAAAGGATGATGGCCGTATGTTCCAATGCGGCCAGAAAAGACTTCAAGACCATCACGATCAAAGCTGGCACCATCTGCCAAATCGCAATCCACAAGTAAATCTGCGCCAGTTCAGCCACGGCAGGATCTTGGCCAATGGCGATCAGGATCTTTTCTGTCCAAAAGAAAGGGATTGTTATCGCGACCCCATAGAACACAGACAGCCACAGCCCCATCCGCGTGACACGGCGAACCTGCACATCGTCATTCTCTTCTGCGGCCGCCGCAACCAGGGGCGTGACAGCCTGCGCAAAACCGGCGCCCACAATAAATGTGATAAAGAACATCGTCCCCGCAATGGTGGATGCGGCCAATGCCGTTACATCGTACCAGCCGAGCATGATTGTATCTGTGATATGGATCGCGAACTGGGCCAAATTGCTCAGAATCAGCGGCATTCCCAGCACATATATCGCGCGCGCATGTTGTCGATATGTCTGTGCTGACCCAGTCATCAGCAAGGCTTAAGCCAGAACCAGGGCACGCGTCCATAGACAATCGATTGCAATGCATGGCAGGTTTTTGCCAGCGGAGGACAGCCAGATGTCAAAGAACGACACATTGATTAGCGATGCAGTGCAATTCTATGAAGCACTGGCCGCGAATAACACCAAGACCTGGTGGCAGGACAACAAACCGACTTATGACACCAAGCTGAAGGCACCTGCCCTTCAATTGCTCGAAGACATTGCAGCCCCCCTCGCGAAGCTGACCGATCTCCCCATCCATACCAAGCTTTTTCGGCCGCATCGGGATGTGCGGTTCTCAAAGGACAAAACCCCGTATAACACCCATCTTCATATGATGTGGCGGGTGGAAAGCGGGGCGCCGCAAGACCCTGTTTTCTTTTTCGGTGTCGGCCGGGATTACGTCACAACGGGCGCAGGCATCATGGGGTTTGATAAGCCCGTACTCTCTAACTGGCGGCAGATGGTGGATTTGGATACAGACCGGATCACGGCAATCACCACTGATCTGACCGGGCAGGGTTTTACGTTTCGGGAACCCGCCCTGAAACGCGTGCCAGCCCCCTTTGACAAAGACCATCCTGCTGCTTCGTTACTGCGCATGAAAGGTGTCGTCGCCAGCCGTGAATTGGAAAGTAGCGGCACGCTGGAAGAGCAGATCATGTCTGCATTCAACGCGCTGTGGCCACTAAACAGCCTCCTCATTTCGATCGCTGATGCTTAGAGATGGCGAGTCTGAACTCATCTTGTCTTGTGTCGCTGTAGCCGCCCGTTCCAGCCAGCCTTGATAATGGACAATCAGACCGCACGTGATCGGCGCCTTCAACGCTACATCAAAATGAAACCGTCCATCTTGTTCATATTCACAGGCAACGCTTTGCGGCAGACAAAATCGCGGTATTGGCAGCGGGCCCAACCGCCCGGCCTCAACCGGGAAATGCAGCTGTCCCCCCGACACATGCAGGCCCAGCCGAAAAGTAAACGGCCCGAACCGCTCGGTCATCTTTCCATCCTTTTCGCGCAGAAAAGACCGAAATAATCTGCCGCCGAACTGCCGTTCCCATAGCTCACCATCCCTTTGGGGGATCATTGCGACTGTCACGGGCACATTTTCATCCGCCGGAGGAAAGCCAAAGAGCCGCGCCAACATCCGCGCCCAAAGCGATGCCCCGCGGCTCACCCGCGCCTTACCCGACCAACGGCGGGGCCCATAAACCGCATGCGCCTGCTGAACAGATGGCGGAAGCTGTGCGAACTGATCCTTAAGCTGGCGTGGGAACAAAGGGGTCATCGGATGATCGACCATTCTTGTCGTCACCTGCAGATCAGCCATCGCGGCCTCAATCCTGGCCAAGGGCAATGTCGCAAGCGCCGGGCGCGCGCCAGTGTTAATCGCCTCTGGCTGTCGCAAAATCGCGCGCGCTGCTACGGCTGGGATGAACGGGCCGTCACCCGCTTCTGCGACCAGGCACCATTCTTTGCGTTCCCATCCCGTTGCGCCGCGCCCCGTCACGGATACATACATGCCGCCGCGATCCGATCCAAAGGGCCACAGAAGCTGGGCCATCCGCACCATCAGCCCAACAAACCAGGGCGCGATCCCAAAACCCGAATAGCGGCGCAGCGAGGATAAGACGCCTAACCCGTAATTCATCACGCCCAGCTCAAGCCCGGCCCGGAAGAACACGCTGCGCGCTTTGAAATATGGGGCAAATAGCCGGTGGTCGGGAACCTCAATCATCCAACCTTGGCGGATCAGGCCGCCGCCCAAATCAAAACGCTCTGGTTCAGACCAGCTACGGTGCGGGCAGGCGACCCCGTCGATTTGCACGTCAAATGGCCGGCCGCATTGATGCAATATACTTGCCACAACCGACCGTCCGCGCGGGGCGCGATTGCCTGGCAAGATGGCCGTGCTGATCGTATCAATCTCACGCATATCTTGCGCCAAGGCCGCCACTGCCGCCGATGAGATCGCGGGCACGCTGGACACGCCCGACAGAACAAAGACACCGGCATCTTTGGCGCTTTTATCAAGCTCCGCAATGCCAGCACAAAAGGCCGGGTCATCCGCCAAATCCAGATAGTGAAGACCGTGCGCGATGCATTGCTTTGGCAAGCCATAGGGATCATCGCCATAGGCATGAAAGGCGCCGGCTGCATCGATCAGCACATCTGGTTTTTCGGCCCAAAGCGCATCCAGCGGACCGGTCCGATCAACAACCAGCGCCGATGCGCCCAATTCCTGGGCCAAAGCCTCGGCCTTATTGGCTGTCCGTCCAGCGACAATGACCTCATGCCCATCACGCAGCAACAGCCGTGCAAGCCGCTCTCCAAAAACGCCATATCCGCCCAGGATCACCGCTTTCATGGCAAAAGCCTTGCTTGAAAAGCGGCATCAGGCACCGTGCAGAAATCGGCCCGCCCAAAGAGCCGATAACGGTTGCGCGCCACACGCGCACAAAGCCAATTGCGCAACGCGCGCGGGATGCAACGGAGCAGCAGACAGACCCGGCCCAAACCGCCCGAGCGTGAACCAACTGCAATCACCGCATCAAAGTCACGCCAGACATGATCGTTTTCGATGAAAAGCCAGCTTTCAGGGCCCAGCGGATCAAGCCCATGCGCAAGCATCAGTGCAGCGCCGGTATCGGATTGGATGGCAGCAATACGTATGGCGCCGCCTTTGTCCATCCGGTGCAGCATACGGGCGCCCCAACAGCATAGGGCGCATGTCCCATCCATCACCGCAACAGGATAATCACTGCCAGGTTTCAAACGCCAGTCGCCTTGAATTTGCCCATCAAATAGGGACCCGAACGGACAGGCGGATAGGCGGTTGAGCCATCTAAGGGGGCGATATTGGCGTCCCAATCAGGCTGATGGAAATACGCCAGTGAAAAGCGCGCCTTTTGGCCCGGCTGCGCCACAACACGGTGCAGCGTGCTAACCCAGCGATCCGCCGTCCAGCGGGCCATCAGATCGCCGATATTGATCACAAAGGCATCCTGTGGTGCGGGCACGTCAACCCATGCACTGCCCTGCTGCACCTGAAGCCCGGGGCGGCCCGGTTGAGGCAGCAAGATCGTCAGCGATCCATAATCCGAATGTGCCCCAGCGCGCTGCTGGCCCACCTCGGGCGCGCCAAGCGTCGCTGGATAATGCAAAGCACGCAGGGCCGAAATTGGATGGCCAATCATCGGCGCAAAGAAATCATCGGGCAGCTGCAATGCGGCCGCAAAGGCGCGCATGATCCGCTCAGCCAAATCCTCCATCGCGGCGTAATAGGCCTCCCATGCGGGGCGAAACCCTGGCAAGTCGGGCCAAAGCGTGGGTTTGTAGCAAAAATCAAGCGCCTCGGCACTGGCCTGTGCAGGCACGCTCAGCGGGCCGCCATTGAAGCTCTCCTTCAGATCGGGCGGCGTATCTTCCCCGCGCGAGCGGGCCAAAGCCTCGGCATTGGGGCCCAGATAACCATAGGGGTAACCTTGATATGGCGGCGCCACTTGCCCTTTCGCATCCGGGTCTTGTGCAAAGAATTCCCCGACGGCCTGCCAGACATCGTCAATCACCTGCGGATCGACACCATGGCCGCGCAGAACCAAGAAGCCAATGCTGCGGCAAATCTCATCCAGACGCAGGGCCAGCCCCGCGCGCGCCTCGCCCGTTGCGGTCTCAAACGCGGTCAAATCAAAACTGGGGAAATTCGTCATGACAACACGTCGCGCCAGGAATGTTTCGGCGCAAAGCCAACCATTTTCTTGGCTTTGTCATTCGCAAAAAACGTCTCATCCGGGCGCATAGATCGGCGGACGGGGACATCTTGATAGAAACGGGCGATCACCTCATCCGACGTGATCGCAACAGACATATCGTCATTGGCGACATTAAAGATCTGATAGCCCAGACCATCGGTAGAAAGACAACAATCAACCATATGACCAAGATCACGGGCATCGATATAGCCAAAGATATTGCGGCGGCGTGTTGCGGGGTCTTTCATAAACGCAGGGAAGTTTTCCGCATATTCATGTGGTTCAATCACATTATTCAGACGCAGCCCGTATATGTCGCAGCCCGTGCGGGCCTGAAAGGATCTTGCCGTCGCCTCGTTGCAGATTTTGGACATCGCATAGCTGTCATGGGGCACTGTGAGGTGGTCTTCATCCACAGGTACATAGTCAGGCTTGACCTCACCATCGGCGAAACAGACGCCATATGTGGTCTCAGAACTGGCAAAGATCACCTTTGGAATCCCCAGCTTTATGGCCGCCTCAATGACATTATAAGTGCTTAAAGTGTTTTGGCGGAAACATTCACCATCGGTGCCAATCATCACGCGCGGAACAGCCGCGAAATGGACCACTGCATCATAGCGGGGCACGCCCGTGCCCGCATCCAATTCAGGAAAATCGGTGAATTGCGACATGGCACCAATCACTTGGCCTGCATCACATAAATCAATCAGTAATTCAGACACATCCAGACCAGAGGGGACGCGGTCCGCATTCACAACCGAATGACCCTTTTCTTGCAAATGCCGGATGGACCACTTGCCAGCCTTACCGCTACCTCCTGTAAAGAAAACACGCATCGTCCACTCCGTTTTGACCCAACCTACCCCGGCATGTGCACGGCGAGCAATGCGCATTCGTGGCTCGCGTCTGAATAGAACCGTCGTTAGGGTCCGCATACAAATTTGCAGCAAAGGTCGCATATGGAATTTTGGGCAGACATCGCAGATTGGGCCTGGGCCAGGCACCATAATGAGCTAAGCTGGTATACCCGCCCGTTGATTATGCTGGCCTTTTGCGCCGCAGCTTGGTTTCGCAGCCTGATTGGCACCATTGCTTTGGCGGTCTTTTTCCCAATCAGCGCCGTGATCTTTCCAGCCCCCGACATACCCAAACCTTACGTGATCGACTTTCTGCAAAAAGAACGTGAGATGCTCGAAGGGCTGACATTGCTTGGCTGGGTCGGATTTGTATCGGCGGTCGTCATCTTTTTGTGGCTTTTGGCCGCGGCGTTTTGGAAACGCAGTTTCTGGTACGGGCTGGCTGTTGCCAACCTTGGGGCGCTTGCCAAATTAGGGGTAAGTATTTTCCTGTGGAAGGATATCGGCAACACCGCGATCTTGCCGACGATTACAACTGCCGTGGTCTTTGACGGGGGTGTGATTGCGATATGGGCCTGGCTGCGCAACAGGCGCGGGCAGGAAGGGCGTTAAGCCCCCTCTTCCGCCTCAACGAAGCGCACCTTGCCGATATGCGGCAGGTTTCTGTTGCGCTGCGCAAAATCGATCCCATACCCTACCACAAATTCATCAGGGATTTCAAAACCGGTCCAATCGGCTTTGAAATCAACCTCGCGCCGGGCGGGTTTATCCAAAAGCGCGATGGAACGCAGCCGCGAGGGGTGTTTGGTTTTCAGATAATCGCTGACATGGGACAGGGTATGGCCGGTGTCTATAATATCCTCGACCACAAGCACGTCGCGCCCTTCAATCTGGCCGCGCAGGTCCTTGAAAATGCGCACTTCACGGCTGCTTTCCATCGCATCGCCATAGGAAGACGCCTCTAGAAAATCGACCTCAACAGGCAGGTCCAATTCGCGCACAAGGTCGGCGATAAAAACAAATGACCCACGCAGAAGCCCCACGACAACCAACTTACTTGTGCCCGAGAATTCAGTCTGAATTTCGCGGGCCAGGCCTTCGATGCGTGCGGCAATGGCTTTGGCGCTAATCATTTCATCAATCACGTAGGGGGAATGCGTCATAGCGACCTCAGACCAGTTCAAGGGTTGATTTTCGACGCGGAGTTTACGACATCCTATCGCGAAGTCACTCGCGAAAGACCCCAAGATGCCGACGCATTCCGAAACCAAGCAGCTGCCTTATTCTGCACGGCAAATGTATGATCTTGTGGCGGATGTGGCGAATTACCCGAAGTTTCTGCCTTGGACAGCAGCGGCCCGTATCCGTAGCACCACGGATGAGGGCGACAAAATCGTGATGCTGGCCGATCTAGTCATTTCTTTCAAAGTCTTTCGCGAACGCTTTGGCAGCCGCGTGACCATGTGGCCAGATGATCTGAAAATAGACACCTCTTACCTTGATGGGCCGGTGCGCCATCTGGAAAGCCAATGGCAATTCCGGGACATCGAAGGCGGGTGTGAAGTCGACTTTTCCGTCGATTTCGAATTCAAAAACAGATTGATGCAGGGCGCGGCCACGATGTTTTTCAATGACGCAATGCAGCGGGTTGTCCGGGCCTTCGAACGGCGCGCGTCCGAGCTTTATGACTAATCGCACTATTTGTTGAAAGTCACCTTGGCCTCGGCGTTCAAGGCCGTGGCTAGCGCAGCAAAACGCGCTTCTGCAACCTCACCAAAAAGCGGGCGGGTATGGGCATTCAGCTTCAGCGTCAACGCGCGCTGCTTGGCGTTCCATTTCAATGTGCCGGGGCCCTCATCGGCATTTAGACGCAGCATCGCGCCCAGGCGCATCGCCTTTCCTAGCACCTCGGCCTCTTTAATCTGATCGTCATTGAGCAATGCAAAGAGCGGCTCAAACCGCGAATTACGGCTCTTGTTGGTGTAACGGTTCATCAAGGCCAGCCCTAAAAGAATCCGTTCATAATGTTTCAGCCCGCCCAGATTGGCCCGCGTGGCATTATCAAACGTGACCTCGGCCCGGTAGTCGGGATGGGCGCGCCAACTCACATCATGCAAAAGACATGCCGCCTTGATGATACGTTTGCGCTGCCAATTGGCCCGGGGGAATAGTGGTTTGACAAAATCATAAAGAACCCGTCCAAAACCCGGCATACGGGCATCTTTGGCCTCGGCAAAGCGGCAGGCCTCAACCAGCGGATCACGTTCGCGCAGGGCACGGGGCATTTGTTCATAAAGCATCCCCTCGCGAATACCGTATGAAGACACGGCCACATCTTTGGGTTTGAATGTGCGCATCAGCTCTTTCAGAACAATCGTAGCCAAGGGCACTAGGGACATGCGGCTTTCCGATATATTGCAGCGATTGCGCAACTCGCCCAAATCCGATTTGCGAATAAATTCGGCCGTCTTGCTGATCTGGCGCGATGACATACGATATTCATGCAAGACCGTCAGCGGATAATCACGCCGCAGCATATCAACGCGGGCAATCGCGCGCCACGACCCGCCCACAAGGAAAAGCCGCATGCCTGTGACGCCGCCCATCTCAACATGCAGCTGTTCCATTGTCTCGCGCACATAGGCCTTCACGGCCTTCCGCCCGCCTTTGATCTCACGCAGCTTCAGCGGCCCCAAGGCCGAGGTAACGCGGCGTCCAACCCGGCCTTCGGCCAAATCGGCCAGCTCCATAGAGGACCCACCAATATCGCAGACCAGACCATAGCTGCCCGGCCAACCTAGCAGCACACCTTGCGCAGACAGCCGGGCCTCTTCCTTGCCATCAATGATCCACAGCTTAATGCCGGTTTCGCGCAGAACTTCGTCACGAAAATCCTTGCCATCACTGGCTTCGCGCACAGCGGCGGTCGCAACAGCGGTTAGCGGCAAAATACCCATCCCCGCAGCGAGGGCCGAAAAACGGCGGATCGCAGATAGGGCGCGCTGACGTCCTTCGGGGTTAAGATGCCCGGTTTGCGAAAGGCCAGCCCCCAAGGCGCACATGATCTTTTCGTTGTAAAAATACGCAGGCGATCTGGCAGCGCCGTCAAACACGACCAGCCGGACGGAATTTGAACCAACATCAATCACGCCAACCCGGCTGAGGTTTTTGGCAGCATCATCTTCGAATAACGGTCGCCCGAACGGCCCCCAATCGACTGTATCTGGGTTCGCCTGCTCAGCCATTGATCCCTCTTCCCCGGTCAGGCCCAAACATGCGATGCGTGCGCAGGTCAGTCAATTCGCAAAGCGGCGAATTGACTCTAAGTCACTGACAGCCAGAAAAAGTTTTTACGTGCGCCTACCCTGGCTTAGTCGTCCGTATGTGTCAGTTGCGGCACGTCAGATGCACCGGCCGACCCGCGCCCGGACAGCGATGGGTTTTCCATAAAGAAGCGGTGGCAATTAAAGGCAAATGCACCTTCATCAATAGTTGCACGGGTAAAACTGCCATCGGGGGCCATCACCCAGCTTTGTGCCACATCAGCCATATTGGCGGCCATGATCTGACCGACGATCTGCGCTTTGACGGTGGCATTCTTGATTTCCACCAGCGTTTCAACCCGCCGGTTCAAATTACGGCCCATCCAATCGGCCGAGCTCATATAGACCTTCGCCTTTTTCGAGGGCAGCGCGTTGCCATTGCCAAAGCAAACAATCCGCGAATGCTCTAGGAAGCGACCGATAATGGATTTCACGCGGATATTTTCGGACAGCCCCGCTACTCCGGGGCGCAAACCGCAAATGCCGCGCACCACAAGGCTGATTTTCACACCCGCCTGACTGGCCGCATAAAGCGCATCAATCACGTCGGATTCGATCAAAGAATTCATCTTGGCCCAGATCACCGCAGGCTTCCCGGCGCGGGCATTTTCAGCCTCAGCCGCGATATTATCCAGCAGGGTTTGTTTCAGGGTCAGCGGCGAGATGTTGAGATTTTGCAGTCCATCAGGCTGAGCATACCCGGACAGATAATTGAACACCTTTGTGGCGTCCCGGCCCAGGTTCGCATCGCATGTGAACAGGCTCAGATCGGTATAAATCCGTGCTGTGATTGGATGATAATTGCCCGTGCCGAAGTGGGTATAGGTGACCAGCTTATCGCCTTCGCGGCGCACGACGGTGCTGATCTTGGCATGGGTCTTATATTGCAAAAATCCGTAAACCACATGTGCGCCAGCCCGTTCAAGGCGGCGGGACTGCCGAATATTGGCTGCCTCATCAAACCGGGCTTTCAGCTCAACCAATGCTGTCACCGATTTACCGTCTTCGGCCGCTTCGCAAAGCGCCTCAACAATGGGTGAGCGCTTCGAGGTCCGATAAAGCGTTTGCTTGATCGCGACAACATTGGGATCACGGGCCGCTTGGTTCAGAAACCGGACGACCATGTCAAAGGTTTCGTACGGGTGATGCAGCAACATGTCCTTTTGGCGAATGGCCGCAAACATATCGCCATCATGGTCCTGCACGCGCTCTGGCACACGCGGGGCAAAGGGAGGCCATAACAGATCGGGGCGGCTATCAAGCACCAGCTCTTTCAGATCGGCGATTCCAATCAGACCGTCGACCTCAACCACTGTTTCTTCGGTGACATGCAACTCATCCATGATCAGCGATTTCAACGCGCCTGGCGCACCGGCCGAGATTTTCAGGCGCACAACCTCGCCCCGCCGACGCCGTTTCAGCGCGGTTTCAAATTCGCGCACCAGATCCTCGGCTTCGTCTTCGACTTCCAGATCGCTATCGCGCAGCACTTTGAACGCGCAGCTGCCTTTCAACTTATATCCAGGGAAAAGGCGGCTAATATGCAAAAGCAGCAACTCTTCGAGCGGCAAAAACCGGTGGCCGTTCTCAGATGGCAGCGGCACGAAGCGATCAATTTGTGCGGGCACGGGCAAAAGCGAACGCAGCTGGCGCTTGTCGGACGGGCGCTCTAGCTGCAAGGCCAGCGCAAAGCCTTCATTGGGCAAAAACGGGAACGGGTGCGCCGGATCGATCGCCAGAGGCGACAGGACGGGAAAGACCTTTTCCAAAAAGACGTCTTCAAGATGGGCGATATCTGCGTCGCTCAGCGTGTCGCGGGTGAGCAGATGAATATCCTGATCGGCCATCTCTGATTGCAGCGTACTGTAGACGGTCTGCTGGCGGGCCATCAGCGCACGCGCATCAATATCAATCAGGACCAGTTGCTCGGCAGGGCTGCGCCCATCAAGACCGGGCGTGGTGTTTCCTTCATTGGCAAGCTCGCGCAGACCAGCGACGCGCACCGTATAAAACTCATCCAGATTGGTGGCAGAAATCGACAAAAAGCGCAGCCGTTCCAGCAAGGGAACACGCGGGTTTTCGGCCTCTTCCAGCACACGCCAATTGAAGCCCAGCCAGCTAAGCTCGCGGTTCACGAAGCGGGCTGGCGACGCCAGATCGATATCGAGTGTGGTGGGCGACGGATAGTCGCCTTCAAGAAAATTCGCTTTGCTCATGAGGCCTTATGTCCCGCAACTGTTGCGGTTCTATGACAAGTATTGCGGTGTTAGCCCGCGTTGTCCAGCAGCGCCCGGGCCAGGGTGATATTGATCTTGCGGTTTTGTGCAAACGCGGTTGCATCCAGCCGCGCCACGATATCGGCAGCCGCTGCAAACGAACGCTCAATCCGCGGCACCAGATAAGTCACAAGATCGGGTTTAGGCATGATCTGGCGATCTGCAAACAGCTTCATGATCAAGGCCGACAGCAGGGCATCATCAGGGCTATCAATCCGGGTAATATGGGTGGCCTGCATGCGGCTGGCCAGATCAGGCAGGGCGATAGACCACCGGCTTGGCGGGATGCTGGCGGTCATCAACAACATGCCGCCCGTATTGCGAAGGTGATTATGCAGATGAAACATCGGCTCTTCGGCGCTTTGTGCAAGCTGCTCCATGTCTTCGACAATGACCGATGCGGCATCCGCCCGAAAACTTGCCTGCAAATCAGCAGCGGCAACAAGCTGGGCACCTTTTTGATCAGCAAAAATCCGGGTCAGATGGCTTTTGCCAGACCCCGCAGGGCCGACAACAACCAGCTTGCGATCCGGCCAGGACTGCGGCGCATTGATCATCGCATAGGCCTGTTCATTGGCCTCAGAGACAAAGAAATCCTCAGGGCCCAGCGCTACCCCGGTAGGCCAGTCGAAAGACAGCTGATTACGCATTTCATTCGTCTCTGGACAGCCCACGGAACAGCAGGCTGCCCTTATATTGCTCAAGCCCGTATCGGGCCAAAACGCCAATGACAGCGGCCACAGGAACGGCCACCAACATGCCCACAAAGCCAAAAAGCGAACCAAAGACAGACAGGGCGAAAAGCAGCCAGACCGGGTGCAATCCAACCGAACTCCCCACCAACTTTGGCGTCAGAATGTTCCCTTCAAGGAATTGCCCAAGACCAAAAATACCCGCCACAATCCCGATGCGCAGCCAATTCGTGGCATAGGTCACGGTCTCACCATCTGTCACCTCAACCGAGCCCCAAAACTGGAACAGGGCGAGGCCCACGGCCAGCGCACCGCCAACAAGGGCACCCACATATGGGATAAAAGTAATCAACCCGGCAATAAAGCCAACGATCAACCCAAAGTTCAGCCCCGCCAGCATCAATCCAGCCGCATAATAAGTGCCCAAGACCAGACAAACGGTGCCCTGCCCCCGGATAAAAGACGCAAGGGTGCGATCAATCTGCGAAAACA
Organism: Yoonia sp. BS5-3; assembly: GCF_038069655.2. NCBI lineage: Bacteria > Pseudomonadati > Pseudomonadota > Alphaproteobacteria > Rhodobacterales > Paracoccaceae > Yoonia > Yoonia phaeophyticola. Next base: position 79,681 of record NZ_CP150951.2, read on the forward strand.
GATGCCGGATGGTATCAACATGATCACGGGGCAACATACTGTCGACCTTTGCGGTCATATTGTCCCAGTCCAGCAACATATAGAATGCGACGACAGGCACGATGATCAAAAGCACAAGGATGTTGATCAGGCCCAGCGCGGAATTGACAATGCCGTTTACCAGCTCTCCGCCCTTTGACTGAATGGCTTCGCCGATGGCCAATAACTGCTGGCGGATGGTGCTATCGGCATCCATCAGCGCCGGGAACCGCTCGGTCAACCAGCCTTGAAGACGCTCAAACAGCTCTGGCGCGGTGTCAATCAGCGCGGCGGTCTGCTGGATCAGTGTTGGAATGACCAACAGGATCAACAACACAAAAACCAGCGTCGCGATGGCCGAGATGATGACCACCGAAATGGTCCGGGTGAACCCCGCCCGCTCAAGCCGGTCAGCAACCGGATCCAGAAAATAGGCAATCGCCCCGCCCAGCACAAATGGCAGTATCACATCGTGCAAAAACCATAAAAGCAGCAGTAAGACCGCGGCGGTGATGCTCCAATATTTGACTTGCTGTTCAACGGGAAGTGCCATGCAGATGTCCATTTTTGCCTGCATGATAGATGCGGTATGGGCGGCGCCAGTGCAAGAGGCGGGAAAAATTTACCCCAGCGTTGTGACAAGGACCCGATTCAGATGCCAAATTATCCGGCACCGCGTTTTGTCGGTGCTTGCCAGTCTGGGCGCGGCACCCTAAACCGGGAAAACCAACGACATATAGGGACATTCACATGCGCCTGAGCCGCTATTTCCTGCCTGTTCTCAAAGAGACACCGCGCGAGGCCCAAATCGTCAGCCACCGCTACATGCTGCAGGCTGGCATGATCAAGCAATCCAGCGCAGGCATCTATTCCTGGCTGCCGCTGGGCTTTAAGGTGCTGCGCAAGCTGGAAAACATCGTGCATGAAGAACAGCAGCGCGCGGGCCATCTGCCGATGCTGATGCCCACGCTGCAACCGGCCGAGCTATGGCAGGAAAGCGGGCGCTACAATGACTATGGCCGCGAGATGTTGCGGATCGAGGATCGGCATGGGCGCGACATGCTTTATGGTCCGACCAACGAAGAGCTGATCACCGACATCTTCCGCAGCCATATCACCAGTTACAAAGAGCTCCCGCTGACGCTCTACCACATCCAGTGGAAGTTCCGGGATGAGGTCCGTCCTCGCTTTGGCGTCATGCGGGGCCGCGAGTTCTTTATGAAAGACGGCTATAACTTCGATCTGAGCAAAGAAGACGCGCTGCACGCCTATAACCGCCATCTTGTCAGCTACCTGCGCACCTATGAACGCATGGGGCTGAAAGCGATCCCCATGCAGGCTGATGGCGGCCCGATTGGCGGCGACTATACCCATGAATTCCTGGTGCTCGCCGAAACTGGCGAAAGCGAGGTTTTCTACGACAGTAAGGTCCTTGACCTGCACCTGGGCGATCGTGAGATTGATTTTGACGATGTCGCGCAGTGTCAGGGCATTTTCGACGAATGGACAGCCCATTACGCCCGCACGGATGAGACGCATGATGACGCGATCTACGCCGAAGTCCCCGAAGAGCGGCGGCAAAAGGCGCGCGGCATCGAAGTCGGCCAGATTTTCTATTTCGGCACCAAATATTCCCAGACGATGAATGCCACCGTCGATGATGGCAAAGGCAATAAAGTCAACGTGCATATGGGCAGCCATGGCATCGGGGTCTCGCGCCTGCTTGGCGCGATCATTGAGGCCAGCCATGACGACAAAGGCATCATCTGGCCCGAAGGCGTCACCCCCTTCCATTGCGGTATCCTGAATATGAAATCAGGCGACGCCGAGGCGGATGCGGCCTGCGAGGCGATCTATAACAGCCTGACCGCCTTGGGGCTTGAGCCGCTTTATGACGACCGGGACGAACGGGCCGGGGCCAAATTTGGGACCATGGATATGGTCGGCCTGCCATGGCGGATCACCGTTGGGCCGCGCGGTTTGAAAAACGGCGTGGTTGAGGTGACGTGCCGACGCACTGGCGACAGCGAAGAAATGCCGCCCGAACAAGCGGTTGAGAAGATCGCGAAAATCTACGCTGGCATCGCATGAGCCTGACCGAGGTCGATTGGACCCTGATCCCGGCCCCCGCCGATGATGGGGCCGCTTATCACCTCCACGGGATGGCCTTGCCGGATGTGACGCTACCCGCAACGAAGGGGCCAAATGTCAACCTGTCATCGCTGACGGGCACCGTGGTGATCTATGTCTACGCGATGACAGGCCGCCCTGAGCGGGACCTGCCGGACGGGTGGGACAACATCCCCGGCGCCCGCGGCTGCACCCCGCAATCCTGCGCCTTTCGTGATCACGCGGCAGAGCTGAGGGGCTACGGCGTCGATCACCTCTTTGGGCTCTCGGCCCAAGACAGCGCCTATCAATCTGAAGCTGCCGAACGGCTGCATCTGCCGTTCCCCCTGCTATCGGATTCCGAAGGGGCCTTTGGTCAGGCGTTGACCCTGCCCAGCTTTGAAGCGGATGGAAAAACCCTGCTGAAACGGCTGACATTGATCGCCCGAGAAGGAACCATCAAACAGGTCTTCTACCCGGTCTTTCCGCCCGATCAGGACGCCGAGAATGTCATTAGATGGTTGGGCAATGCCTAATGGCTCGGAGGGTGCCCGAATACAGTTTTCGGCAAGCACAATCCGCCTTTGATCTGATCTCATTGCTTCAGGCACACGATGATCAACGCCTTACCACCATTGGCGGGTCAAATTTGATCCGCGTCATCCGAGAAAACGGCTGCCGCTTTTTGTGTGATGACGATCAGGCAAGTTACGAAGAGCTGGCTACACTATGTCTCGATGCATCCGACGATGCCGAAATTGCAACGGCCGTATTGATCGCGAATACCCTGCAACATGGGCTCTGGCATGAAGATACAAAAGACTTCGCGGACGCAGCAACTGTGCGCATCCACGAAGCACCGGACGTCCTGCGCGCAGCCATCCTGCGTGGATTGGACACGATCGAAGATAGCGCGTTCCGTTACGAACCTGCGTCATATCTTTTGCCACAAACAAGCCGGTTAACCCAGCATGTCGGTGATGTCATGCCTGCGCTCTGCCGACTTGCCCAAAGAATGGATTCACATATCCAAAAGTCAGTGTCTCAAGCAGATTACGGGTATCTGGCGGATCAACATCTTGAGGCGCTAGGTGAAGCGCTGGCGAACGAAGACTGCCAGTTTCCAAAAAATGAGTCCTGGTTTCCACGTGAGGTTGTTGAATTGGTCGCCCATGTCCCCAGCACGCCGGGTTTCGTTGAATGTACGGCGCTTTTGCTGGCCAATGCATTGCCCACCAATGATCGCATGGGATGGTTTAATTTTCGCTGGGAACGGCTTTCCGCTGAATACAATGGGTTACCTGAAAGCTGCCGAAACACGATCTTTGCGGGGTTTCGGTACCTTTATGAGGCGGACAAAGAATTCCTGTGTTTTTCACAAAGAAAGAACTGGCATCCGATCCAAGCGTCGGAAGGCATGATCCCCATTAATCCGCCCGCATCCCAATAAACCGTTAACGCGCCTGCAAAACCCTGCTATTCTGCCTGCAAAACAAAATGTCACGAGGCAGCAGATGACATCCCAAACAACCCATGAGGCCTTGCAATGATCAAGGTCCTTTGTCTTGCAGGCGCGCTATGCGGCGCGGGCGCTTTGTCGCAATTTCCTGAGTTTTCCCAGCAATATCTGCAACGCCTTGGCGGGCAGGTGGATGAGCTGACGCGCTTTGTCAAAGACTTCGACGCCTCCGCCCTGGCCGAGGGGCTCGGCCGTGAAGAGGCGCTTGAACAGCTGGGCGGCGAAGGTTTTGCCGATCGCCATCAGGCCGATATGCGCAGCACATTCGCCCGCCACGCGCGGCTGTCCGAGCATTTGCAGGTGTTGCAAGAGGCCAGCGCCCTTGAACGCCTGACCCTCGTTCACCGCATGGCCGACAGCGAAACGCTGGCTGCAACTTGGGGCGATTACAGCCCGGCGGTGCCTGCCAGCCTGGCCGGTGTCGCCAGCGCAGGTACTGGTTTTCTAGGCGGCTGGGCGCTGATGGCGGCGCTGCTTGCCAGCTGCACCGCGCCCTTTCGCCGTCTCAAAGCGCGCCGGCCAGAGCCGGTTAAACGGAAAGAACCGGGGATGCGCAAAGACCCACCCGTGGCCCGGCCAACGCTGGTCACGGACACGCCCAGCCATATCCCGCGCCTTGCGGGGGCGCAGCGATGACCAAGGCGCTAATTGTCTGGGGTGGCTGGGACGGGCATGAGCCGCAAAAAGTGGCAGCGCTGTTCCAGAGCATGCTGGACGGTGATGTAACTGTCACCGACACGCTGGAGTGTTTCGACGACGCCGAAACCTTGAAAACCTATGACCTGATCATCCCGGTCTGGACCGACGGCACGATCAGCCGCGAGGCAGCCAGCAATGTGGCCGAAGCGGTGGCCCATGGCACAGGCCTTGCAGGCTGCCACGGGGGGATGTGCGATGCGTTCCGGTCCTCACCGCTTTGGCAATTCATGACCGGGGCCAATTGGGTGGCGCATCCGGGCGGGGATGGGGTGCAATACCGGGTGCAGATCACATCCGATGATCCGCTGGTCGCAGGCATCCCCGATTTTGATGTCACGTCCGAGCAATATTACCTGCATATTGACCCCGCCAACCGGGTGCTCGCCACAACGCGGACAGATGCGGTCACCTGGTATCACAGCCCTAATGGACCAGTGGACATGCCCGTGGTCTGGACGCGGCAATGGGGGCTGGGCCGGGTCTATTACAACGCACTGGGGCATAAGGCCGATGTCATCGACCATGGGCCCGCCTATGAGATGCTCAAACGCGGGGTGCTTTGGGCGGCGGCCGGCAAGGCGGCGGCCAAGGGGCGCGATCTTGCCCCCCTTCAAAGCCCGGGAAACCACTGGTAAGGGTTTGTCCAACCCCGTGAAAGGAACCCCCATGGCGACGGTCAAACACACCGCCCCCTTTTCGAAATTCGAATGGATGATCGCCTGGCGGTACATCCGGGCCAAACGGGCCGAAGGCGGGGTCAGCGTCATGACCTGGATCAGCCTGATCGGGGTGACGTTGGCAGTGTTTGCATTGATTGCCGTCATGGCCGTGCGATCGGGTTTCCGGGCTGAATTCATTGACACGATTGCCGGGGCAAACGCGCATGTTTCTGTGGTCATGCCGCGCGACGTGATCACCGATTACGACGCGATGGCAGAGCGCATCAAAGCGGTTGACGGGGTGCGGTCGGTCGCGCCTTTGGTCCGGGGGCAAGCGATGGCGTCAGGCTCGGGCGAAATCGGGCTTGCAGATATTTACGGGATCAAGCTGGAGGATTTGAAAGCCTCTGATGCGATTGTGCAAAGCGAACGGACCATCGGCAATATCGACGATCTGCCCAATGGTATCGCGCTTGGCTCTGCGCTTGCATCCAATCTAGGGCTTGGGATCGGTGACACGATCGAAATCACGGTGCGCTCTGGTGCGCAAAGCCCCTTTGGGCAATCACTGCGACGCAATGCATATGAAATCGTCTATATTTTCTCAACCGGGCGCTATCAGATTGATGAAGTGCGGGCCTATCTGCCATTCGACGTCGCGCAGCTGATTTTCAATCGCGATGGGGCAGCAGATGAGCTTGAAGTGCGGCTGAACGACATCAATATGTCCGAAACGCTCAAACAACCCATCGCCAATGCGGCTGGAGCCGGTATCTGGGCTTATAGCTGGCAGGACCGTGTCGGGCGCTTTCTGCGGGCGCTGACCATCGAAGACAACGTCATGTTCGTGATCATGGCGATCCTGGTGCTGGTCGCTTCAATGAACATTATCAGCGGCCTTGTGATGCTGGTGAAAAACAAGGGACGCGATGTGGGGATCCTGCGGACAATGGGGCTGACCGAAGGATCAATCTTGCGGATTTTCTTCATCTGCGGGGCAGGTATCGGGACGTTGGGGACAGCCTTTGGGGTGATCCTGGGCTGCCTTTTCGCGCTCTACATTGATCAGATTTTCAGCCTGGTGAATTTCGTGGCTGGTGGCGGGGTGTGGGATCCGTCCATTCGGGGCATCTATAATGTCCCGGCGCAGCTACATGCTGCGGACGTCATCAAAGCGGTATCGCTGTCACTAGGACTGTCTTGGATCATCACGATCTTTCCCGCCCGCCGTGCGGCGCGGATGAACCCGGTTGAGGCGCTGCGCTATGAATGATCTGACCTTACGCCTGACCGGCCTGACCAAATCCTATAACAGCGGCAAACCCAATGAGGTCAAAGTACTGCAAGGCGTGTCGCTGGACGTTAAACCGGGCGAGGTTGTGGCACTTGTCGCCCCCTCGGGCGCGGGTAAATCGACCCTTCTGCATATCGCCGGACTGCTGGATACGCCCGATGCGGGCTCTGTGGCCATTGAGGGCACGGATATGACCAACCTGCCCGATCGCAAACGCACGGCCATACGCCGGTCAACCGTTGGATTTATTTACCAGTTCCATCATCTTTTGCCGGAATTCAGCGCACTGGAAAATATCGTTCTGCCTCAGCTGGCGAACGGGGTTTCCGCAAAGGCGGCGGAAGAGCGCGCGATGGCCCTGCTTGACAAGGTCGGCATCGCTGCGCGGGCCGGACATCGGCCAGCGGCCCTATCCGGCGGCGAGCAGCAGCGCGTCGCATTCTGCCGCGCATTGGCCAATGAACCGGCGCTTTTGCTGGCGGATGAGCCGACCGGAAACCTTGATCCCGATACCTCTGACAAGGTGTTTGACGCGCTGATGAGCCTGGTGCGCGACACCGGTCTTGCCGCCGTGATCGCAACCCACAATCTGGAATTGGCGGGGCGTATGGACAGGCAAGTACGGCTCAACGGCGGGGTGCTTGAGGCCTAGGCCCCTGCCCTTTTTAGGTCTTTTGCGTCACAAAAACACCCGTCGCCATTAGCGCGATACCTGCCGCGCGCGTCCAGTTCAGCGGGGTGCTTTGCGCCGCGAACATGCCGTAATGATCAATGGCTGCAGCTGAAATCAGCTGGCCAAGCAATACGAAAAACACCGCATTGCCAACCCCCATGACCGGCGCGATCCAGGTGATGGACAGCACGTAGAACGCCACGAAAACGCCTGCGATAAACAGATGGCGCGGGGCAGTGGCAAGCTTGGCCACGGCTTGCGGGTTGGTTGCCAAGGCCACAACCAATGCAACGCTAAACGCCACGACGAACAACGTGCAAGCCGCCACGGCAGGTGATCCGATATGACGGCCAAGGGCCGCGTTCAGGGCCGCAAGAACCGGGATGCCGATACCGGCCGCAAGCATGATAAGCGCGTGATGAAGCATGATCTCTCCGTCCTGAATGATTGATGCGACCCTGACCTAGATCAAGGCGAGAGGCCAGCCACTGCGTTAACCATGTCTTAGGATAGGAGGTCCCCAATGCGCTATTTCGTCATTCTGATCAGTCTCGGATTAACCGCCTGTGTCGAAGAACCCGTCAATGGCAGGACCGCTTATCTGGAAAGCTGCGCCGGTTGCCATGGCGCGGATGCGACCGGCAGCGGGCCTGCGGCTGGCGGACTGGCCACAACGCCCCCCGATCTGACAAGTATTGCAGCGCGAAATGGCGGCGTGTTCCCACGCGATCAGGTGATGAGCACGATAGACGGGCTTGATCGGGGCGCCCATTTCAGCACCGCCATGCCAGAATTCGGTGCGGGTGATCTGGGCGAGGCGGTTATCGTCGAAAATGATGGCCTGGGTACGCCGGTGCCCCTGAAGTTACTGGCTCTGACGGATTATCTGGAAGGCCTGCAGCGGTAACGAAGTTGACAATGGTGTGACCTCACAGCTTCGCGAAGAGCATGTTTGGCATTTCAGTCGCATAACGGGCCCAATACGCAACAAAGGAAGTGCTCATGCGCCAGATACTCGCCACACTCACTGCAATTTCACTTGCCCTGCCCGCCGCTGCCGGTCCGATCAGCTTTGCCAATGGCTGGCAGGAACAACGGTTGTCGCTCTTCAGCTCGAATGATTACAGCTTTGGCAATACGCTCAGCATGGCCTCAGACGGGTCCGTCTCAATCGCATGGACCCGGGTCAGCCAAAGCGACTGGGGCAGCCGGGGGGCGTCCTGGGCCTGGACGGTAGAGCAGTCGGTGCCAGCGACAAATCTGGCGCAGAAAGGCGGGGATGATCGAAATATCTCGCTCTATTTTGTGTTTGTGCCCGAAAGCGTGGCGCCCAGCTTGCAAGGGGCCAATATCCGCAGCCTGCTTGGCAACGATGACGTACGGATCATCCAATACGCATGGGGCGGCAACCACGGGCGAGGTCAGGTGATCCCTTCACCTTATGGGCCAAGCGGCCAAGGTGTGACCATCGCGCTGCGACAGGCCGGCACCGGATCGCACAGCGAAAGCGTTGATCTCGCTGCAGATTATGCGCGGGCCTTTGGCGGGCAACCTGGCGCGCTGGTTGGGCTGGCCGTGTCGGGCGATAGCGACGACACAGACAGCATGATCCGGGCCGCGATTGGTAATCTGGTCTTGCGTTAATCCCCCAACAGCAATGTGGCGTAGCGGGTCTGCGGGGTTGTGCCTGCGATCTCAAGAATCAGCTTACGCTTCACGGCTTCGGTAAACTCAGGCCCGCTTTGCGCGGGAAGGACAAAAGCGTTTGGGCCGCCGATGATATTGTCCTCATAGGCTTGGGGCAGATCGAAGCCGAAATTGCGCCCGTCGCGCAGGATGGGCAGGGCGTTGATGGTGATGCCGTCGGCCACAACTTCATCGCGGGCGACGGTAATGGGGGGGCCGTAGGTGTTGCCCATGCTGTCGCCAGAGAAATCGATCACGCGGCGGAAGCCCCTGATATCATTGTTATTTATCCGGCTCATACCGTAGAGCAACGCCGATCCGATCGCGTTGCGCCCCGATGCCCCGCGCGGGGGGCCGATCAGGGCGTTGGCAAAGCTTTCGGCGCTTTGCATATCGGCGATGATCGTCCATTCAACCACGGTTGATTGGTTCGTCGCCCATTCGACGTAAGTCACTGCGATTGAACCATAAAGTGTGTTTTCAATGGCCGCCACGACCGCCGGATCGGTGATCGCGGCGGCGTAAGATTGGCGTTGAAAGGCCAGCTCATCGGCATCGATTGAGCCAGAGGCATCGGCCAAAAGGACCAGTTCAAGGTCGGTTTCTATTTCCTGGGCGGAGACGGGTGCAGCAAGGCAAAGGGCAAGGATGAGAAAGCGCATAATCGGGATGGTAGCGCGAAAATGCGTGTATGCAATGCGTACATATCCCGTACAGCTTGTGTACATATGATTTCGGCAATTTGCGCGTGGGTGCGCGTTTTGGGGGCGCGTGGGTTTCACCCACCCTACGGAACGTCAGCCGGGATGAGCGCCGGACCGAGGGGCGGCGATGCGCCATAGCCCGCAGCTTGATTTATGGTGGCCAGATACATCTTCCATTTCGGCGGTGTGCGAGGTTGACCAAATCGCCGACCCGCTGGGTCGGTGTCGCCATTGTCTCTCGGACCAATGGCGTTCCAATGGCGACCGATCAGACCGGCGCCATCGGCTTGTCGCGGTCAGGTTAGCAAGTGGGTTTCTCCCATCCTACAGGAAAAACCCCCCGGTGGAAATGTCCCGCCCGGCAACGGTAGTGGGTCACTTTGAAATATCTTTTTTCTTATAAGGCCCGCGTTTCTTTGGCGCAGCGTCTTCTGCCTTTTCTACCAGCTTGATAATGTCTTCAACTTCCCAAGGGCTTTCGACAAGGCCAGCGGCCATTGCTGGCGTCATGCGCAGCGTCTTGTGTGTGCGAACAAAGTTGTAGTGCATAAAGTGAAGGGCAACCGCATAGGCGTGGTTCTCCGCCTTCTTAGAGAAAGCGTTGGTAAGGCGAGTGAAGCGACGCATACCCATGCGCATTGTCAGGTTTTGGCGCTCAATGTGCGATGTGCCAACATCTTCCATGATTGGATTGCCAAATACCTTCTCTTTGATCGCGCCAGTGCACTCGGCGGGGGAATACTTGCGCTCATGGCCTTTTGTGCCCGTAGGGTCGCCGTACTGCTTTATCAGCATCGCGTAATCTACATCGCCGGAGAATGCGTCTGTAACGGCCTTGAGGTAAGCGCCGTGGCCGTCTGTGGTCAACTGGATGCGATTGGCAACGCGGGATGCCAAATCGAACATGAACTCACGGGCTGTTGCGCCGGAACGATCACCGATTGTGTAAGAGATCATCAACTTGCTGTCGCGATCCATTGCAGTCCACGTCCAAATGTCGCCAGCATCCGCAGGTGCGGCCTTCGCGCCCTCAACGTTTTTCGCTTTGGCGTAGCAGAATGACCAAATCTCGTCTGCCTGAACGTGCTTTGCCTCGACGCCCTTGACGTTTTCGTCATGGTAGGCGGCGCAAGCTTTGCCCGCATCCTCAAGCAGCTTGCTGACGGTGTTCTTGGACACGTCAGCAATCCGCGATGTGGCGCGGATGGAGTTGCCCTCCACCAGAAGGCGGATGATCAAGGCGCGGGTTTTGGTGTCCAATTTTCTCATACAGCCAACCTAATTTCAAACTGACCGATAGTCAAGCAAAAGATACCTTGAAAAGCCGAACTAACCTTAGTAATGCTATCACTAAGGTTAGTTTATAGGGAACTAGAAATAGTGGTGAAGATGACGGATGACGACTGGCGAGCTTTGAGGTTCCACGCAGCGGACCTATTTACTCCATCAAGTCCAGTGACGACAACTGAACTGTTTGCCGGTCGGGCATCGCAGATCGATAAGTTGGTTGAGGCTGTCGCGGAACGTGGTCGTCATGCGATCTTGTTTGGTGAGCCAGGCGTTGGGAAAACTTCAATTGCAAAGCTTCTCCAATATTTTGTCCCAAGGGGATTAAAGAGCGTCCAGTATGTCCGCAAGGCTGTGGTTAGCACGGATACGTTTACCTCGATCTGGGAGAATGTTTTCCGGAGCATCAAATTTCAAGCTCATAGGGATGGCATTTATCAGGAGTACAACGTCGCAGACTTGTACCCAGATAATATCAGTCCATCAGACGTTGTTCGCGAACTAAATTATTTCGGAGAATCGGTAATTCCCATCATCGTTATTGATGAATTCCAACAGCTTAAAGATGAAGAGGCCGCCCGCCTAATGTCTGAGACTGTTAAGGCCGTGTCGGACGAGGGCACACCTGCGACTATCGTAGTGGTTGGGGTGGGCGACAATGTGGATGATCTCGTCCGAGGTCACGGCTCAATTATCAGATGTTCCGAAGAGGTTTTGATGCCCCGCATGAAGACCGAGGAAATCCAGTTGCTTCTCAATCAACGGATTGAGCAGCTCGGAATGACACTTAGCGGTGACGCAAAATGGAAAATTACGGGTCTTTCTAAGGGTCTCCCTTCTTTCGCACACGCCTTAGGGAGAGCATCTGTTTATTCTGCAATTGATAGGCAAAGCCTAAACGTCGCCGAAGAAGACATTGATAATGGGATTTTGACCGCGATTGAAAGCTCCCAGCACACTCTCAAAAGTGCGTATGAGACTGCCACGAATAGTAATCAGGCAAGAGCTACATTTCGGCAGCTTTTAACGGCATGTGCGCTTACCAAAACCGATGCAAGTGGATGGTTCACTCCAAAGGATGTGGAGCAACCATTTAGTGGTATCATCGGAGAAAAAAGAACGGTTGAATATTTTAACGGTAATCTTACCGACTTCGCCTCTGATAAGAGAGGAGACATACTTCAGCAAAAGGGTACCGTTAGGAATTTTAGGTTTAGGTTCACGGAACCTGCCATGCAGCCATATGTATTGATGAAAGGCATTCAGGCGGGGATCATTCCCGAAGACGCTATGAGCGCTCTTTCGTCTCCTGAACAGGGTGAACTTTTTGCGATTTAGCCTCGCCCCCCTTGCGGGCAATTGCTTCGCGCTCTGCCTTGGTTAGGTTTCTGGCTCTCGCCTTTCCGCCTTTTAGACCGCCCTTGCGCTGCGCTGACGTGTCAGGCTCATGCACAGGTTCTTCACCTGTCGCCACGTCCACAATGAACTTGGCAAGCTGGTTGGCGTCACGGGGTCTTCTGGTTTTATCTGTCATGATCCCAAGATAAGCACTCCCTCGCGCGAGGGCAAACTATCTAATTTCAAAGTGACCCACTACCCCGGCAACGCCGGGCAGCGCCCGAGCCTCCCCCATGGGGAGGGCGCTTCGCACCCACCCCGAGGCTCAGGCGATGCCCTTTGTGTCGAGAAGCATCTTAGGGGTTGATTTTGCTTGAACTATAATTCCATTTAGAGTTGAATTTTGTGATTAAGAGTAACACTTTTCGGAGTTACAAGTATGTCCGGTATTTTGACCGACTTAACCAAAGGTGCGAGACGCCTTGCTGAGATAAAAAAAGATTTTTCTGATCTCGAATTTAAAGAGAGAATTTTGGAACTTCGAGAACTGCTTTTAGCGGCGAAAGAAGAAATCCTAAACCGAGACACGGAAATAGCCGAACTTAAAGCTACGCTTATGGCGCATGAGCGAAGGGCCGAACTACAGTCAAATCTACTGGAAGTCGAAGGCTTCAAGTATGAAGTTTCTGAAGGTAAACCAGTGGGACTACCTTTCTGCCCCACTTGTGAAGTTAAAGAAGACGGTAAGCTCTACCGGCTAGGTCGGATGAATGATCAATACAGTGAATGCCCAAACTGCAAATATAGCTTTAATGCAGGCTCAAACGGCTTAGTTCATGGAAAGAGAACAAGGCCCCCGATACATAGAAAGCGGGGCTTTGTTTAGGCCAACTCAAACATCCAATTCCTCCACGAACTTCGCGTTTTCCTGAATATACTGGAATCGCAGCTCCGGCTTCTTGCCCATCAGACGTTCGACCAGGTCGGCTGTCTCCCCCGGTTCTTCATCATGCACGGTGACGCGGATCAGTTTGCGGGTTGCCGGGTCCATGGTTGTCTCTTTGAGGTCTTTGGCGTCCATTTCGCCGAGGCCTTTAAACCGCTGCACGTCGATTTTGCCTTTGCCGCCGAGGCCTTTGGCCATCACGGCCTCTTTTTCCGCATCATCGGCCACATAGACCCGCCGCGCGCCTTGTGTCAGCCGGTAGAGCGGCGGGCAGGCGAGGTAGAGGTGCCCTTGGTCGATCAGAGGCCGCATTTGGGTGAAGAAGAAGGTCATCAAGAGGGACGCGATATGCGCGCCGTCGACATCCGCGTCGGTCATGATGATGATTTTGTCATAACGCAGATCGTCGACGTTGAATTTGGTGCCCATACCGACGCCAAGCGCCTCGCAGAGGTCGTTGATTTCGGCGTTTGAGGTCAACTTGTTTGAGGCCGCCCCGAGCACGTTGAGGATTTTCCCCTTCAGCGGCAAGAGCGCCTGTTTTTCACGGTTGCGCGCGCCTTTGCCGGAACCGCCAGCGCTGTCGCCCTCGACAATGAACAGCTCGGTGCCCGCCCGGTCTTTGGATGTGCAATCGGTCAGCTTGCCGGGCAGCCGCAGTTTCTTGGTGGCACTCTTGCGCGCCGTTTCCTTTTCCTGCTTGCGGCGCAGCCGCTCTTCGGCCCGCAGCACAAGGAAATCGAGGATCGCGCCTGCGGATTTCGTATCCGACGCCAGCCAAGTATCAAAGTGGTCGCGCACTGCCCCTTCAACCATTTTCTGCACGTTTTCATTGGACAGCCGGTCTTTGGTTTGCCCGACATATTGCGGATCGCGGATGAAGACCGAGACAAGCGCCGCCCCGCCCGTCAGCAGATCATCGCGGGTGATCTGTTTGGCTTTCTTGTTGCCGACCCGTTCGCCATAGGCGCGGATGCCTTTGAGGATCGCGGCCCATAGCCCGGCCTCATGCGTGCCGCCTTCTGGCGTGGGCACGGTGTTACAGTAGGATTGGATGAACCCGTCGCGCACGGGCGACCAGTTGATCGCCCAATCGACTTTGCCGGGTTCCTGAAACTTGTCCATGAACTCAACCGTGCCCGCAAAGGGTTTGTCGGCGTAGGTTGTCGCCCCTTCAAGCCGCTCGTTCAGGTAATCAGCCAGCCCGCCGGGGAAGTGGAACTTGGCCTGCATGGGCGTGTCCCCATCGGCAATCGCCGTCTTCCACCGGATTTCGACGCCTGAGAAAAGATAGGCCTTGGACCGCGCCATCGCGAAAAGTTTCGCGGGCTTGAGTTTGAGCGATCCAAAGATCTCCGGGTCGGGGTGGAAGGTGACTTTGGTGCCGCGCCGGTTGGGGGCCGCACCGACCTTTTCCAGTTTTGTCGTGGGCGCGCCGCGCTGGAATTCCATCGCGACCAGTTCCTTGTTCCGCGCGACTTCGACCCGCAGATGATCAGAGAGCGCGTTGACCACCGAGGAGCCTACCCCGTTCAGCCCGCCCGAGGTTTCATAGTTCTTGCCCGAGAATTTCCCCCCGGCGTTGAGCGTGCAAAAGATAATCTCGAGCGTGGATTTTTTCGGGTCGGACGGGTGCGGGTCGGTTGGGATGCCCCGCCCGTTGTCGGTGATCGACACGTTCCGGTTTTCGTCCAGTTCGACCTCAATCCAGGTGGCGTGTCCGGCGACGGCTTCGTCCATCGAGTTGTCGATGATCTCGGCCACCATATGGTGCATGGCCCGGTCATCCTTGCCCCCGATATACATCCCCGGACGCAACCGGACATGTTCCATGTCATCGAGCACTTCGATGCTGTCGGCGTTATAGTCGTCGGGGCTGCCCCCGGAGAGAAGGTCATTGGCCATGGGTTCTGCTCATATCTTTGCTTTGCGCAGCATTATGGCAGGCTGGCCCTTCCGGGGGAAGCGATTGTTGCGGTTGAGATGGCCCGTTTTGACCCTTGGCGATTGCCGGTCAGAGGTTGCGTTACTCCCGTGCCGTTCTTGTTTCAAACATCAGCCCAAAGGCGCTGCGCTGCCGGAAGCCGGTCCAGTAGGTATGCTCGGCCGCGTGATCGCCGTTATCGTCGACCGCCCAGACCCCGTCCCCGCCTGATAGGATCAGGTCAAAATAGGCCGCTTTGTCGCTGTCTTCTTTGAGGTGCAGATCAAGGTAGCCGGTGATGAAATGCTGGCTGATATTGTTCATTTTGGTCGTGTCCCAGACCGCATCAGCGTAATGGCCAAAGGGGAACCAGCCATCGGCGGCAGGCAACCCGTAACTTTCAACGGGCGCGGGCATGGGCGCCCCGGCATTGTGGTTTGCGTTCTCAAAGGTCAGCAGGTGCCGCGTTGTGTTTACAGTGCCCTCAAAAATCCCCCGGATCGCATCATATTGCGAGATATCATCTACGCTGCCTGCGATCAGCATCAGCGGTTTGTTCACCCCGGCCAAGCCATCGGCGTCCCAGAACCCCGCATTATTCCCCCAAGGCCCAAAAGCAACAAAGGCCTTCACCCGGTCGTCGGCCAGCGCGGCATGGCTGTCGGTGCCCATCATGTTCCGTTCCAGCAGCCCCTGCGGTGCCCCCCATTCATAGGTCGTGCTCACCGGCGTCACCCCTGCCCCGGCATAGATCAGCGCCCCATAGCCGCCCATCGAATAGCCGATGATCGCGACGTTATCGTCTTGGATAATACCGCCCAGATCGCCCTCAAGCGCGCCCATCTGATCAATCACAAACCGTTGGTCCCACGGCCGGTTGACAAGGGTCGACCCAAAGGCCGTTTGATCGTCATAGGTGCTGTCTGGATGGTCGATCGCGGCCACCACATAGCCCTTTGAGGCCAGGTTTTCAGCCAAAGGCGCCATCAGAAACCGATTGCCCGGATAGCCATGCGAGACAACTACAAGCGGGAATGTACCAGAGGTATCAGGCAGCGCATCGCGGGCCGCCTGCCCGGTCAGAACGGCTTCGGTCACGCCGTCGCGCAGCAGCGCGGTGAGCGTGCCGCCTGCCTGGGTCTCGGCCACAGCCGGATACCAGATTTCAACGGTCAGGCTACGGTCGTACCGTGCGATTTCGCCCTCAGCCCCGGTATTGACCACGTCAATCTGATCAGGATTGGTGAAGATCATGCTGGTCACGCCGATCTTGTGATCACCATATGCCGCCAATGCGGGCGCGTCAGGCCGGACGATATCGATCCGGTTTTCAGCAAAAGCTGCTGTTGCCCCGATCAAGGCCAGGGCTGTTGAAATCGCACGCATTTAAGTCTCCCCCATAAGTTGTTTTACGGGAAGGAACGTAGCGCAGGATGCCCCCCTGAACAGGGTCCGTATTATTTTTGGTCGTGGACCGGCGGATTTCGCCACCGGGTTGGCTGGAACGGCGCATGCAAGGCCCGGTCAAGCATTTCAAGCCTGTCCTGGCCATAGAACATTTCACCCGCAAGCACATAACTGGGCGAGCCAAACACATTTGCGCGCAGCGCCTCACTTGCGTTCTCAGCGTAGCGCGCCAGGACGTCGGCACATTGGGCCAGTGCGATCAGCGCATCCCCGTTATGCCCAAGATCACTGGCCAAAGCGGCCAGTGTCGGCACATCAGATAGGTCCGCGTCATCGCCCAATGGGCCTGCAGAATAGCGTGCGCCAGCGCATCCACAGCCGGCCCTTGATCGCCCAGCGCGACGATCATTTGGCTGGCCAGACTGTAATCAGCATCATGGTAGGTCGGGCGGTGGCTGATCACTGGCACCGAACGCGTATCCGCCCATCGTTCGATTTCGCGACCAAAGAAATAATCAACATGGGCCTGCGTGCGGTCCCGAAACGGAAGGCTGCCTTGCGCCTCGACCACTGGCGATAGCGGGATCGGTCTGTGGATCAACCTGGCATCATGTGCTGCGCAGATAGCACTCAGCCGCGCCGAGCCCAGATAGGCAAAAGCCGAATGGGCCGAATAGTAATAGATGATTTCTGTCATAAGCTTGCCTGTGTGCCGTCCCAAGCAGAGTGACTACCTTACGGATAAGACACAAGCGCGCGATACGTGCGTGGCCGTTCACAGGCCGCAACCGCATCGTTTCGAATATGGGTAATAAACTCCCAGGCAGACATTTTTGTTTCAGTTTTTTCGGGTGCACGATCGGCAAACGAATCTGTTTATGATCGGAATCTCCACCTTTCCACCCGGTTTCGAACCCCGCGATGCTGCAGAGAAAAGTAAAATTTACTCAAAAAAGCGCGAATAAATTAATCACTCGCATGATTGTGCGACATTAACGGCGACTATCGCACCACCAATGGGGTGTCGCCATAATGTTGACAAATTCTAAACCTTCCTTAGCGTCACTCATTTTGTGACTTCGACTTTTTTTGTCGCTCGTCAAAGTTTTTTATGTGTTTTGTGAGGGGTGATATGATGTTTGATTCAGGCAAAAGTGCTGGAACAACCTTATCTTTCGACGCAGCAAGCGTCTCTTATCAAGGGGCGAGATCTTATCAAGAAGACTCGGTCCTGTGCAGCTTTCCAATCGGCCATCCACTGGGCTTTTCCGTTATCGCAGACGGGATTGGCGGCCATGTCTCGGGCCATGTCGCAAGTGCCTTGGCCACAACCGAGGTCTATAGCCAACTGAAGATGAACGAAGCGGCGCTGACTGCGGGAAGTCAGAGCATTCCGGCAACGCTGCAGAATGCCGCCAATCAGGCCAATGAACGCATCGCAGCCCATACCGCCGCCGATGATGAAACGACCGGCATGGGCTCTACCCTGCTCGTGACGGTGGTCAAGGGCGATAAGCTGCATTGGTTGTCGATTGGCGATTCACCATTGCTGTTGTTCCGCGGCGGTGCTTTGCGTCTGTTGAACAAAGACCATTCAATGGCCCCGCAGATCGATATGATGGTCAAGATGGGATCAATGACGCCCGAGGTGGGCCGCGATCATCCAGACCGCAACACGCTGGTGTCGGTCGTCGATGGCAATGAAATCGCCATGGTCGACTGCCCCACCGCCCCGCTTAGCCTGCTGCCGGATGATATCATCATCGCCGCCAGCGACGGTTTGCAATATCTGCCTAATGCGACCCTGGCCAATGTGCTGATGCTGTCCAAAGATGGGCGCAGCGCGGATATTGCCAATGCCCTTTTGGGTGCGCTGCAACAGTTGGATCACCCCGAGCAGGACAACACGGCCTTCTGCGTGATCAAGTTCGGCGATATGCGCCAGGCACCCAATGAATTGCACGCCGAGGATATCCCGGTTTTGGCGGTCGCCGACAGTGTCGAGACACCCCAGGCCCCCGCCGCTGCTACCGCACCGGACCCTGCCGCCGCAGAGGCCGAACGCGAGAAGAAGGCCTATTGGTATCGCGGTCAGAAATATTACAAAGATTAAGCGCTTGTCGGGATAGGGCTGGTTACAGCTCTATCTCGCCCGTTTCGCCTTCGGGCATCCAAAGCGGGGCGGTGGGTTTGCGCCGCATGATAATATCCCCATTGGGCATGAACTCCGGCGGGGCATAGTGGCTGAAATCATCGACCTCGGCCAGTAATTCAGACAGGGCTGGCCCCATCGTGGTGATAAATGTGCCCAGCTCCGGGCCCATTTCTTCCAATGTGCTGCGCAGATCATCGATGGCCGGGGCGACCTCTGACATCAGACCGCGCATAAGCAATTTTGCGCCCTCTTCCATCAGGTCAAACCCTTCGCTGACATCGTCTTCCTCATCCTGGGCGAGGACCGGCGCCGCGCAAATGCCCGCCGCGAAACAAAGGATCATAAGCCGTTTCATGCCATCTGTTATAGGCGATGAGGCCCCAAATTTCAAATCACAAACGGATATCAAGCACGACAGGAAAGTGATCAGAAGCCTGTAACAGCGCCGCGCGTAACGCTTTATTTTCATAGCATTCAGGATGATCAAACGGGTGCCAAATCTGCCAGGAGGGTGATTTTTTCATAAGTCCCGGTGAGATCATCACATAGTCCAAAAGCGCCTGCAGATAGGGTTGCCCCTTGCGCCGGAACCGGGCCGTGGCGGGTGTCGCCCCTACCCGGCGCCCCAGCACCATGCGCGCATGCGGATCAAAAAGCCGCGGCCCATCGCCTTCGCCCAAAACGATCTCGATCCCTGAGAGCCCGAAAAGCTTTTCATATTCATCCAAGCCCGGCCCATCATTGAAATCGCCAAGTACGATCAGGTCGTCCCCCCGCCCCAGGTGATGTTCGACCCTTTTACGCAGCCAGATACATTGCGCCAGTTGCTTGCGCCGGTTTTCGATCGAGATTCGGATGGCCTCTGCATCGCTGCGCGCGCCATGTGGGGCCTTGGATTTGGCGTGAACACCAATCAGCCGCAGCTTTGTCCCCCCAACGGTCAGCGCCACTTCGAGCGGCGGTTTGGACCAGCGCACCGGGTCAGGCGCCGCGTCCACATCAAGGTCCATGGCAAAATCGCGATCAAAGCGCGGGCTTTGCGGGTCATCGACGGGATCATGGACGGCTTGCACAACCGATGGATCATAAAGCAGGGCGATTTCCTGCTGGGTGTCATTGGTAAAGCCTGTCAGGGCCTTGGTGGTCCGCAATCCAAAATGCGCCGCAAAGAATTCGAGCGCGCGCACAGTGCTGCGGTTCGGGCTTGTATCTGGCGCCTCGATAATCATCACCGCATCTGCATCAAGTGCAGCAAACACGGCGCCCAGCGCGGCGGCCTGTTGCGCCTTGGTGACGTTCCAGCGCGATGACCAGCTATCGTCGCCTATCAACGCCCCGTCATTGTCAAAAAGCGTGTTGAACCATTCGATATTATAGGTTGCGATCCTCACGCAGCGGCCTGCTGGATTTCTTCCCAGGCGCGGTTGATCGCGACCATCCGGCGTTCGGCCAGCTTAATTGCCTCTTCAGGGACGCCCCGGGCGATCATTTGGTCAGGATGGGTTTCACGGACAAGCTTGCGCCAGGCAGCCCGGACCTCTTCCATCGGTGCAGAAGGGTCAACGCCCAGCACGTCATAGGGGTCGCGCTCCGCCTCGGCCACAAATTGCGCCCGGATCCCGCGAAAGCGGCGGTCGTCAAAGCCAAAGATCCCCGCGACCTGATACAGAAAATCATCTTCCTTATCGTGATAACGGCCATCAGCCACAGCGATATGAAAGAGCCCCTCCATCAAGTCACAAAGCGGCGCATCGTCATCGGCATACATTGCCTTGATCCGCCGGGCGTATATCTCAAATCCGGCAACATCCTGGCGGGCCAGGTTGAACACGCGGGCGGCGTTCGCCTCATCTTCGGGGGCGATGACAAAAACCTCGCGGAAGGCTACGACCTCATCCCGGGTGACGATCCCGTCCGCTTTGGCCATTTTGGCCCCTAGCGCGATGACTGCGATGGTAAAGGCAACCGTTCTGTCTGGCGCAGCGCGCAATTTGTCGAAAACAACAGAAAGCCCCTCACCCTTGGCCAGGGCGGCGATTGCGTCTGCCACACGCGACCAGATCGACATAGCGCGGTCCTTTCAAAGGCGTTTCTGCATCAGGACCAGATCGATCCAACGCCCAAACTTGAACCCGACTTCGGGCATGGTTGCAACCGTTTCAAAGCCGCAGGCCGCATGAAACCCAATGGCCGCCGGACATTCCGCGCTACATCCGGCAATCATCATGCGGATATCCTTGCTGCGCGCCATATCGCAAAGCGCCACCAACAATGCCTTGCCCCCGCCGCGCCCGCGCGCATCCGCGTGCAACATGATCGTATGCTCTGCGGTATGCCGATACCCAGGTCCGCCGCGAAAGGGAAAGAACCGCGCAAAGCCCATAACCTGCCCCGCCGCCTCCCAGACAAGCGTGTCTTGGGTGATAAGACTGCCCACCTCATCGTCACTTTTTTCGACCGTGTTGAAGGTGATCACCGTATCGCGGATCACCGTATTCCAGATGGCTGCGATCTGCGGCGCATCAGTTTTCGTTGCGGGGCGGATCGTCATAAGTGCCTGACGCCGGAAGGCGTGTCAAAACTGGCCGAGAACCCCTTTGGACCTTTCCGAAATTGCACCCGGGGGTCAGTCAAATCGCACATGGCTGCAATTCTGCCCGCCTCTGGATGGCTGACAACAAAGCTGCGCAGGCGGCAGCCACTGTCACGCAGCGTGCTGGCCGGATGGGCGCTGCCCGCACCCCATTTGATCAAGGTTGGATATGCGCCGTCATAGGGCAGGCTGCCATCCTCGGGCACGGTCAGCTGCCAGCGCAGATCGCCGCGCGACAGGTCCCTGGGCGGTCCTGCAATTGGGTCAAACTGCGTCGTTTGGCAAATCCAATTGGCCAGGCGCGGCGGGCCGGAAAAGCGATCAAGCGCAAACCAGCGCGGCCCGTCAAAGGCAGCCGCATTCGGATCAGGGGCAATCACCTCAAGATAAAGATCGCCAAGTCCCAACAAGGTGTTGTGTGTACCATAACGGCGATGTTTGCCGCCGAGTTGCAGCGTGACACCAAGTTGTGTTTCAACCCAGCCCGTCCCTGCTGCCAGATCGGAACAACCAACGGCGATATGATCAAAGGTCAAACGCATCACAAACGCGCAACGGCGCAGATCAAATTTCTAGAAATTTGATGCATCTCAACCCCGCGCCTCACCGATCAGGCCCAGAATATTCTGGGCCGCCTCGGGAATGTTCGTACCCGGGCCAAAGATCGCCTTGACCCCCGCATCATAGAGAAACTGATAATCTTGCTGCGGGATCACACCGCCGCAGATGACAATGATATCGTCAGCATCCGCGTCCTTCAGCGCTTGCACCAGCTTGGGCGCAAGCGTCTTATGTCCCGCCGCTTGGCTGCTGATGCCAATCACATGCACATCATTATCGATGGCATCCTGTGCAGCCTCGTCCGGAGTTTGAAATAGCGGGCCTACGTCCACATCAAAGCCAATGTCCGCAAAGGCGGTTGCAATCACCTTGGCCCCACGGTCGTGCCCATCCTGCCCCATTTTCACGACCAGCATACGTGGGCGTCGGCCTTCGTCTTCGGCAAAACACTCAACACTTTTTTGGATCGCGGCGAAGCCTTCATCGCCCTCATAGGCGGCGCCATAGACACCGGCGAGGGTTTTGACCTCGGCCCGGTGGCGCCCGAATGCTTTTTCCATGGCCATGCTGATTTCTCCGACTGTGGCGCGTTGGCGCGCGGCTTCGACTGCGGCTTCCAAAAGGTTCCCACCATCTTGCGCCCTGCGGGTCAGTTCTGCGAGGGCGGCGTTGCAGGCCGGTTCGTCACGCTGTTCTTTCGTGGCGATGATACGGGCGACCTGTGCGTCGCGGACGGCGGCGTTATCAATATCGAGGATATCAATCGGCTCTTCCGCGTCCTTGCGATATTTATTGACGCCGACAATCACCTCGGTCCCCCGATCAATCCCTGCCTGCCGTTTGGCGGCGGTTTCTTCGATCCGCAGTTTCGGCATGCCAGAGGCCACGGCTTTGGTCATGCCGCCCATTTCCTCGACCTCTTCGATCAGGGCCCAGGCTTTTTCCGCCAGTTCATTGGTCAGGCTTTCGACATAGTAAGAACCGGCCAGCGGGTCGACCACATTGGTCACACCGGTTTCCTCTTGCAGGATCAATTGCGTATTCCGCGCGATGCGTGCACTGAATTCCGTGGGCAAAGCAATCGCCTCATCCAGCGCATTCGTGTGCAAGGATTGCGTACCGCCCAGAACTGCGCTCATCGCTTCATATGCCGTGCGGATCACGTTGTTATACGGGTCCTGTTCTTGCAAAGACACGCCCGATGTCTGGCAATGGGTCCGCAGCATCGATGATTTGGGGTTCTTCGGCTCAAACTCGGCCATGATCCGCGCCCAAAGAAGGCGGGCGGCGCGCAGTTTCGCGGCCTCCATAAAGAAATTCATGCCGATGGCGAAAAAGAAACTCAAGCGGCCTGCAAACTGATCCACATCCATGCCGCGTGCGATGGCCGTACGCACATATTCGCGCCCATCGGCCAGCGTATAGGCCAGTTCCTGCACCAGATTCGCCCCGGCCTCTTGCATGTGATATCCGCTAATGCTGATCGAATTGAATTTCGGCATCTCCTGGGTCGTATATTCGATGATATCCGCGATGATCCGCATCGAGGGTTCGGGCGGATAGACATAGGTGTTGCGGACCATGAATTCCTTCAGGATATCGTTCTGGATCGTGCCGGATAAGACCGAACGATCATGCCCCTGCTCTTCGCCTGCCACGATGAAATTGGCGAGGATCGGGATGACCGCGCCATTCATCGTCATAGAGACGCTGACCTTGTCCAGCGGGATGCCGTCGAACAGGATTTTCATATCCTCGACACTGTCGATGGCAACGCCTGCCTTGCCCACATCGCCTTCGACACGGGGGTGATCGCTATCATAGCCACGATGGGTGGCCAGATCGAAAGCGACAGAGACCCCCTGCTGCCCCGCATCCAGCGCCTTGCGGTAAAAGGCATTCGACTCCTCGGCCGTGGAAAACCCCGCATATTGCCGGATCGTCCAGGGGCGGCCTGCATACATCGTGGCCTTGACCCCGCGCGTGAAAGGGGCCCGACCGGGGATACCACCCAAATGCGGCAGCTCAGCGATGTCTTCGGCTGTGTAAAGCGGTTTGACCGTGATGCCTTCCAGCGTTTGCCAATCCAGCGTCTCAAGCGGTTTGCCGCGCAATTCTTTGGTCGCGATTTCGGCCCATCTTGTCTTGTCTGTCATGTCATTCTCCGCAACGTCATGGACGCAAACGCAAAATTGTTTGCGGCAATTGCACCCAAAGGCTTAGCTTTTCTGCACGCGGCCTCTATATCTGTTCTTATGAAGTTACCCACATATATCGCCGCCATCATCGCGCTGGCTTGTGCACCCGCTGCCTTTGCCCAGGACCTGACGATCCCCGAGCGCTGGGAAGAGGACCATACACAGGTTTTCGATGCGGCCGAGATCAGCCTGACCGATCTGCAATGGATCGCGCGGCCTTTGGTTGTTTTTGCGGATACGCCAAACGATCCGCGCTTTCGCCAACAGATGGATCTACTGCTGGCAGATATCGATGATCTGGCTGAGCGGGATGTGATTGTCATCACCGACACCGATCCCGAGGGCGGGTCAGATCTACGTACCACACTGCGCCCGCGTGGGTATATGATGGCCCTTGTCGGCAAGGATGGGCGCGTGGCACTGCGCAAACCATCCCCTTGGAGCGTGCGCGAGCTGTCGCGCAGCATCGACAAGATGCCCCTGCGCCAGCAAGAGATCGCGGATCGGCGGTTGATCGGGCAATAAGCCACCTATTCGAACTCCATGATCACATCGTCAACGGCCAGGCTGTCACCGGCACCGGCATTGACCTTTTTGATCCGGCCCTTCTTTTCGGCGCGCAGGATGTTTTCCATTTTCATGGCCTCCACAGTGCAAAGCGCTTGACCCTCTTGCACCTCATCCCCTGCGGCCACATCGACCTTCACAATCAGGCCCGGCATGGGGCACAGCAGTTGTTTTGAGGTATCAGGCGGCAATTTTTCAGGCATCAACGCTGCCAATTCAGCCTGACGTGGCGTTCTTACATAGACCTTTAGATCGGCCCCACGATACCGCACGAAGAAACCGCTGGTAAAGCGTGTAACCTTCGCAACCAGATCATATGGTTCACCCACAACTCTTTGATCAACAGGATCAAATCGGGCGCGCACCAGTGTGTCACCCGGGCCCCAGCAAAATTCCATCGCGACCGAGCGCAGCTTTAAGTCGCCGATCTGATCCATGTCGAAATCATCTGGAATGCTTGCCAGCCGGGTGGCAGGCCACGCCCCCCTGTCGCGCGCTGCGTGGGGTTGCCTGGGGTTAAAGGCTAAATGCACAAGAAACTTTGCGGACCCGATTTGAACCACGAGAAGGCGTGGCGCTTTATATTCTTCGGTCCGCAGCGCCCCGCTGATTTGAGCATCGCGTGCACGATGAATCGCTTCCATTGTCGCACATAAGCGGGCAAGCTGCTCCATCACGTCCGAGGTCGGCTCTACACCGGCAAAACCTTCGGGGTATTCCTCTTCAATGAACGCCGTTGTCATATCGCCGCTTGTGAATTTCGGATGGTCGTAGACCGCCGATAGGAATGGTAAGTTGTGACCGATCCCTTCAACCTCGAACGCGTCCAGCGCTTTGCGCATCTCTTCAATCGCCGTGTCCCGGTCTGGGCCCCAGGTGCAGAGTTTGGCAATCATCGGGTCGTAATACATGCTGATCTCGCCACCCTCAAAAACGCCGGTGTCATTGCGGACGGCGTGGGTGTCTGTCGCGACCTCTTCCGGCGGGCGATAGCGGGTCAGACGCCCAATGGAGGGTAGGAAGTTGCGGTAAGGGTCTTCGGCGTAAAGGCGGCTTTCCATCGCCCAGCCGTTGATCTTCAAATCCGACTGCTCGAAGGGCAGCTTTTCTCCGGCAGCAACACGGATCATCTGTTCAACCAGGTCAATACCGGTGATCAATTCGGTCACCGGATGTTCCACCTGCAACCGGGTGTTCATTTCAAGAAAGTAGAAATTGCGATCACCGTCCACGATGAATTCAACCGTGCCAGCGCTGGTATAGCCCACGGCCTGCGCCAGGGCAGTAGATTGTTCACCCATGGCTTTGCGGGTCGCCTCATCCAAGAAAGGGCTCGGTGCCTCTTCGATGACCTTTTGGTTCCGGCGTTGAATGCTGCATTCACGTTCATGCAGGTAGACGGCGTTGCCGTGGCTGTCGCAGAGCACCTGAATTTCGATATGCCGCGGTTGGGTGACGAATTTTTCGATAAAAATTCGATCGTCGCCAAAGCTGTTGGCCGCCTCATTCTTCGAGCTTTGGAAGCCCTCGCGCGCCTCATCATCATTCCAGGCGATCCGCATGCCTTTGCCGCCGCCACCGGCGCTGGCCTTGATCATCACCGGATAGCCGATCTCATTGCTGATTTTCACCGCTTCATCGGCGTCCTCGATCAGGCCCATATAACCCGGCACGGTCGAAACATTCGCATCCTGCGCGATTTTCTTTGAGGTGATCTTGTCCCCCATCGCCTCAATCGCGCCTTTGGGTGGGCCGATGAAGGCAACGCCTGCGGCCTCAAGCGCTTCAGCAAATTTGGGGTTTTCGGACAGAAATCCATAACCCGGATGCACAGCCTCGGCCCCGGTTTGTTTGATGGCATCCATCACCTTATCGATGACGATATAGGATTGGTTGGCGGGGGGCGGGCCGATATGCACCGCCTCATCAGCCATCTTCACATGCAGCGCGTTGCGGTCTGCGTCTGAATAGATGGCCACCGTTTGGATGCCCATCTTGCGGGCGGTCTTGATCACCCGGCACGCGATCTCACCACGATTGGCGATCAGTATTTTCTTGAACATGCGCACATTCCTTCAGTCAAAATCCGGTGAGCTTTCGCCCGCAACACAGCGAGTTGTCTTGGCGTGATCCAGCCATCGCATACAATTGCATACAGCGTGACAGCTTGTGACAACCTGTCGCAGCCACGCCGTGTAATGGTCTGTCCATCGCCGGATGACCCCGGCTCATTTGAGAAGGAAGACCACCATGTCCACAATGAAACACATTTCGCGCAGCTTGCTTTACGCTGGCGTTACTGCCGCTGTTGCGCCGATTGCGGCCCAGGCCGAAACGACCATCGATGTTTACGGCTACACCAAACTTGATCTTATCTACGACCTTGACGCCAATCTGGGCGACACCACTGGCGGGCTCGGCAGCCTTGAGCCTGGGTTCGACAGCGACACCAGTAGTCGGGCGCATGCCCGCCAGACGCGGCTTGGGGTTCGGGTCGACAGCGATACCGCATGGGGCGACCTGAAAGCTGTAATCGAAGGCGATTTCTTTGGGGGCGCCGCCAACCCATTCCGCCTGCGCCAGGGGTATGGAGAGATCAACGGCATTCTTGCGGGGCAGACCTGGACCAATTTTATGCCCATCGAAAGCTATCCGGGCACCGTCGACTTCCAAGGACCTGCGGGCATTCCCTTCGCCCGGGTCGCGCAGCTGCGCTACACCTATGACACTGGTAGCGGCTTCAAACTCTCCGGATCCATTGAGGACGATGTATCGGCCAGCAGCGAAACCGGCGTCGTGGGCGAGTCTGACCACTTGGCGGTGACGGCGGCTGCCAGCTATGCGTTTAACGGCGGTTTTGTAAAACTGGCCGGTATCGGCAGACAGCTGAACGGCGACACTGGCGACGTCGACGGGTTCGGGATCAATCTGTCCGGCAACGTTCAGCCCTGGCAAGGTGGCAGCATTCAGGCCAGCTACACCACGGGTGAGGGCATTGGATCGCTGCTGGTGTTTGGCGGCACAGACGTTGACGGAGATGACGCAATTGAGACCGATGGTTTCACAATTGGCATCACCCAAGCTGTGAGCGAACAATTCAAGATCGGCGCGGCCTATGGTTTGCGCGAAATCGACAGCGGCGCCGCAACCGACACCGAGTCGCTTGAAACTATCCACGCCTCTGCGTTCTACTCGCCCGTCAGTGATGTCACCTTCGGTCTGGAGTATTTCACCGGAGAACGCACATTGTTCGATAACAGCACGGCCGAAGCAGACCGGATTCAGGCCTCGGTCCAGTTCACCTTCTGATGCGGAACTGACCCAGTCCTGTTGCCCCACCGCCCGAACCCAAGACGGGCGGTGGGGCGCTTTTCCTTTCGTCCGCGCCGTCGGGCGGGTACTGCGTTTACCGGCAGCCGTTGATGCCTGCGTCGTCGCACAGAACGCCGATCGCAGCGCCTGCGATAGCCGTACCTGTTGGATCTGTGTCCAGAACTTCAGCAGCCACAAGACCGCCTGCTGCACCTGCAACGCCGCGCTCGACATCGCCTTCAAGACAGCCGGCAAGGCCAAATACGGCAACTGCGGCGAGGATGATTGATTTTTTCTGCATAGTCTTCTGCCTAACTTTGTTGTTCCTGTGGCGTCGGGAATAACGCCCACTGCAGCTAACTCAATAGGGGAATGGCGATGATATCCAATATCAAGCGCAAATTTCCTGGCATATCGGCGAAAAAATGTCGCCGGCCCGCCTGTCAAACAGGCGAACCGGTCAAGGGAAGGGTAACGTAGTAGACAATTATCAATCAGAGGCTTGCTGGAACGCCCGATTGACAAAGACAGATTGCCGCATGCGCCCGGCATTGCAAAGCGACGTAATCTGTCCCCCCATAAATGGGCGGATTCTCGCCCCAGTTGCATGTCAAGAGATGTATTCCCGCGCGCCACAAACATTAACGCAAACCTTGGATTTCAGGGAAACTGACACCAGCGACCGCCACATCGATTTGCAGCAGCGCATCATAGCTGGTGGGATCAAACGGGTCCTCGGCCGGGATCACTTCACGGCCGAAAAGCCAGCTAAGACGTCCCGCATCCAGATTGCCGCGCACAAAGGGCTGATCGCCAAATTGCTCCCACAATGCTTGCATGAACCCCGCATCCGCGCGTTTGTCTGCCGGGCGACGGTCTGGATAGCGTATACGCTCGGTCAGGGCGGTGGCGATCCCGTCCTTGTTTGCGCGCCGAATGGTGAATTGGAAATCCGTGCCAGGAAGGCGTCCGGGGAAACCGCGATGCTTTTCCATATCACACCTCCTTGCGGCAAAGAGGTGCGTGGCGGACGGGGGCCTGTCCCCGCCCGCGACACAAATGCTTAGTTGACAATCCGCTCAGTTGAGACGGCCTGTAACAGGGCCATATCCGATGTAACTTGTAACGGGGAACGGTCCTGACTGCCCGATACAGCCACGAGCGCCAAAAGCGCCGCGAATGCAAAAGCCAGAAGTCCTTGTACCATTTTTGTTGCCTGCCTCTGGGTTTGCAGGGCCTTGGAGAACCAAGGCCCCACGAGGGTGCGAAATCCACTTCGCATGACATCATCATAGCCAAAAACCTTTTCTTTCCAATCGGCTGCGAGGCGAACTCACAGTAGTGTGACACGGCGGCATCATCGGCCATCATCCTTCCATTGGCGGGTCACTATATTTTGTGGGGCGATCACCGAAGGCTCCAGATTTAGTTGGGCCAAGGGGCGCGCCTCTGTCTGCCCATTTGGCAATTTCCCGCCCAAGCCGCTCATAGCGGAATGTTGTCGTGCTTTTTCCATGGGTTTTTCAGCTGCTTGCCCCGCAGCGACGCAAAGGCCCGGCACACCCGTTTGCGGGTCGATTGCGGCATGATGACCTCGTCGATAAACCCCTTTTCGGCGGCCACAAACGGATTGGCGAAACGGTCTTCGTAATCCTTTGTGTGTTGCGCGAGCTTATCCCCATCACCCAAATCGGCGCGATGGATGATCTCGGTCGCGCCCTTGGCACCCATCACCGCAATCTCGGCCGAGGGCCAGGCATAGTTGAAATCGCCGCGCAGATGTTTTGAGGCCATCACATCATAGGCCCCGCCATAGGCCTTGCGGGTGATCACCGTGACCTTTGGTACTGTCGCCTCGCCATAGGCAAAGAGCAGCTTGGCCCCGTGTTTGATCACCCCCCCATATTCCTGGCTGGTTCCGGGCAGGAAACCGGGCACATCAACCAGAGTCAGGATCGGAATTTCAAACGCGTCACAAAAGCGCACAAAGCGGGCCGCCTTGCGACTGCTGTCAATATCCAGACAGCCGGCAAGCACCATCGGCTGGTTTGCAACCACGCCCACTGTGGTGCCTTCCAGCCGGATAAATCCGGTCAGGATGTTCTTCGCGAAATCCTCTTGGATCTGGTAAAAATCGCCCTCATCCGCCAGTTTGACGATCAGCTCAGACATATCGTAGGGCGCGTTCGGGTTGTCCGGCACCAATGTGTTCAGGCTTTCGTCAAGCCGATCCGCATCATCAAAAAACGGGCGTGTCGGGGCCTTTTCGCGGTTGTTCAGCGGCAGGAAATCAAACAGGCGCCGGGTCTCGGCCAAGGCTACAACATCGTTTTCAAAAGCGGCATCCGCGACCGAGGATTTCTTGGTATGGGTTGACGCACCGCCCAGTTCTTCGGCCGAGACGACTTCGTTTGTCACCGTCTTGACCACATCGGGCCCGGTGACAAACATGTAACTGCTGTCTTTGACCATGAAGATGAAATCCGTCATGGCCGGGCTGTAAACCGCCCCGCCAGCGCAGGGGCCCATGACCAGACTGATTTGCGGCACCACCCCCGAGGCCATGATATTGCGCTGAAACACTTCGGCATAACCAGCAAGACTGGCCACACCTTCCTGAATCCGTGCACCACCTGAATCGTTGATCCCAATCACTGGCGCGCCATTCTGCATGGCCATATCCATGATCTTACAGATCTTTTGGGCATGAGTTTCGGATAACGAGCCGCCAAAAACCGTAAAGTCCTGACTGAACACATAGACCATGCGCCCATTGATCGTCCCCCACCCCGTGACAACGCCGTCCCCTGCTGGCTTGTCCTGCGCCATCCCGAAATCGGTGCAGCGATGGGTGACAAACATGTCGAACTCTTCGAACGAGCCTTCATCAAGCAACAGCTCAATCCGTTCGCGGGCCGTCAGTTTGCCTTTGGCATGTTGGGCCGCGATCCGCCGTTCGCCACCGCCCATCCGGGCAGCTTCGCGGCGTTTCTCAAGCTCTTGCAAAACATCCATGCGCGTTGTCCTTTTATGTTCTGGGGCGACCATAACGGGAAGGTCAGGCAGGCAGAAGCCAGAAACGGCATATTTGCAAAACCTATGCTTCGCTACATACTTCATTTGCAAATCTGCAAATTTCGCAATTTCTCGTGCGCCCGCAAGGGTTGTCATGGACAAGTGCCCTGCACCACCCTAACTCTTTCACTATGAATGATTTACCGGCGATCCGATTTCTGGACCGCACCACACCACCACATATTTTCACGCTGATCCTGATCACAGGCATGTCAGCGCTGAACATGTCGATCTTCCTGCCGTCGCTGGCGGGGATGACCAGCTATTTCAACACCGAATATGCGATCATGCAGATCGCACTGTCGGGCTATCTGGCCGCCACAGCAGTACTGCAAATCTTCATCGGCCCGATCTCGGACCGCTATGGGCGGCGGATCTTGGTGCTTAGCGCGCTTGCGGTTTTTGTGGCCGCGACTTTGGGCACGTTGATCGCCACAAATGTCGAAACCTTTCTGTTCTTTCGGATCATGCAGGCAGCGGTCGCCACCTCGATGGCGCTCAGCCGGGCCATCGTCCGCGATATCGTCCCGCAGGAAGAGGCCGCATCGCGGATCGGCTATGTCACGATGGGCATGGCGCTGGTGCCTATGGTCGGGCCGATGATCGGCGGGGCGCTGGACCAGATGTTTGGCTGGCACGCGACTTTTGTCTTTCTGGCCATCGCTGGGGCCGGCACATTTGCGCTATGCTATTTTGACCTTGGCGAAACGGTGGCAGAGGGCGGGCTGAGCTTTCGCGAACAGGCCAAGGGCTATCCTGAATTGTTCCGCTCACCCCGGTTCTGGGGTTATGTGGCCTGCGCCGCTTTCAGCTCTGGCGCGTTTTTTGCGCTGCTGGGCGGGGCGTCTTTTGTTGGCGATACGCTGTTCGGACTATCCCCGATGTGGAACGGGGTGGCCTTAGGCGCACCAGCGATTGGTTATGCGCTGGGGAACTACCTGTCGGGGCGGTTTTCGGTGCGACTAGGGATCAATGCGATGGCCCTGATCGGGACCGGCGTGACGATCCTGGGGCTTGGCACATCGGCCCTTCTGACCATCAGCGGGCTGGATCATCCGCTGAATTTCTTTGGCTTTTGCACGATGCTGGGCCTTGGAAACGGGATGACTTTGCCCAATGTGATGGCCGGGTCGATTTCGGTCAGGCCGCATCTGGCGGGCACGGCCAGCGGGCTTGGCGGGGCCATCATGATCGCAGGCGGCGCCGCGCTGTCGCAATTTGCCGGCGGTATGCTGACCCAAGAAACCGGCACCCTGCCCTTGCAGCTTTTGATGCTTGGCGTGTCCGTTCTGGCGATGCTGTCGGTGATTTTTGTGATCTGGCGGGAAAAGCGGCTGGCTTGACGCAGAGTTTGCAGTTGCTAAACCTGTCTAGCAAAACTGCAAAGAGACCCCATGGCCACACAGAAACTTTATGCCGGTGCGAAACTGCGTGAATTGCGCGGACGTCTGTCGCTGACGCAAAAGGACTTCGCCACCAAGCTGGGCGTCTCGCTACCCTATCTGAACCAGATGGAAAACAACAACCGGCCGGTTTCCACTGCTGTCGTTCTGGGGCTTGCGCAGGAATTCGGTTTTGACGTGACCGAGCTGCAATCAGGGGACGAGGCCCGCCTTGTCAGCGACATGCGCGAGGCCCTTGCCGACCCGGTTTTTGCAAACGCCGCCCCGCCTTTGGCCGATTTGCGGCTAGCCGCTGCAAACGCACCCAGCTTGGCGCGCGCCTTTTTGGATCTGCATACGGCCTACCGGCAAACCCATGAACGGCTCGCCTCATTGGATGAGGCATTGGGCCGCGAAGATGCGCGTCTACAGCCCAGCCCCTGGGAAGAAGTGCGCGATTTCTTTCATTATTGCGACAATTATATCGATGCCGTTGACCGCAGCGCCGAGCGTTTTGCCAGCCAGCGTCGCCCGGGCGAAACCATGGCAGAAGCTGCCATCCGCACCTTGGGCCAGCGGCAAATCACCGTCAATTTCGCCGATTGCAGCGCGATCCGGCATTATGATCCGGCCAGTAAGACCCTGACCCTGTCACAGCGCAGCACGCCTGCCACGCAGAGCTTTCAACTGCTTCTCCAGGTGGCATTGATCGATCAACACGCGCTGCTTGAGGCAACACTTGATCTTGCGCGTTTTCAATCGGACGAGGCGCGCGGCATCGCAAAGGTTGGATTGGCAAACTATTTCGCGGGTGCCGCCCTGATGCCCTATCAGACCTTCCTTGATGCCGCCCAAAGCACCCGGCATGATCTTGAAATCCTTGCGGCCCGCTTTGGCACATCGCTTGAGCAAGTGGCGCACAGGCTTTCCACGATGCAAAGACCCGGTGCAAAGGGTGTGCCCTTTTTCTTTGTGCGCGTGGATCAGGCAGGCACGATCACCAAACGCCACTCCGCCACAACACTGCAATTTGCCCGCTATGGCGGGGCCTGCCCGCTGTGGAATGTGCATCAGGCCTTTGAACTGCCCGGGCAATTCCTGCGCCAGCTAGCGGAAACTCCTGATGGGGTGCGTTATTTCTGCCTTGCACGGGATGTCAGCAAATCAGGGGGCGGATATAATACGCCCACACGGCGCTATGCGATTGGGCTGGGCTGCGAGGTGAAACATGCAGGCAGTCTGGTCTATGCCGACCACATGCATGTCAATGACACGGACGCCTTCGCGCCAATCGGGATTTCCTGCCGGATTTGCGAAAGACGGGGCTGCCATCAACGCGCTGTCCCCCCGCTTGAGCGGCAATTGCGCGTCGATCCGAACCGGCGCGGCACGCTGCCCTATCAACTGGATTAAGCCCGCTATCCGCCGCGGGC
The DNA here is from genome assembly GCF_038069655.2 of Yoonia sp. BS5-3. Lineage (NCBI taxonomy): Bacteria > Pseudomonadati > Pseudomonadota > Alphaproteobacteria > Rhodobacterales > Paracoccaceae > Yoonia > Yoonia phaeophyticola. The sequence goes on from NZ_CP150951.2 coordinate 113,220, forward strand.
CGCACGCCAACCGGCGGCTTCGGCCTCATGCGCGGTACAAAACCACCGCTCGCCCCGGCCCGTATTGATCGCGGTACGCTGATACACCGCACTGCCCGGCAGGTGATAGATATGACCATTGTCCGAAATATTGCCCTTGATGGTGCAATTGGGATCGGGGGCAGTGGGACCTGCCGCTTGGGCCTGCCGATAGGCGGCCGCTCTTTCAACCTCGAGCGACCATAATCCGCGCGCATGCACAGCGGCGGCTTTTTCATCCAATGCGTAGCGATCCGAATAACGCAGATAGGCCCAGGCCCATCCGGCATTGACGATCTCGGCGCCCATATCGACGCCGCCCACATGACAGATCGCCACAACCCGGTCATAGCGGTCGACGTCTTGCTGTGTACACACCGCCCAGGCATTTTCAAACTGATCGCGGACCTGATCGCGCGCCCAGCGCCCGCAATCCCAGACCGCCCCATCAGCATCGCATGGCTGGCCAATCTCTGGCGCATCGATCCCAAAAAGACGGACGCGCGTGCCGCCAATGTCAAATGTATCAGCGTCGATGACACGCACAGCGCCCTCCGGCGCAGCCGGTGCGACGGTGGCAAAACAGATCAGAAAAAGGGCATAGAGAAGTCGGAACATCCCCCGACCTAGTCGCCCCGACCGGCCCCAATCAAGCGAAAGCGTTCATCATTCTTAACAAAACACTAACGCTGTGATGTTTCCCACGCAGGATTGATCCAAGGCGCATCATTGGCAGGCGGCAACGGATGCCGCTGCAGCACATGATCGGCCACCTTTTCGCCCACCATGATCGAGGGCGCGTTCAGATTGCCATTGGTGATACGCGGAAAGACCGAACTGTCGGCAACACGCAGCCCATCAACGCCAATCACCCGCGCCTGAGGGTCAACAACAGCCATCGGATCATCCGCGCGCCCCATTTTACAGGTGCCGCATGGGTGATAAGCGCTTTCGACATGCTGCCGGATGAACGCGTCAAGCGCCTCATCGCTTTGCGCCGCATCGCCCGGCTGGATTTCATGACCCCGATAAGGATCAAAGGCAGGCTGGGCAAAAATTTCGCGTGTCAGCCGGATACAGGTGCGAAAATCGGCCCAATCCTGCGGGTCGGACATATAATTAAACTGGATCCGAGGCGGCGCATTTGGATCAGCCGCGCGCAGCGTGACCTGCCCCCGCGAGGCGGATCGCATGGGACCGACATGGGCCTGAAACCCGTGTCCTTCAGGGGCCACCTTGCCATCATAACTGACGGCGATGGGCAGAAAATGGAACTGGATATCGGGGTAGTCGACCCCGGAACGCGACCGGATGAAACCTGCGCTTTCAAACTGGTTTGAACTGCCCAGACCCGTTTTCCAAAGCAGCCATTCGGCCCCAATCCGGGCCTTGCCGCGTAGGTTCCAATAGGAAAACAGGGTGACGGGCTTGGTCGCTGCCTGCTGGATGTAAAGCTCTAGATGGTCTTGCAGGTTCTGACCAACGCCCGGGCGATCCGAAATCACGTCGATCCCATGTTCGGCCAGATGGGCAGCAGGACCGATGCCAGACAGCATCAGCAGCTTTGGCGAATTGAGCGAGGATGCAGCGACGATCACCTCGGTATTTGCGCCGATAATCTCGGTCTTGCCGCCGCGGCTGATCTCAACCCCGGTGGCGCGGCCATCCTCGATGATCACCCGGCGCGCAAAGGCGCGGATCAGATTGCAATTGGGCCGTCGCAAGGCCGGACGCAGATAGGCGCTGGCCGCTGACCAACGCCGCCCTTTGTAGATTGTCGCATCAAAAGGGCCGAAGCCTTCTTGCTGTTCGCCGTTGTAATCACCGGTGATCGGATAGCCCGCTTCGGCGCCTGCGGCGACAAAGGCACGGGTCAGCGGGTTGGTGCGCGGGCCGCGCGTGACATGCAGCGGGCCGTCATTGCCGCGCCAATCAGGGTTGCCGCCATGCCCGCCATCATGCCAATGCTCCATCCGTTTGAAATAGGGCAGCACATCGGCATAAGACCAACCCTGCGCCCCCATCTCTGCCCAATGATCAAAATCGCGGGCATGACCGCGCACATAGATCATCCCGTTGATTGAAGACGACCCCCCAATGACCTTACCGCGCGGCGTAACCAGCTGGCGGCCGTCCAAATGCGGCTCGGGTTCGGTTTTGAGCCCCCAATCATAGCGCTTCATATTCATCGGATAAGACAGCGCGGCGGGCATCTGAATGAACGGGCCGCGATCGGACCCGCCATATTCAATCACCAAAACCTGCTTGCCCGCCTCGGCAAGGCGGTAAGCCATCGCGCAGCCTGCCGATCCGGCACCGATGATCACATAGTCTGCGCGCAACTAGAACGGTGCCTCCAGATCGCCCATGCGCACGTAAACACCCTTGATCTGGCTGTAATGTTCAATCGCCGCCTTTGAGTTTTCACGCCCGACGCCCGATAGTTTTGAGCCCCCAAAGGGCGCTTCGACCGGCGCATCATTATAGGTGTTGATATAGCATGTCCCGGCCTCAAACCCAGCAGCCATCCGGTGGGCGCGGGTCAGATCGCTGGTAAAGACCCCGGCGGCCAGGCCAAAGGCGGTATCATTGGCGCGGCGCAGCGCCTCTTCCTCGGTTTCGAAATCCAGAACGGACATCACCGGACCAAAGATTTCATCCGTCGCGATGGTCATATCGTCGGTGACATCGGCAAAGACGGTTGGCTGCAAAAAGAACCCGTCCCCGTCCACGCGTTGCCCGCCTGTGACCAAGGTCGCGCCCTCTTCCTGACCTTTGGCGATAAAGCCTTCGACGATATCGCGCTGGCGTTCGGATACCATGGGGCCAAAATTGACCTCGGGGTCTTGCGGATCGCCCATTTTCACATCGGCCAGACGTTCGGCAAGTCGCTTCAGGAACGCATCCTTGATCCCTTTTTGCACAAAGACACGAGTCCCGTTTGAGCAAACCTGCCCAGACGAATAGAAATTGCCCAAGATCGCACCCGATACGGCATTTTCCAGATCGGCGTCATCAAAAATGACAAGGGGCGATTTGCCGCCCAGCTCCATCGTGACATGACGCACGCCATCGGCTGCGGCCGCATAGACCTTGCGGCCCGTTGGGACTGACCCAGTCAGGGACACTTTGTCGACGCGCGCATCCGTGATCAGCGAGGCGCCCACCGCACCATAACCCTGGACGACGTTGTAAACCCCTGCAGGCGCACCGGCCTCATGCAGGATTTCGGCCACTTTCAAGGCGCAAAGGGGCGTAGTCTCAGAAGGCTTAAAGATCATCGCATTCCCGCAAGCCAGCGCAGGCGCGCCTTTCCAGCATGCGATCTGGGTCGGGTAGTTCCATGCGCCGATCCCAACGCAGACCCCTAAAGGTTCGCGCCGAGTATAGACGAAATCCTCGCCCAGCGGGATATGTTCGCCGGTCACGCTGGCGATCAAGCCGCCGAAATATTCCAGTGAATCCGCCCCCGATGTCGCGTCAACGACGCTGGTTTCCTGATAGGGTTTGCCGGTGTCGTATGTTTCAAGCACGGACAGATCATGGTTCCGCTCGCGCATGATCTGGGCGGCACGGCGCAAGACGCGCCCGCGTTCGGTGGGGGACCAGGCCGCCCATTCTTTTTGCGCCCGCTGGGCACTGGCCAGCGCCTGCTCAAGGATTGCCGGGGTCGCCGCATGCAGCGTGGCAATCACTGCACCGGTCGCGGGATAGATCACCTCAATGAGCTCTCCGGCGGTGTCTTCGACATAGTCGCCATCGATGAAATGGCTGGCTTTGGGCTGTGTGTTCATGGGTCGGATGCCTTTAGCGATAGTGGGGCGGATAGGTGAATGATTATTCCCCGCGGGGGAAGCGTTGGTTTTCCTCAACCACGTTGAGATCCATGTGATTGCGCATGTAACGTTCAGAAGCCTTTTGCAAGGGTTGGTAATCCCATGGATAGTAATTGCCGTTGCGCAAGGCCTCATAGACAACCCAGCGGCAGGCCTGGCTATGCCGGATATCAGCGTCAAACTGGGCCAGATCCCAACGGGCTTCGGATTTGGCACGCAGCTGGGTCACGGTGCCTTGATGGGCAGGGACATCTGCCAGATTTGTCAGCTCTGCCGGATCAGCCTCAAGATCGAACAGTTGATCGGGGTCCAGCGCGCAGCGGTTATATTTCCACTTGCCGTAACGCAGCGACACCAGCGGGGCATAAGACCCCTCGGCGGCGTATTCCATCGCAACGGGCGTATCGCGGCTGCCGCCTTGGCCCAATGGCACAAGGGTTTCGCCTTGGGTCCAAGGCATGACCTCCGCCATATCGATGCCGGCCAAGTCGCATAAGGTCGGCGCCACATCAATTGTGCTGACGGGCGTATCCACCCGCCCTGGGGCCATGCCCGGTGCCGCGATCATCAGCGGCACGCGCGATGATCCTTCATAGAAGGACATCTTGAACCACAACCCCCGTTCCCCCAGCATATCGCCGTGATCGGACACGAACATGATGATCGGCTCCTGCCCGGTATCTTTCAGCACCTGCAACAGCTGCGCCACCTTGTCATCAAGGTAAGAAATATTGGCAAAATAGGCATGGCGGGCACGTTTCACCTGATCTTCGGTGATCGTGAAATTCTCATGATCATTCGCATCCAGAATGCGCTGGGAATGGGGGTCTTGGTCTGCATAGGGGATCGGGCCAACCTGCGGCAGCAGTTGATCGCAGTCTTCATAAAGGTCCCAATATTTCCGGCGTGCGACGTAAGGATCATGCGGATGGGTAAAACTGACGGTCAGACACCAGGGCCGCGCGTCATGCCCGCGCGCCAGATCATAAAGCTTGGCGCAGGCGTGATGGGCGACATCGTCATCATATTCCATCTGGTTGGTGATCTCGGCCAGGCCCGCCCCGGTGACCGAGCCCATATTGTGATACCACCAATCAATCCGCTCGCCCGGTTTGCGATAATCGGGGGTCCAACCGAAATCAGCGGGGTAGATATCGGTGGTCAGACGCTCTTCGAAGCCATGCAGCTGATCGGGGCCGACAAAGTGCATCTTGCCCGACAGGCAGGTCTGATAGCCCGCACGGCGCAGGTGATGGGCGTAGGTGGGGATGCTGGATGCAAATTCCGCCGCATTGTCATAGACGCCGGTGCGCGATGGCAATTGACCCGACATAAACGCAGCGCGGCCAGGCGCGCAGAGCGGTGACGCCGTGTAGGCATTGGCAAAACGGGTCGACCGGGCCGCGAGCGCCTTCAGATGCGGGGCATGCAGCCAATCCGCCGGACCATCAGGAAACAGGGTACCGTTCAGCTGGTCCACCATGATGATCAGGATATTCGGCTTAGACATCATGCGCCCCAATGGATGCGCCGCAACCGCTGATGGACCGGGCCGGGACAATCGTGGCTTTCACAAAGGCCGCGCGCCGGATAGGCTCTTTTCCAAGCTCGGGCATTTCATCCTCTTCACGGTCCGCTCTGAGCAGATAAATCGTTCTGTTATTGACTCGTCAATCATCAAAAGAAATCGGAGCCTTAAATGACATTTAAACCGACAATATCCGCCCTCGCCCTATGCGCCGCCGCCCCTGTATGGGCTGATTGCGACACCGTGACGTTTTCTGACGTGGGCTGGACAGATATCACCGCCACAACCGCCGCAACCAGCGTCGTGCTTGAGGCGCTTGGCTATGAGACCGATATCAAAGTGCTCTCGGTCCCGGTGACCTATATTTCATTGGCCGAAGGGGATGTGGATGTGTTCCTGGGTAACTGGATGCCCACGATGGAGGCCGATATCGCCCCCTACCGCGACGCGGGCACGGTCGACACTGTGCGCGCCAATCTGGAAGGGGCCAAATATACGCTTGCCGTGAATAAGGCGGCGGCGGACATGGGCATCGCTGACTTTGCGGATCTGGCCGCAAATGCGGATGCGTTGGATGGCAAAATCTACGGGATTGAGCCGGGCAATGATGGCAACCGCCTGATCATGGATATGATTGCCGAAAATGCCTTTGGTCTGGAAGATTTCGAAGTTGTCGAAAGCTCTGAGCAAGGGATGCTTGCGCAAGTTGACCGGGCCTCCGGCCGGGATGAGCCGATCGTCTTTCTGGGGTGGGAGCCGCACCCGATGAATGCCAATTTTGACATGGCTTATCTGACGGGTGGTGATGATTGGTTTGGCCCGAACCTTGGCGGAGCGACTGTTTACACCAACACTGCCGCAGGCTTTGCCGACAGCTGCCCGAACCTGGGCCAGCTACTGAACAATCTGGAATTTTCGCTGGCCATGGAAAATGAGATCATGGGCGCGATCCTCAATGACGGGGAAGATCCGGCTGATGCGGCCAGCGCATGGCTTGCGGGCAATCCAGACAGTTTTACGGCCTGGCTTGACGGGGTCACCACCAAAGATGGCGGCGATGCCGTCGCGGCGGTCAAAACAGCGCTTGGGCAATAGGTGATCTGGCGGGGGCAGCCCCCCGCCTTTTCGGGCAAAGGATAGCGCTGCATGGATTGGTTGACCGACAACAAGATCCCGGTCGGAGATGTCGCCGAAACCGTTTTCGATTGGATGAATGACAATCTGGCCGTCCTGTTTGACTGGCTGTCAAACGTGATGGAGGCGCTGATTGACGCGATCCTTTGGGTGCTTGAAACCCCGCATCCTTTCCTGGTGATCGCGGCTTTTGCCGGGCTGACATGGGCGTTGCAGCGTAGCTGGAAGACCACGGGTTTTGTGGTCTTGGGCTTTTTGTTCATCATCAATCAAGACTACTGGGAAGAAACGATGCAGTCACTGACGTTGGTCTTGTCGGCCTGCGTTGTGTGCATGGGGATCGGTGTGCCCATCGGGATTGCAGCCGCGCACCGGCCCCGGCTTTACCGCGCCATGGTGCCGGTGCTTGATCTGATGCAAACGCTGCCCACATTCGTCTATCTGATCCCAGCAATTGTCTTTTTCGGGATCGGTATGGTGCCGGGGCTGATCGCCACCGTGATTTTTGTGCTGCCCGCCCCTATCCGGCTGACCTATCTGGGGATCGCATCAACGCCCACAGCATTGCTGGAAGCCGCCGAGGCTTTCGGGGCAAGTAAACGGCAAGTGCTGTTCAAAGTTGAACTGCCATCGGCGTTGCCGCAGATCATGGCGGGGCTGAACCAGACGATCATGCTGTCGCTATCGATGGTGGTGATCGCCGCGCTGGTCGGGGCTAGTGGGCTTGGTGTGCCAGTGATCCGGGCGCTGAACACCGTGAACACATCTTTGGGGTTTGAAAGCGGTTTTGTGATCGTGGTCGTGGCGATCATGCTGGACCGCATGTTGAGGGTCAGACAAAAATGATCAATGGGCGCTGCCATTGCGGCAAAGTAGAATTCACCGTGCAATTGTCAGACGGGATCGCCAGCGCGCGGCGCTGTGATTGCTCGCTCTGTTTACGGCGGGGGGCGGTCGCGGTTACGGCGGCCAAAGACGCCATCACATATACCGCTGGCGAAGAATTCCTGACGCTCTATCAATTTGGGACCGGCGTGGCGAAGCATTATTTCTGCAAAATCTGCGGGATTTACACGCATCACAACCGGCGCTCGAACCCCGATGAGATCGGCGTGAACCTGGCATGCCTTGACGGGCAAACCCCGCTTTTGCCCGAAATCATCGTCAATGACGGACAAAACCACCCCACTGATGTCGGGTATAATGGCACGGTCGGGGTTCTGCGCTTTGTCGCGGAAAAAGGCACCGAATGAGCGCTGTTGCCTTCGATAACGTTTCGATCGTGTTTGGCGACGCGCCTAAAAAGGCACTGCCACTGATGGATCAAGGATTGGACCGGGGGGCGATTCAATTGCAAACGGGCCAAGTCCTGGGGGTGCATGATTGCACGCTCAGCGTTGATACGGGTGAGATTTTGGTGCTGATGGGCCTGTCAGGTTCGGGCAAATCCACGCTTTTGCGGGCGGTCAACGGGCTGAACCCGGTCATCCGCGGGGATATCCGCATCAATGACGGTGATTGGCAGTGCAATATCGCAAACTGCACCGCATCTGATTTGCAGCGGGTGCGGCGCGAATGCGTCTCGATGGTGTTTCAGCAATTCGGGCTTCTGCCCTGGCGCAGCGTGCGCGAAAATGTTGGGCTGGGGCTTGAGCTGGCCGGCATGGACAAGGCCGCGCGGCGCAAACGGGTTGATCAAGAACTGGACATGGTCGGCCTTGCGGACCGGGCCGATGCGCTGGTGGGCGAGCTGTCGGGCGGGATGCAACAGCGGGTCGGGCTGGCGCGGGCTTTTGCGACGGATGCGCCAATCCTGTTGATGGATGAGCCCTTCTCGGCGCTCGATCCGTTGATCCGCACGCGGCTGCAGGATGAGCTGCTGGATCTGCAAAAACAGCGGGGCCGGACGATCATCTTTGTCAGCCACGATCTGGACGAGGCGTTCAAGATCGGCAACCGGATCGCGATCATGGAGGGCGGCCGGATCGTGCAAACTGGAACCCCGCGCCAGATCTTCACAAACCCGGTCAACAATTATGTGGCTGACTTTGTGGCACATATGAACCCGCTGGGCGTACTAACCGCTCGGGATGTCATGACCAGCGGCGGTGCAACCGGCCCTCGTGTAGACGCCGAAACACCGGTCCAAGACATCTTGAAACAGATCGGAAATGGCACGCTTCAGGTGATCGAGAACGGCGCGCTTATTGGGCGCGTCACACAGGCATCTTTACTGGCACGGCTAACCCCATCCAGCGCTGTTGAAAGTGATGAGCAGATCACATGATAAATAGCGACATGCTGTCCTTACATAGTCAATCAAAGGCCTATGTTTAACGCTTTTCTATTCATTCGCCTTTAGCTATCCTCTTTGACATGACGCTGTATTGGACCTGCCTGCTGATCTTTGGATTGTTAACCTTGGTCTTTGCACTACCCAGCGTCGCTGGATTATCTATCGTTTGGACATTTGGATTAGCATTTTTTGCTATTCTCATCGTGGTACACTTATTTGTCGTCTTATTTTTGTTCCTGCCGTTGGCACTTGCTCCGGAGGGATGGAAGATAGCAGGGTTTCTGGCAAGCTTGGCGCTGATTGGCACCTACGCATTCGTTCCCGCACTGATCGGAAAACGTCAAAGCGCGCAACTTCTTGCGATGGTCAGCGAACTTGATATCCCGTCTGCAGCCCAACCATCAGACGCACGTAGCTTCGAATTGGTGTTCAGCAATGCGGCGCCCGCCAACCCGCGCTCGCGGGCGGTTTACGCACTTTTGGTTGGCGGTGACGCAGATTGGGTCCGCATCGTATATTCCAACAATAAAAGCTACACTTTCGAATTAGACGCAGACGCGGAAGAACCAACAACGGTGATCGTTTCCCCAACTGATCAACAGGCCGATATTATTGTATCCGTGATGCCGTTTGAGGATGACGCCCTATCAGAAACCGTTGAAAACAGTCCTTTCATTGATCGTCTCATCGTCCATGACGCGCAGGTCAGAACACATTCTGAAACCTTGTATCGTAGGGTTGCCTTGCAGATCGATAGCCCAACTACCCCAACTCTGCTGCATCCTGATGTTGAAAATTTAATGGTCAATGCCGCACGGTATGTTGACCATGGCTATTTGATCTCAAAGGCGCGTATCGGCACGTCCGGCATCACGCATTTGGATGCATTGCAGGCTATGGGATGGGGCATGGAAAAATAGGCCTTTACGATTTCCGCAGATTGCACGTCACGGGGTATTGATACCCGGCACGAAAAAGGATCCGTCGATAGTTAGGCTTTTTGGTGCTTCTTCATCGCCTGGAATGGCCGCCTGAAAGTGGCACGCCAAACAAGTTCGATATTTGCTTAGTCACCCGTCGGTTCGGACATCCAATCGCATGTCATCGCACCTTCTCGATCCAGTCTATACCGGGTGGCCGAACTGCCCTGTTCGACCAAAGATGAACCATAGAACGCGTTTGTACAATTATTGTCGGAAAGACGGAACCTATTCGTCTCAATCACTATGCTTTCAAAGTCGCTTTCGATGACATCAAAGCCGCCGCCATCACAATCCAAGTTAAATCTTTGCGACACGTCGTAATTGACTGCGTTCACAGCAAATTCTGACATCTGCGCCCCACCAAAGCCGTCGCGTCTGGCGTGCCCCTGATTTGCGAAGAGAACCCGAACCGCCGCCGTAATAATGCCATCTCTGTGAATGAATAGGATACTCATTTTATCCACAACCTGCTCAGGGTTTTGTGCTAGATGCGCATCCGAATAATCTCTTGTGTAACACCCCATCGGAACATGTTGTGCAATCGCAGATGTTGCTGTCGTAAGAATGATAGCAAGCACCGGGATGTACCGCATTTTCCACTCAAATACTGATCTGTTTGAAAAAACGCCTGTTCGGTCAGAAAACATATTTTACGGCCCCGCCCCCTAATCAAACCTTCGTTGCAGACACAACCGGGGTCACTGACCGCCGGGCGACGGCTTCGCGCCAGGTGATGAAGGTCACTGATCCCAGGATCACCGCGCCGCCCAATACCACCCAGCCATCCACTGGTTCGCCGAAAACGACAGCGCCTAGGATCACCGCCCATACCAGCTGCAGAAAAGTCACTGGTTGAGTCACGGTCAAGGGCGCCGCGGCAAAGGCCAGTGTCATCGTGTAATGCCCCGCCGTTGCAAAGCAGGCCACCAGGAACAACCAACCAAGCTGAGGTAGGGTGGGTGTAACCCACACGGCCCAAGCAAAAGGGGAAAGCCCGATTGTGACCGTGATCGACAACATGCCAACCACCACAGCCGCGCTGACCTCGCCCGATAGCTGCTTGGCAATCAGATAGCCCGCAGCAAAGAACAACGCCGTGCCCAACATGGCGATATGACCAATCTCAATCGCCTTCATGCCCGGGCGCAGGATGATCAGGGCGCCGATCAGCGCGACAATGACAGCGGCAAGGCGGCGCGGCGGTAGCCTTTCGCCCATGAACAGTGCCGCCCCGATCGTGATATAAACGGGCGATAGGTAATTCATGGCCGTTACCTCGGCGATGGGAATGCGCGCCATGGCAAAGAACCACAAGATAACCGCGAGCGTATGCACCGCCCCGCGCAGGCCAAAAAGCCTGATCTGCCGGCCCGTCAGCCGGGCTGCCACAATGGGGCGGATCATCGGGATCAGAAAAACAAGCCCCAGCACATAGCGCAAAAATGCGGCCTGCGCGGCAGGCACCCCGTCACCCACATGTTTGACCACGGCGGTGACTGCAACAAACATCACCCCGGTCAGGGCCATCCAAAGAATGCCCGCTAAAGGGCGCGATGCTTGGGGAGATTGCATGCGCCATGGGTGGCACCAAGCGCAGGTCAGGTCCACCCCTTTTTGCACAATTTACCGATCACTCAAGCAGGCGGCCCAAACCTGAGCAGGCCGGGTAGCCATAGCCCCACCGCCAAGGCAGCCCCGTACAAGGCCGCCCGCCAAGGCGGACTGCCGCAAACATCCCCCCCGCAATCCGTTCATACGCCCAAGCGATCTGATCCGGGGTCAGATTGTAAGTCGCGGCCAATTCATCGCGCCGGGTCGCCTGGGTGGCCATCACACAAGCCTCTAATGCGCGGTCAGCGGCAAGACGGGCGTCAAAGCTAGCGCTGATATCCGCTGCGCTGCCCGCATTGTGATAGGCCCGATCATGGGTAACGCAGCAGCTTTCCCATGGCGGGGCCGCCTGATGCGCGGCAGCGAAGGCCGGGAACCGGGCAGACACGACACGCCATGCGCCGGATAAACCGCCGCTGCATCCGTCCGTTTCAAACGGAGCCAAAGCGCTGCCCGGTTCGGCAATGCGGCTCATCAACGCCTCATGACCGGGTTCTTCAAGCCATCGCATCAAGTCCCAATCCTGCGCCTGCCCGGCGCTTCCACATAGGATCAAGGCCAAAACCAGCCGTATCTGTCGGATCGTGCTTCTCATGACCAGAGGCTAGCATCAGACGGGGCGGCCAACAACGCGCCTGCACATCCGGTGGGCATCCCGCTCATTTTGACGCGCATCGCAACGACATAGGCGTTTTCGCTCTGGCGTCATCTTGAGCAAGCGCATACCACGGGATCTATGAAAATACTCTTTCTTGGCGATGTCATGGGCCGCGCAGGCCGGGCTGCAATCACAAACCACCTGCCCCGCTTGCGGACAGAATGGAAGCTCGATTTTGTGGTGGTGAACGGGGAAAACGCGACCTCAGGGATGGGGCTATCGGGGGATCACGCACAACTGATCCTGGATGCGGGGGCCGATGTGATCACCCTTGGCGATCACGCGTTTGACCAAAAAGACATGCTGAAATTCATCGCCCAGGAACCCCGGGTGATCCGACCGATCAATTTCTCAAAGGCCGCCCCCGGCGTTGGCGCACGGGTTTTCAATGCGCCAGGCGGGCGCAAAGTGCTCGTGGCGCAGGTGCTCGGCCAAGTCTTCATGAAACGGCCCTTTGACGACCCGTTCTCAGCGCTGGACGGCGTACTGAAACAATACCCGATGGGCGGGCAAGTACAGGCCAGCCTGATCGATATCCACTGCGAGGCCACATCCGAGAAAATGGCCACCGGCCATTTCTGCGACGGGCGGGCCAGCATCGTTGTTGGGACACATACGCATGTGCCGACCGCCGATGCGATGATCTTGCCGGGCGGGACGGCCTATCAATCAGACGCCGGCATGTGCGGCGACTACAATTCGGTGATCGGCATGGAGAAAACCGAACCGCTGCGCCGGTTCATCACCGGGATGCCCAAAGCACGGTTCACGCCCGCCACTGAGGAGGCCACACTCTCGGGTTTATACGTCGAAACCGACAACATGACGGGCAAAGCCACGCGGGTTGAGATGGTGCGCCAAGGCGGCAGGCTTGCGCCTGCAGGACCTGCATGATCACAGAACGGGTACGGCTGACCTGCACCTTGATCCTGCTGGGCGCAGGCTGGGGGCTCACCCAACCGCTGATCAAAATCACCGTCAGCGCAGGCTACCAGCCTTTCGGACTGATCTTTTGGCAAATGCTGATCGGGACTGTGGTGCTGGGCGCGCTGCGTTGGCGAACGCTGGGTCGGCTGCCCGTGCATGGCAAAACAATCGGCGTCTGGCTGATGATCGCGAGCATTGGAACATTGATCCCCAGCGCGACCAGCTATAAAGCCGCGTTCCACTTGCCCGCAGGGGTCATGTCCATCGTGATCGCCACGATCCCGATGATGGCCTTTCCCATTGCGCTGGCACTTGGGAATGACAGGTTTTCGCTGCGACGGCTGGCGGGGCTGTCAATCGGGCTGATCGGGGTCGGGTTCATCGCCCTGCCCGACAGCAGCCTGCCCGACCGGGGGATGATCGCCTTTCTGCCTTTGGCGCTGATCGCCCCTTTCTGCTACGCCATCGAAGGGAACGTGGTGGCCAAATGGGGGACGGCGGGGCTGGACCCGGTGCAAGTGCTCTTCGGAGCCTCGGCCATCGGCACGATCATCGCCCTGCCCCTCGCACTGGGCAGCGGGCATTTCTTTGTACCACGCCCACCATTCATTTTGGCAAACCTGGCGTTCCTGCTTAGCTCGGCCATCCATGTGCTTGTCTACACCGGCTACGTCTGGCTGATCGGGCGGGCGGGGGCCGTTTTCGCAGGGCAAATTAGCTATCTGGTGACCGGAACAGGGGTGCTCTGGGCGATGCTGCTTTTGGGGGAAAGCTACAGCTTGTGGATTTGGATAGCGCTTCTGTGCATGGGGTTCGGGCTGATGCTGGTCCAACCCCGCCATGCAAATGCCGAAATATCAAATGCAGAAAATGCGACCGCTGGCCTTTGAATGCAAGCTTTACGGGCGTAGCATTGAGATCGCAGACAGAGAGCGTTTCATAGACCTGATCTCTGACGAAGATATCGCACCATTTATGGAGCGCTTCTTTTCACAATCAGTCGAAAATTTCTTGGCGATTTATGACGCTGAACAGCTGGCTGCGATGGCCGGACTTTTGCGGTCATTCGAGGACGTTCCCGCAAATGCCAATTTCCGAAACGGACGAACCAATCGAAATCGCTGCGAAGGAACTGATCGCGCAAATGGACGCCTTTGTGACCTTTATGGATGTCTATGGCACAGAACGATTTGCGCAGGATTTCGTGGCTGGTCTCGGGATATTGTTTGCCCTCATCGCCTATGACCACGAGATTGCCGAGCTACGACCCGCACCCGACAATCCGGTCACCCTATCTGCCATACAGGCGGACGGCATTTTGCAATTTGCCAATCGCGTGCAGCAACAAACCTTGCTAGTGGAATTGCAGGGCTCGGACGACACCGATTTCACGAACAACACGGGCGGCATACGCTTCATCAGGCCCCCAGCACGAGATCGATAAAACCATTTGCAAGAGGGCTGCATTTTGGAACAGGGAGCATCGCCATCGCGCGCTCAACAGCTGTGCCCATGAATCCTATCAACCCGGCGCGGTCATCGTAGTTCGCGTAATCCGGCCTTAGCGACGTTGTTTTTATTCGGCCGCTTTGCCGCACAAAGCCGATATTTATGCTATAGTGAGGTTACGAGATGGAGGTTCACATGGCGCAGTTCAGGTACCTGGTGTCAGATGTCGACGAAGCGGTAGGTTTTTATCGCGACAAACTTGGACTTCAATTGGTCGAACAATACGGTCCTGCCATGGCAATCCTACGTACGGGTGATCTTGACTTGTGGGTCGCTGGCCCGATGGCATCTGCGTCTAAGCCAATGCCAGATGGAACAAAGCCTTCCCCTGGCGGGTGGAATAGATGTGTGTTGACCGTCACAAATCTGGTTGAGAAAGTTGCGACCCTTCAAGGAGAAAATGTCCATTTTCGGAATGAAATCGTCGAGGGGCCCGGTGGTAAGCAAATACTCTGTGAAGATCCTTCAGGAAATGTCATCGAGCTGTTCGAACCCTCCTGAATAAAGAAATAGTTTGAAAATTCTGGTGCGTTAAGGGCTTATTGCCGTCATGCGCTATATCTCTCCTCAATGACCACTTCCCGGCTGCGCGCTGTATTTGTGCACCCCGTCTTGTTGGCATTGCGCACCTGCAACGCGCGCGCGGCGGGTGCATTCATGGGTTGCCCATTCGGGCCCGGTCGGCAAGATTGCCCCTATGGGTGATCTGTTCCAGCTAACACAAACACAACAAGCCGTGCTGACCATGTTCGTCGTGCTGGGCATGTTCGCCATGTTCCTGCGCGAGGTCTACCCGACCGAGGTTGTGGCCATGATCGGCGTGTCGGTTCTGCTGGTCACGGGGGTGCTGCCCTATGACGCGGCCGTTATGGCACTGGCCAACCCCGCCCCTTGGACGATTGCCGCGATGTTCATCATCGTCGGGGCGTTGGTGCGGACTGGCGCGCTGAATGCGATGACACAAATCGCGGAAAAACAGGCGCGCAAAAGCCCTGCGCGGGCTATCGGCGGTGGGCTCGTTTTTGTGGCCTTCGCCAGCGCGATCATGAACAACACACCGCTGGTGGTCGTGATGATCCCGGTCTTTGTGCAATTGGCACGGACCTTGGGCACCTCGGCCTCTAAACTGTTGATCCCGCTCTCTTATGCAGCCATCGTCGGGGGTACGATGACGCTGCTGGGAACCTCAACAAACCTCCTGGTGGATGGGGTAGCACGATCGTCGGGTATGGCGCCTTTTGGTATCCTGGAAATCATGCCCGTTGGGATCGTGGTGGTCAGCTGGACCTTCGCCTATCTCTATTTTGCGGGACCGCGCCTGCTGCCCGACCGGTCAAGCATGGCGACAATGCTGTCGGACCGGTCCAAAAAGAAATTCTTCTCCGAGGCGGTCATCCCCCCCGATAGCAACCTGATCGGGCGGGAAGCCACGGACGTGAAACTGTTCCAGCGCGACGGGGTGCGGCTGATTGATGTGGTGCGCGGGGATACGTCCCTGCGGCGAAACCTTAAGGCTGTGACGCTGCAGGTGGGCGACCGGGTTGTGCTGCGGACCGAGATGACCGAACTACTCTCCCTGCAAAACAACAAAGAACTGCGGCGGGTTGATCAACTGTCTGCCGTGGAAACCTCAACGGTCGAAGTGCTGATCACACCCAACTGCAAGATGGTCGGACGCCGAATGGGCGCAATGCGGCTACGGCGGCGCTATGCGGTCTATCCGCTGGCCGTACACCGGCGGGATGCGAACCTGAGCAAGCAAATCGACGACATCACGGTGCGGGTTGGAGATACGCTGCTACTCGAAGGGGCCCCCGAAGACATCCAGCGCTTAGGCGAAGACATGAACCTTGGCGACGTGTCGACACCATCGCAACGGGCCTATCGGCGCGGGCATGCGCCCGTGGCACTGCTCGTGCTGCTGGGGGTTGTGACACTGGCAGCACTTGGGATCGCGCCGATCCTGATGCTGGCAATGATCGGGGTCACAATCGTGCTGATGACCGGCTGCATCGACGCGGATGAGGCATTTTCCTACGTCGATGGCCGCCTGCTGGCGCTGATCTTCGCGATGCTTGGGGTGGGGTCCGCGCTGCAATCCTCGGGCGCTGTGGGGATCATCGCAGACACGCTGTCGCCCATCATGCTGGTGCTGCCGCCGTTCTTCGTGGTGCTGTCGGTTTACCTGCTTTCCAGCGTCCTGACAGAACTGGTGTCCAACAACGCAGTGGCCGTGGTGATGACACCCATCGCCATCGGCTTGGGCACAGCCCTCGGAGTCGACCCGCGCCCGCTTGTCGTTGCGGTGATGGTGGCGGCCAGCGCAAGCTTCGCGACCCCCATCGGCTACCAAACGAACACGCTGGTTTACGGGCCGGGCGGGTATAAATTCTCAGACTTTCTGCGCTTTGGGATCCCACTGAACCTGTCGCTTGCGCCCATCGTGTCCTTTGTCATCCCGTTCATCTGGCCTCTGTAGGAACAGCGGCCTGACCGGTAATCAACAACGCAGCACCCGACGCGGGCTTGCAGCCTGAACCGCGCTTGCCTTATAGAGGCGCAGATTGACACGCACGCAGACGAGGTTTGACGATGGCCGGCCACTCCAAATGGGCAAATATTCAGCACCGCAAAGGGCGGCAGGACAAGCTGCGCTCCAAGCTGTTTTCCAAGCTGGCCAAGGAAATCACAGTCGCTGCCAAAATGGGGGACCCGGACCCCGACAAAAACCCGCGCCTGCGGCTGGCCGTGAAAGAGGCCAAGTCAAATTCAGTCCCTAAGGATGTGATCGAACGGGCGATCAAGAAATCGCAAGGCGGGGATGCGGAAAACTACGATGAAATCCGTTATGAAGGCTATGGGCCGGGCGGGGTTGCTGTGATCGTCGAAGCGATGACCGACAACCGGAACCGGACGGCCTCAACCGTGCGGTCCACCTTTTCCAAAAACGGTGGCAGCCTGGGGGAAACCGGCTCAGTCGGGTATATGTTCGACCGCAAAGGCGAGGTGGTTTATCCCGGCGCGGTTGGGGATGCGGACACCGTGATGATGGCCGCAATCGAAGCCGGCGCGGAAGACGTACAAAGCGATGAAGACAATCATGTGATCTACTGCGCAGATACCGACCTGAACGAAGTGTCAAACGCGCTAGAAGCGGATTTAGGCGAATCCGACTCGACCAAGCTGATCTGGAAGCCGAACATGACCACCGAGGTGGACGCCGAAGGGCTGACCAAGCTGATGAAGCTGCTGGACACGCTGGAAGAAGACGACGACGTACAGCGGGTGACGACCAATTTTGAAGCATCAGACGAAGTTATGGCGGCGTTTGCTGAGGAATAGACCGACAGCGCGATCCCCTGCCAGCGGTCCTTGGCGCAGACAGCCGCGAAAGGCAGCTTTAAGCCCATCTTGACGGATTTCTGCATCGCGGCGAAAGTCAGCTGTATTGTGGGATATCCACTCGTGAGGCGATCAGATGATACTCGACTTATTTGCGACAACCTTTGTGGCAGGGCTTTTGTATGTCTTCATTCCGGGGCCAGCGACGCTAGCGGCTCTGAGCCTTTCCGCAGGTCCTGGACGCATGGCTTGCGCGGTTTTCTTGTCATGTCATTTGCTTGGTGATCTGGCTTGGACGATACTCGCAATCTCGGCGATCATCGGCGTTTCACAGGCTGGACCTTTGCTCTTCGATGTATTGGGACTCGCCTGCGGGGCCTATCTCATCTGGCTTGGCGTCAAGGCGCTTCGCGGTCACGGCGCGAACGGAGCCGCCATTGTAGATGTGCCCTGGAAATCAGGACTCATCTTTGGATTCACAAACCCCAAAGCGTATCCGTTCGCACTGGCGATGTTTGCGGCCGTTTTTGCAAGGTTCGAAGACGCTATGGCCTTCCAGAATGTGGTCCCTCTCGTGCTTGCTGCATTCCTTGGATACTGCGCGGCGACTGTGGGCGTCGTGTTTTGGACGGGTCTGCCCGTTACACGACGTTTTTTCGGGCGACACAGCCGTTTGATCACACGCGCAATCGGTGTGATTTTCATTGCAGCAGGCGCAAAGTCGGTAGGTGGGGCTTTGAGTAACATGCGACTGCGCGCTTAATGCATAGTCACTCCTGCAAGCTTCTGACCTCAGAGTAACGACATGACATCATATCTACCTTTGAAAAACGAAACCGTTTTGGTTACCGGCGCGACGGGCGGGATTGGTCGTGCAATCGTTCTTCGCGTTGCAGAACTGGGTGGTCATCCAATCCTCCACTACCGTAGCAATGAAGGTGACGCGCAAGCTCTCTTGGAGGCGATAGATGGCCATGGAACCCTGGTTAGGGCCGATCTGGCCGAAGAGCATGGCGCAAAAGATCTTTGGGAGGCTGCGGAAAACAGCGTCGGTCGCATCGGGTCGCTGGTGAATAACGCAGGTATCCGCGCGACAACGCGGATCGAAGATGATTTCGATGAGTGGTCGCAGGCTTGGGAGGCTGATTTACGGGTCAATCTTCGCGCGCCTGCTGATCTGTGCCGCATGGCCATCAAACACTTTCGCGCACATGACGGTGACGCATCATCAACATCGCCAGCCGCGCGGCGCCAAGGGGCTACACCGCCGATCACATGCCTTACGGTGCGTCCAAGGCAGGCCTGCTAAATTTGACCAAGACGATTGCTCGCTCGTTCGGCGGTGAGGGCATTATCGCGATCGGTATTGCGCCGGGCTTTGTACGAACCGAAATGGCTGAGGATTTCATTCGCGCCAAGGGCAAGGATGCCGCCGTTGGAGATATCCCGATCGGAGAAATGGTAGAACCTAGTGAAGTTGCAGAACTGGTATGCTTCGCCCTTCGGCCAGATCAAAGGTCACTCAGTGGTGCAACACTGGACATAAATGGTGCGAGCTATGTCAGATAACCGATAGCTGCCATTGAAGATGCTTGCGTGTGCGACCGCTAGGTCCGCACTCCCGTCGTTGCGGTATTATCTAACGAATGGCAAGCCTGCATTTGAAACGACGAAATACAATTGTAGCAAGCAACACTGATCGCCGACCGGTGGGGCGGGACGACAATCACACCAGCGCCTGCGGCTTGCTTCCGGTCTGTAGCAGCACGTACGTACCCACTCTGTACAAGTTCTGTACGCATTCCATATCGCGATTTCAGCCATCCGAGGTAATCACGCCATGTTCTGTCACGACCAGATCGAGCGGCTGATCTGTCGGCTCTAAAGGCAGATTTGGGTCCTCTTGCGCCGCATAGGCAAAGCCGATGGCCAGGGTCGGACGCGCCGCGCGCAGCTGCTGCAATGTCCGGTCATAAAACCCGCCGCCATAGCCCAGCCGGCCCCCGGACCGGTCAAAGGCAACCAGCGGCACGATGACGATTTCCGGGGTCATTTCGACGCCTGTCTCGGGGATCATGGCCCCGAATTCACCGGTGATCAGAGAGCATCCTGGTTCCCATGTCCGAAACGTCAAAGGCTGCCCCTTGCCCATGATCACAGGCACCCCGACAGGGCCGTGGGCGGCGGCTTCTTCCATGGCGGCGATCGGGTCGATCTCGGTCCGCATGGCCATGTAACCGCTTAGCGGCACACCGCGATAACCGGCCAGAACCTCGCTCAGATATCCTGAATTGCCGTGGCCCAAAGCATGCGCGTCTTTGCGTCTGGCAAAAGCGGCTTTGCGGGCGGCAGATTTATCCATCACAACAGCCAGACCGCTGCCAGCCCCAAAAAGGCAAAGAAACCAACAATATCCGTGACGGTCGTGACAAATGCACCCGAGGCCAGCGCCGGGTCCACGCCGGTCTTTTCCAGCAAAACCGGGATCACCGTGCCCGCCAACCCGGCCACAACCATGTTGATCACCATCGCCACTGCGATCACGACGCCCAACATGGGCGATCCAAACCAGACCAGCCCAACCGCGCCCATGACAACAGCAAAGATCAACCCGTTGATCAGACCCACCAGCACCTCGCGCCGGATCACGCGCCACATATTGGCCGTTGTCAAATCGCGGGTCGCCAAAGCGCGCACGGCCACCGTTAGCGATTGCGTGCCCGCATTACCGCCCATGGACGCCACAATGGGCATCAGAACCGCAAGCGCCACAAGCCCGGCGATGGTTTCCTCAAACAATGCGATGACCAGCGACGCCAAAATTGCCGTGATCAGGTTGACCGCGAGCCAGGGAAAGCGCCGTTTGGTCGTGTCGATCACCTTATCCGACAAACGCCCCTCGCCTACACCAGCCAAGCGCAAAATATCTTCCTCGGCCTCTTCTTCGAGAAAGACCATCGCGTCATCAATCGTGATCACCCCAACGACCCGGTCGTCATCATCAACCACGGGGGCGGTGATCATGTGATAGTGGTTGATCGCCTGCGCGACCTCTTCGACATCCTGTGCGACGTGAAAGGTGCGAAACGTCGGCTCGGTCAGCTCATTCAACGGCATATCACGCGGATGGCTGAGGATACGACCCAGGGTCACGTAACCCACCGCCTTCAGGCGCGGATCGACAAGGATGATGTGGTAAAACTGGTCGGGCAGCACCACGTCAGAGCGCAGATAGTCAATGGCATCGCCCACGGTCCAATGTTCCGGCGCGCGCACCAGTTCCGATTGCATATGGCGGCCGGCCGATTCCTCGGGATAGGTCAGCGCCTGTTCGACAACGACCCGGTCACCGGCATCAAGCGCCTCAAGCACGGCCTCTTGCTGGGGTTCATCAAGATATTCGACCAGATCGACAACATCGTCACTGTCCAGCTCGCGCACCGCCTCGGCCAGTTCTTCGGGGGCGAGCTGTTCGATAACCTCTTCGCGCAGGCTTTCGTCAAGCTCGGACAGCACATCGCCTTCCAGCCCGCCGGACCACAGCGACAGAACATCCGGGCGGTATTTACCATCGATCTGTTCGAGCAAATGGGCCACGTCCGCCGGATGCAGCGGATCAAGAAGCCGGTCCAGATTAGCGCTTGAACGCGCTTTGACGGCCTCAAGGACATCAGCAAGCAATCGGTCGGTGATACCAAACGCTTCTTCGGTGTTGTCTAATGTTTCTGCCATAATGCGCCCTCGCTTAATCGCAACATAATGGATCGGTGCGGTTCTACAACGCGCATTCACCGATTTACCCCACCATAAGGGCACCATATGGTAAGCGCATGACAAAACAGCTTCTTTTGGGCCAGACCCTTGGTTTTTCCGGCAATCCATTGACCACTGAATGGGCCGATGTGACAGAGCATGACAGTGCAGGCGGCGTGTTGATCGCGGACGGCCGGATTGCGGCCACTGGAAATGGTGCGGCCCTGCGTTCGGCCCATCCTGATGCAACCGTTACAGATTATGGGGACGCGCTGATCAGCCCGGGTTTTGTGGATGCCCATATGCATTATCCGCAAACCGGCATTATCGCCAGCTGGGGCAAGCAGCTGATTGACTGGCTGAACAGCTATACATTCCCAGAAGAGGCCCGCTTTGCCGATCAAGGCTATGCCCGCCAGATAGCGGGCCAGACATTGGACCTTGCCCTCGCCCATGGCACGACCACGCTGACCAGCTTTTGCACGATCCACCCGGGCAGTGTGACCGCTTTCTTTGAAGCCGCTGCCACCCGCAATATGGCCGTTATCGCAGGCAAGACCTGCATGGATCGCAATGCCCCTGATGATCTGCATGACACGGCGCAATCGGCCTATGATGACAGCAAGGCCTTGCTTGACGAATGGCATGGCAAGGGACGGGCAAACTATGCGATCACGCCGCGCTTTTCACCGACCTCAACACCTGCGCAGCTTGAGGCACTGGGGGCGCTTTGGGCCGAAAACCCCGGCATACTGATGCAAACCCATCTGAGCGAACAGCTGCCCGAAATCGCCTGGGTAAAAGAGCTGTTCCCCCAGTCCCGCGATTATCTGGATACTTATGAAGCCTTTGGTCTGCTTGGACCTGGCGGGCTTTATGGCCACGCGATCCATCTGGAACAGCGCGAGATTGACCGCCTGTCCGAAATTGATGCCAGTGTCGTGCATTGTCCGACCTCAAATACCTTTATCGGCTCGGGTCTGTTTGATCTGATGGGGCTGGCGCAGGCGGGTCTGCGCATTGGCCTGGCCACCGATACGGGCGGCGGGTCGTCCTTTTCCATGCTGCGCGTGATGGCTGCCGCTTATGAAATTGGCCAGTTGCGCGGGACTGCGCTGCACCCTGCCCAATTGATGTGGTTGGCCACGGAGGGATCGGCACAATCGCTGCATATGGGCGGACAAATCGGGCATCTGGGTGCCGGCGCCATGGCGGACATCACCGTGCTTGATCTGGCCTCTACCCCGGCGATTGCCCAGCGTCATGGGCTCGCCCGCGATATTTGGGACGCCCTGTTTCCAACGATCATGATGGGCGATGATCGCGCGATCAAAGATGTTTGGGTGGCTGGACAGCGCGTGGACGCTTAGCAGCCCCGCGACAGGACCAGCACCCAGGTATTACCGCTGCGCCCTAGCCCGTAGCCATCATATTGTGCGCCAAGCATATTGCGCCGGTGCCCTGACGAATCCTGCCAAGAGCTGAACACTTGTGCCTCGGATGTTTGTCCGCGCGCGATGTTTTCAGCCACGGCCCGATATTGGCAACCGGTGGCGGCAACCCGCGCCGCCATATCATTGCCGTTCGGACCACCCGGGGATTGATGCGAGAAGTAGCCGCGCTGGTTCATATCTTCGGCGTGCAATTGCGCGGCCTGGCGCAACAGGGCGTTCGGCTGCACCGCGCCCCGTCCTTGGGCGGCACGAAATGCGTTCAGATCAGCGCCAAAGCTGCCGGTCAGACCGACGGACGGGCTGCCGCCCCCTGATGTGACCTGTGTCGCACTGCCTGTCGATTGGCATGCCGTCAGCAGGCAAAGCCCTGCAGCGAGAAGAAAGCGTTTCATTGCGGCTCCGGTTATTACGTCTCAATCCGGGGTTATCAGCGCAATGGGTGATCATGAAGGCAGCTTTTGGGCGATTGGCGGCAGGCCGCGCCTTATTCGGCCAATCTTTGCGCAAGTGTGTTTTGCCGGGCAATCAGCTGGGCCGTATCGATGGTTGTCATCTGCCCGTCACGCACGATCTGTCGCCCTTCGACAATCAGGTCTCTGACCTTCAATGGCCCCGCCAGCAAGAGGGCAGCCGGATCCCATGACCCCGCATTTTCAATGGCTTGCGTATCCCACAGCGCGATATCAGCCCGTTTACCAACTGCGATCTGACCGCAATCATCGCGGCCCAACACCGCCGCGCCGCCGCGTGTTGCGATCTCAAGCGCTTCGCGGGCGGACATGGCATCGGCCCCGTTTTGCACCCGTTGCATCAGCATGGCCTGCCGTGCCTCGCCGACCAGATTACCCACATCATTCGAGGCAGAACCATCAACACCTAGCCCAACGGGAACCCCGGCATCGCGCATCGCGCGCACAGGCGCGATCCCCGATCCAAGTCTGCAATTGGAACAGGGGCAATGCGCCACGCCCGTATGGGTCCGGGCGAAAAGATCGATTTCCTGACCATCAAGTTTCACACAATGCGCGTGCCAGACGTCATCACCTGTCCAGCCCAGATCCTCGGCATATTGGCCGGGGCGGCAGCCGAACTTTTCCAATGAATATGCGATGTCTTCGTCATTTTCGGCCAGATGTGTATGCATCATCACCCCCTTATCGCGGGCCAAAACAGCCGCGTCGCGCATCAGATCCCGGCTGACCGAAAAGGGGCTACATGGTGCAACGCCAACGCGGACCATCGCACCGGGCGCAGGATTATGGAAAGTGTCAATCACCCGGATACTGTCGTTCAGGATCGCGGCTTCATCTTCAACCAGCGCATCTGGCGGCAGGCCGCCATCGCTTTCACCAATGCTCATCGCGCCGCGCGTGGCATGAAAGCGCAGCCCCACTTCGGATGCGGCCGCGATCGTGTCATCCAGACGGGCGCCGTTGGGATACAGATACAAATGATCCGAGGTCATCGTGCAGCCGGACAAAGCCAGCTCAACCAGACCAACCTGGGCTGAGACAAACATCTCTTCGGGCCCAAAAAGTGCCCAGATCGGGTAGAGCCGCTGCAACCACCCAAAAAGCAACGCATCCTGTGCCCCAGGCACAGCGCGGGTCAAGGTTTGATAAAGGTGATGATGGGTGTTGATCAGCCCCGGCGTGACCACCGTACGGCGCGCATCAATGATCGTGGCGTTGTCTGGTGCAAGGCCAGAGCCGATCTGCGCAATCACCCCGTCCTGCAAAAGCAGGTCGGTATCCTCAAGCTCGCGCCGGGTATCATCCATCGTCAGGATGTGACGGGCATTTTTGATCAGAATATTAACCATGCAGACTATCTTGCAGGATTTCCATCGCAGCGGCATGCAGCGCCGGCGTGGCCGCTGCGAGCGCCCGGCCGCCGTTATGCACGGGACCGCCTTGCCAATCGGTGACGATCCCACCTGCCGCAGTGATCACCGCAATCGGGGCTTGGATATCGTAGGCATTCAGGCCCGCCTCGATCACCAGATCGACCTGACCAGCGGCGAGCAGCGCATAACCGTAGCAGTCCATGCCATAGCGGGTCAGTTTTGCTTGGGATGCGACGGCGTGAAAAGCACGCCCTTCAGCCTTGCTGCCAACTTCAGGAAAGGTGGTCAAAACCGTCGCATCAGCCAGGTCGCGCCCGCTGCGGCAGGCCAAATCGCGGGTCCCTTGTGGGCCTGTGACAGTTGCCTGGCCAAACCCACCGGCAAAACGTTCTGAAATGTAAGGTTGATCAATGATCCCGTATTTTGGCCCGGTCTTGTCAGCGACCGAGATCAGGACACCCCAAGTCGGCGTGCCGCTGATATACCCCCGGGTGCCATCGATGGGATCCAGCACCCAAGTCAAACCCGTTGTGCCGGGCTTATGGCCGTATTCTTCGCCCAATATCGCGTCATCTGGACGCTCGCGGGCCAAAACAGTGCGCATGGCCTGTTCGGCCGCACGATCAGCGACCGTGACCGGATCAAATGCCCCATCGCCCTTGTCATCTGCGACAAGGGCTGGCGCACGAAAATGCATGAGTGTTTCAGGCCTGGCTGCATCAGCCAGAAGATGGGCCACCCGGATCAACTCTGCCTGGCCCGTCGCATCGATCATCATGTGCAAATCCCAATCTGCGCCGCATTCACATTCTGCGGTAACGCGGTGCAGTCAGGCGGGTCAAGGCCGGATCAGGCGGCCTCGCTCAATACGCGGGCAAGGTCAAAAAGGCGGCGACGCTGATTTTCAGGGATCGCATAATAGGACCGGAGCAGTTCCAGCGCCTCTTTATCGGTCAGGATGTCGCCCGGCATGTCGCCCTGAGCGCTATCAGCCGAAGGTTGAGCATCCAAACCTTCAAAGAAGAAGGATACAGGCACCTGCAGCACGTTTGCGATGTCCCAAAGACGGGATGCGCTGACGCGGTTCATGCCTGTTTCGTATTTTTGAATCTGCTGAAATTTGATCCCAACATTTTCAGCCAGCTGTTGCTGCGTCGTTCCATTCATCCAACGGCGATGGCGAATACGCTTGCCTACATGGACGTCTACCGGATGTTTCATTTTCTTTTCCTCAGTTTCAAAGTCCACAGCAGATCATCTGCTGGGTCTCATAGCAGTTCTGACCACTTGCTTCTGAAAAGACCAAGTGTTGTCCCGCCAGAGGTGCATGACACTGATCGCACATAACACGCAACGGTTGCAGTCGCAGACCTGACCTTTAAGACAGGTTCTGATGCCGGATTTTTCACAAAACGACCAAAAGAACGGCATTTTTGCCCTATCGGATCATGTCACGATAAAGGTTAATAAAGTCATACTATAAAGGAATCGTGTAAAATGCGTGCATTTCAGGTCACCGACTTCAACGCGCCCCCTAACCTTGCGCGTGTAGAGCTGCCCACACCCAAAACCGGCGAAGTTTTGCTTGAAATTGCCGCATGCGGGCTGAATTTCGCCGATCTTTTGATGGCCGATGGGACATATCAAGACACCCCCGCGCCGCCGTTCACCCTGGGGATGGAGGTCTGCGGCACCGTCATCGCCCATGGCCCGGATGTGACTGCCCCCGCCATCGGCACCCGTGTTGCCGTCTTTGGCGGTCAGGGCGGGATGGCCGACAAGGGGGTTTTTCCAGCCGCGCTTTGCAGGCCTGTCCCAGATCAAATGCCTGCCGAAACGGCCGCCGGTTTCATGGTCGCCTATGGAACATCGCATTTGGCGTTGACCCGCCGCGCGCAACTTAAAGCAGGCGAAACGCTTCTTGTTTTGGGGGCTGCTGGCGGCGTTGGATTGACCGCTGTTGAGATCGGCAAAGCCATGGGTGCCACTGTCATCGCCGTCGCCCGCGGCGCCGATAAGCTGGCCGTTGCACGGGCCGCAGGCGCAGATCATCTGATCGACAGTCACACCGAGGATGTCAAAGCCGCCGTCAAAGCACTGGGCGGTGCGGATGTGGTCTATGACCCCGTTGGCGGCGCATTGTTCAAAGCAGCGCTTGGCGCTTGCAATCGCGAAGCCCGCATCATTGTGATTGGCTTTGCCAGCGGCGATATCCCCCAGATCCCGGCCAATATCGTCTTGGTGAAGAACATCACCGTGATCGGGTTTTATTGGGGCGGCTATCTGGGTTTTAACCGCAAAGCGCTGACCGACAGCCTGGCCGAGCTGATGGCATGGTATGCAGCGGGACGATTGAAGCCGCATATCAGCCATGTGATCCCGCTTGAAAATGCCGCCGATGCGCTTGCGCTGATGCGCACCCGTCAATCGACGGGCAAAGTGGTCATTACGCCGTAACCGGCGCCTTCAAGGCATGAAACCCATCGCGAATGAAGCGTGACAGATCGGACACAACCGGGCCATCATCAAGATTAGCTTGATAAATATTCACGCTCATGCGGCGAAGTTCTGGCAGATTGCCGCCATGGGCAATCTGTTCGAAATGTCGCGGCTCGGTACCCTCAAGCATCGTGTGAACAGCCAAATCCGCGCTGACGGTCGCCTCAATCGTGCGCGTGGAATCGCTTTCAACGGCCATTTCCCAAGGCACACCGGCCTCATCCAGTCGCCGTTGGACGAATTGACGAAAAATGCAACGCTGCTCATAAGCCAGACGCAAAGGGCGCTGTTTCCAGGCTTGCCCATCAGGTGCACCGACCCAGACGAGCGGGATCTCGGCGATCGTCTCGCCGCCGACACCAACACGATCTTCTGTCGTTAGGATCACATCAATTTCGCCGCGATTGAATTCCTCAATCAGTTTGCGCGTAAATGACGACACAAGATGAACACGCATCCGTGGATAGGCGGCCGCAAAGCGGCGCAGCACCTGCGGAATAACCGGATAAACAATGTCATGAGGCACACCCAGCGTGACCTCGCCCTCAAATTCGCGGGCGGTCAGCTTGCCATAGATTTCGTCATTTAAGATCAGCATCCGGCGCGCATAGCTGAGCAGCTGCTCACCCTGCGAAGTCAGCGCAATGGTCCGCGCGGACCGATCCAGCAATACCGCATTCAGCGATTCCTCCAGCCGTTTGAGCTGCATGGAAACCGCTGATTGGGTCAGGTTCAGCAAACCTGCCGCCTTTGTCACGCCGCCGGTATCGGCCACGGCAACAAAAGACCGCAGAGCTGTCATGTCGAGATTTCTAGCCATCACAATCCTTGATGTTTCACTTTCCAAACATTCATTTTCATAATGATATACATCCCCCTACATATCAAGCATCAAAATGAATCAACGCGAATACATCACGAAAGGATATGAAATGACCATTTCAGTCAGCCACGCGCAAACATCATGCCTTGCGCCTCGCGCAGATCACCCGACCCTGTTGCAGCGGATCGCCAACATGGCCTCAGTTTACCGGCAGCGCAAAGCCCTGCGCAGCTTGGAGCCTCATCTGCTTGCAGATATCGGGATCACGCAAACCGAGGCCGCCCAAGAAAGCGCAAAACCGGTTTGGAATGTGCCTGCACATTGGTCGCATTAAGCGGCCAATCGTGCAGCCTGCGACAATCCCGCCCGAAACAATTGGAAAACCCCGATTTTCGCGATCACGCACTTGAAAATCCGGCCATACCTGCCAATATCAGCCACTAAGGATGCCGTTTTGCGGCGCCGCTGTTTTAACTGGAGGTTTCAATGGCTCAATATGAGGCAATAAGAACGGTCGGCGGGGTCCGCACGGCCGAAATCGACGAAGGGCTTCGCGCCCACATGAACAAAGTCTACGGCACAATGTCTGTAGGTATGTTCATTACATTCGCTGCGGCTTGGGCGATTTCCGGGTTGGCCGTCAGCAATGGCCAGATTACCGCACTGGGTGAGGCAATTTATTTCTCGCCGTTGAGATGGGTGATCATGTTCGCGCCTTTGGCGTTTGTGTTTGGCCTGTCGGCAATGATCAACCGCATGTCTGCGGCAACGGCGCAGTTTGTGTTCTACTCATTTGCAGCCGTCATGGGGCTTTCGCTTAGCTCGATCTTCCTGATCTACACCGGCGTGTCGATTATTCAGGTCTTCCTGATCACATCGATTGCCTTCGCTGGCCTGTCGATTTGGGGCTACACAACCAAGAAAGACATCTCAGGTTGGGGTTCATTCCTGATCATGGGCGTGATCGGTCTGATCGTGGCATCAATCGTTAACCTGTTCATGCAGTCCGAAGCAATCATGTATGCGATTTCGATGATTGGTGTTCTGATCTTTGCTGGCCTGACAGCGTATGACACGCAAAAGATCAAGACTGACTACATTGCGCATGCGGCGCATGGCGATAGCGAATGGCTTGGGAAGGCCGCGATTATGGGTGCGTTGAACCTGTATCTGGACTTCATCAACATGTTCATCTTTCTGCTGCAACTGTTCGGCAGCCGCGAATAATAATTTCGCACAGAAAATCTGATTGGGCCCCATGCAACGATATTGCATGGGGTTCTTTTTTTGCCCGGTACGGTTATCAATTGCCCTGATGCGTGGCTTTCAATTTAATTATTGAACAATGTTCAATTTATTGATAACTTGGGTCAAGAGGAGAAGATCATCTTGACTGTTCTGGACAGCGCCACAGCCCCGCTCACAACGCTTGAACGCCCGGACCTGAAACATATTCCAGGGCCCAGGACACTGCCGTTCATCGGTAAGACAATCAGTTTCGCGCTTGACCCTTACGGCACTTATTTTGATCAAGTCGCACGCTTTGGTGATGTCTTTCGTATGACCGTGTTCGGGGAAACCTGGGCCGTTTTGGCAGGCCCTGATGCGCTTGCACATGTCTACCTGAACCGCGAAAACATCTTTTCGGCGCAGAACGGGTTGAAAGCCTTTGCGCCCATTTTTTCGGGCGGCCTGTTACATCGGGACGACCTTGATCATCGGGCCCATCGCCGTGTGATGCAGGCGGCATTTCGGGCCCCTGCCCTTCGCAATTATCTGGACCTGATGAATGGCGAAATCACCCGCCGGCTGGACGCATGGCCCATCAATGAAAAGATGAAATTCGGCCCCAGCGTCAAAGAACTGACACTCCGCCTTGGCGCACATGTTTTCATGGGCGTCACCGATGAGGCAGAGGTGGCACAGATCAATGCGCTTTTTGTCAAAGAGGTCGCGGCAACAAGCGCTGTGATCCGCAGACCGCTGCCATTTACAAAAATGGGGCGCGGTGTCGCCGCACGCGCAGCGCTAGCCGATCACTTCCGCCGCCTGATTGCCAAACGCAAGGCAACCGGGGGCGATGATTTCTTTTCGCAGCTTTGCATCGCCGAAGATGAAGAAGGGAAAGTTTGGTCAGATCAAGATATCGTTGATCACTTTAATTTCTTGCTAGTTGCCGCCCACGACGCTGTCACCGGTGGATTGACGGCGATGATCTGGGCATTGGCACAGGATGCCGAACTGCAAGAGCGCCTGCATGCTGAAATCGGCCAACTGCCCGAAGGGCCATTGCAATATGATCGTCTTGACCAGCTGGATCTGACCGATCGGATTTACCGCGAAGCTTTGCGCCGCTTCACCCCATCTGCTTTCACCGCACGCGCCGTGATGGCCGATACCAAATGGCAAGGGCACCATCTGCCGCGTGGGACGAATGTGGTGATTTGCCCGGGTCCGGTGATGATGACACCAGAGATCTTTCCGGACCCGCAACGCTTTGACCCGGGCCGCTACACGCCCGAACGCGCCGAAGATCGCCGCCACAAATTTGCATGGTCACCGTTCGGCGGCGGGGCTCATAAATGTATCGGGCTGCATTTTGCATCGATTCAGGTAAAGGCCTTCATGGTCCAATTGATCCAGCGTTACAGGATCGAAATGGCCCCAACCGACCTGCCCAAATGGCGCCATATCCCAACCCCTGTCCCGACAAACGGCTTGCCTGTCACACTGCGCTTGCGCCAAGCTGCCGCACAGAAACAATAACCGGATCACACCGATGCATGGATTGAAAACCGTGATACCGGCGCATTTTATCGGAGCCTTTTCGTGACCATTCCCACCCATGTTCAAGCGATGCTCGCGCGGATACGCGAAAAATTCACGCCCGAAAAACTACGGGCGCAAATGGCGGCACGCGACGCGCCATTTCGCACGCTTCGCCCTGTGCGCCATGCCTCGGAACAAACCGTGCTGCGCTATTGGAAGCGCCTGATCGGCCCGGCAACAACGGCTGATCGCGACTTAATTGCGGACCCGGCCAGCCTTGCCGCGGCCGAAAGCTATTCGGGCAATATTGAAAACTACATCGGCACGGTAAAAGTGCCGGTGGGCGTGATCGGTCCGCTGCGGGTGAACGGGATCAATGCCGCACGCGACTACCATATCCCCCTTGCCACGACCGAAGCGGCGCTGGTGGCATCTTATGGGCGCGGCGCATTTGCAGCGACCAAGGCCGGTGGCATCAGCA
Organism: Yoonia sp. BS5-3; assembly: GCF_038069655.2. Taxonomy (NCBI): domain Bacteria; kingdom Pseudomonadati; phylum Pseudomonadota; class Alphaproteobacteria; order Rhodobacterales; family Paracoccaceae; genus Yoonia; species Yoonia phaeophyticola. The sequence continues at coordinate 144,687 of NZ_CP150951.2, forward strand.
CCGCCGTATTATACGAGGGGGTCATACGCACCCCCGCCTTCACCTTTGAGAACATCCTGAATGCCGGGCTGTTTGTCGAATGGGTGGTGCAGAATATTGATCGCTTGCGCGCTGCCGCCGAAAGCACCACCCGGCATGGCAAACTGGTCTCAGTCGAACCTGTGATCGACAATGACGTCGTGTTCTTGATCTGCCGCTACACAACAGGGGATGCATCGGGGCAGAACATGGTGACGATCGCAACCCATGCGCTGTGCGAAAAGATCGCGGCAGATTGCAGCGTGCCGATCGGGCGCTGGTATATTGAGGGAAATTTCTCTGGCGACAAAAAAGCCTCTGCGCTTGGCCTGATGACAGGCCGGGGGCGCAAGGTCAGCGCATCTGTCGTGCTGCCAGCCAAGGTGATCGAAACCGTGCTTGGCACAACGGCGCAAGACATGCTTGCCTATGGGCGGATCGCCGATCTGGGGTCTAAACTTTCGGGGCAAATGGGGGCACAAGCCCATTATGCCAACGGTTTGGCAGCGCTCTATATCGCAACCGGCCAAGATGCGGCTTGCGTTGCGGAAAGTGCCATGGGCTTTACGCGGATGGAAGCACGAGGCGACGATCTTTTCTGTTCCGTCACGATGCCGAATATCCTGGTCGGTTCGGTCGGCGGGGGCACAAATCTGGCCAGCCAAGGCGCCGGTTTGAACATTCTGGGGCTCAAAGGGGCAGGCAATGGCGCCGCACTGGCCGAGGTGACAGCTGCCTTGTGCCTTTGCGGTGAGATTTCCATCGTGGCGGCCATCGCAGCGGGTGACTTTACCCGGGCGCATGAAAATCTGGCGCGGCTCAGATGACACTCGCCCAGCGTCTTTGGATCTATCAATCCGAACGGTTCCCTTTGGCGAAAACACTACCGCTGCTGGCCTGTTTTTCCGCCGCTTCAATCACGATCTCCGCTGTGCTTGCAAATCGTCCCTTGCCCGGCCTTGCCGCTTATGGCGTCGGGTTCCTACTTGTCTTCATCCTGTTCTTCCAGCTGCGTGTCGCCGATGAAATAAAAGACGCCGAGGATGACGCCAAATATCGCCCCGAGCGGCCCATACCACGCGGATTGGTCACGTTAAGACTGATCGTCTGGCTGGGGATCGGAACCATCCCAATTGGGGTCTTGTTGGCCTTGGCGCACGGTGCGGGCCTGATATGGCTGCTGCTGCTGACCTGGGGCTGGCTGGCGGCAATGAGCTTTGAATTCGGTGTACCAAAATGGCTCAAGGCGCGCCCGACGCTTTATCTTTTGTCGCATATGGCGATCATGCCACTGATCGACCTGTTGCTGACCGGGATCGAGTGGTTGCCGCATGGCGCCGCCGCGCCTGGCCTGTGGCTTTTCATTGCGCTTTCATTCGCCAACGGATGTGTGCTGGAAATTGGGCGCAAGCTTTGGGCGCCTGAGAATGAGCGTGTCGGCGTTCAGACATATTCTGGTCTATGGGGGCCACGACGGGCGGCGCATGTCTGGCTTGTTTTCGTGGGCATTGCTGCGCTGCTTTTGGTTGGTGTTGGCGTTGCGACAGGGTTCGCCCTGGCCTTCAGCCTGATCGCGGCTGTTGGTTTTGCCATTTGCCTGCGGGCGGCGCGGGGCTATGCAAATGCCCCTAGCCCGGCGGCGGAAAAACAGATCGATACACTTGCGGGCCTGTGGGTGTTTGGATGTTATGCGACGGCTGGCTTTCTCCCCCTCGCCCTAGGAGCGTTATCATGATCCTGTTCGACAATACCGATCCCGCGAAGGCTGGCGGTAAGGGCGCGTCGCTTGCCAAACTGGCCGCGCAGGGTTTCAACCCACCTGCGTTTTTCGTGATCAAGGCGGACGCAATTGTTGATGGAACGCCGAAACGCGGGCTGAAAAGCGCCGTTGCCAAAGCGCTCAAAACCATCGGACCGGGGCCCTATGCTGTGCGCTCATCAGGGCAGGCAGAGGATGGCACCGATCACAGCCATGCCGGTCAATTTGATACGTTTCTTAATATCAAAGTGGGCGATGTTGTTGATATGGCCGCCAAGGTCTGGGCGTCGGGCTTTGGCGAAACGGTGGCCACCTACCGCGCGATGAAAACCGGCGGTCAGGCCGCAGCCCCGGCCATTGTTGTCCAGCGGATGATCGATGCGCGCATCTCGGGTGTGGCCTTCAGCGCAGATCCCGTCAGCGGGCGGCGTGACTGTGTGGTAATCTCAGCCGTTGAGGGGCTTGGCGATGCGCTGGTCAGCGGTGAGGTTGACGGGCAAAGCTGGGTTGTCGCCGATACGATCACCGGGCCGGACGATCCGATTTTGTCGGCTGATGACATTCAAAACATTGCGGCATTGGCCCGAAAAGCTGAAGCCGCTTTTGGCGCGCCGCAAGATATTGAGTGGGCCATTGACGCAGGCGGGCTGCACATCCTGCAATCCCGCCCGATTACAACTGCACTCAAGGCCACTGCAACGCCCGATGAAACGCTGACGATTTTTGACAATTCAAACATCGTCGAAAGCTATCCGGGCCTGGTGTCGCCCCTGACATATAGCTTTGCGGTCCATGTCTATAACCGGGTCTATCAGTCCTTTGTCCGGCTGCTTGGGGTCAGAGAAACGACAATCGCTGACAATGCCGCTGTCTTCCGGAATATGCTGGGCCGCGTGGATGGGCGGGTCTACTATAATCTGGTGAACTGGTACCGGGCACTGGCGCTTCTGCCGGGGTTTTCGCTGAACCGCGCCTATATGGAAACCATGATGGGTGTGGACACCCCCATGCCTAAGGAAGTGACCAACTCCATTGGCCCGCCCCCGGCCACAGGCATCAGGAAAGTCCTGGAATACGGCAAGCTCGCCCGTGTCGCTCTGCGGCTTGTTTTTGAAGCCACGCGCCTGCCCCGCACCCGCCGGCAGTTTCATAAACGCCTGAATGCGGCCTTGGACAGTGATCTTGATTTGAACACGGCCAACCCCACCCAGCTCGCCGCCGAATACCGGCGCATCGAAAGCACATTGCTTGATCGCTGGGATGCCCCGTTGGTCAACGATTTTTTGTGCATGATTGCCTTTGGCGCATCGCGGAACCTGCTTGAAAAATGGCTGGGGGACAGCGGGCTGATCTTGCACAACGATGTCATGATCGGACAAGGCGATATCGTATCTGCCGAACCCGCGCAGCGGATCGCAAAAATGGGCCAGATCGTCGCGGCACATGACATCCCGGACGACCAGATTGAGACACACCCAGCCCTGCAGGACGAATGGTCTGCCTATCTGGCAAAATTCGGCGATCGTTGCACCGAAGAGCTCAAGCTGGAATCCATTCCGTTGACCGAGGATGCATCGCAGCTGCGTGCCGCGATTGCAGCCAGTGCAAAACGTCCACCTGCCACACATCAGGCCGCATCAGAACCCGATTGGGGCGCAATTTTTCAAGGACAACCGATCAAGGCCCGGTTGGCAAAATGGGTCGTGACATGGACCAAAGCCCGGGTGCGTGATCGCGAAAACCTGCGCTTCGAACGCACCCGGTTGTTTGGCCGGGCGCGCCAGGTCTTTCTGGCCTTGGGCCGCGAATTCGCCGCCCGCGATCTGATCGATACGCCCCGGGATATCTTTTATCTGACCGTGACCGAAATCATGGGCGCGGTTGAGGGGTTTGGCCTGTCTCCAAACCTGCGCGGCATCGCCCAGATGCGCAAGGCCGAGGATACCGCATCAACGCATCGACCAGACCCACCAGAACGGATCGAACTGCGCGGCCCCGCAATCGTGCCGCATACGGCGCAGCATGTGATGGCACCTACCGAAGAAACCGGTGATACGCGCAGTGCGACGGGCTGTTCAGCGGGGCAGATCACAGCCAAAGCCCGCGTCATACGCGACCCGCGCACCCAAAGCCTGACCCCCGGCGATATCCTTGTCGCTCGCCATACCGACCCTGGTTGGATCGCTGTCTTTTCAAACGCCAGCGCCATTGTGGTTGAACGCGGCTCGCTGTTGTCCCATTCCGCGATTGTGGCGCGCGAACTGGGTATACCTTGCGTCGTGGGCTTGAAGGGCGCCACGCAATGGGTCAACGACGGGGATGTACTAGAGGTCGATGGCGCGACAGGGATGGTTCGGAAACATGACGCAGGGCTCTGAAATCGCGGGTAAAGCCAGCTTTGAACATATCCGCTATGCGCAGCTATGGGAGGATGCAGATGTGCTCTGCGCGGCCCTGCCGCAAGAGCCCGGCAAAACGCTGGTGTCAATTTGCGCCGCAGGCGACAACGCGCTGGCAATGCTGACGCTTGATCCGGCGCGGGTTGTTGTTGTGGACTTATCCCGGGCACAAATCGCCTGTCTGCACCTGCGGGTCGGGGCATATCGCAGTTTATCACACCCCGAATTCCTTGAGCTGATGGGATCGCGCCCAAGCGATCAACGCGGCGCATTGCTTGACCGCGCCATCGCAGATTTGGATGAAGAAACCCGCGCATTCTGGCAGGCCCGCCGCGCAGATGTCATCACATATGGAGCGGGCGGCGTTGGCAAGTTCGAACGGTATTTCCGCATTTTCCGCACCAAATTGCTGCCATTCGTGCATTCAAAGAAGACCATTGATGATATCTTCGTGCCCCGCAGCAAGGCAGAGCGGCAGGTATTCTTGGACACGCGCTTTAACACCTGGCGTTGGCGGCTTTTACTTAACCTATTCTTTTCACGGCGCGTCATGGGGCGGATGGGACGGGATAAGGCGTTTTTTGATCATGTCGAAGGCTCGGTCGCGCAGCATGTGGCCCGGCGCATCAAACATGCGGCAGTTGATTGTGACCCATCCCAGAACCCCTATCTGCATTGGATCATGACAGGCACACATAACGACGCGCTGCCAATGCCGTGGCGGGCCGAACATTATGAGACAATCCGTAACCGCCTCGACCGGCTCGATATTCGGCACGGCGCGCTTGAAGCATTTATCGATGATGGCGACAAAGCAGACGGCTTTAACCTGTCGGACATTTTCGAATACATGTCGCCCGATATTTTCAGCAAAGTATACGGGCAAATCCTGTCGGCGGCGCAGCCAAAAGCGCGGCTTGTCTATTGGAACATGATGGCGCCCCGGCGGGTCCCCCCTGCCTTTGACGGGTCAATCACAACATGCACGGATCAGGAAAACCGCCTGAAAGCGGAAGACAAAGCGTTTTTCTATTCCGATTTTGTGATTGAGGAATTCCAGGGATGAGCGCGGCTTTGCAAATCGCGATTGCGTTTGCATCCATCGCTGTGCTTCTGGGGCTGATGGCCCTGGTCAAGGGCCTTGCGCGGGCCAAGGATATCTCGGCCGAGGTGCAGCGCAAGCTGGTCCATATGGGCACCGGGCTATACGCGTTAACGCTGCCCTGGCTTTTTGCAGATAGGTGGCCAGTCTTTATGCTGGTTGGGCTGACACTGCTGGTGATGGCGGTCTTGCGGCTTCCAGCCATGGCCAAGGGCGGTATCGGCGAAACGCTGCACGGGGTTGAACGTCAGTCTTATGGCGATATCCTCTTGGCTTTGGCGGTCGGGACGGTGTTTTTATTGGCAGATGGCAACGCTCTTTTGTATGTCTTGCCGATTGCGACGCTCACCCTGGCAGATGCGGCCGCCGCGCTTACGGGCAGCCATTACGGGCGCAAGTTCTTCACGGTTGAGGACGGACAAAAATCGGTCGAGGGATCGACGGCCTTTTTCATGGTCACGCTAGTTCTGTCGATGATCTGTCTGCTGCTTCTCTCGGACGTATCGCGGCCCAATGTGATCTTGCTTGGGGCTATGGTGGCGGCATTCGGCACGCTTGTCGAAGCCGATAGCTGGCGAGGCTTTGACAATTTCTTCCTACCAACCGGCCTGATGGTGTTTCTGGCCATGCATATGGACAGCTCATGGCAAGAACTGCTGGGCTTGATTGGTATGTTCGTTATGACACTCGCATTGTTCTTGCGGCTGGCGCCGCGGCTGGGCGTGACGAAACATGCCGCACGCGTCTATACGATCGCCGCCTTCCTGCTGATATCAGTGACAGCGTTGCAAAATACAGTTTTGCCGCTTCTGGTGTTCGTCATTCACGCCATCGCGCACCGCACGAACCCCTGTAAGGCAGCCTACCCGGCGCTTGATATTGTGGCCGCCATCGCATTGGCCAGCTTTGGATGGTTGGCCGCCGGATTGGTGGCAGAGGCAAACGCCCTGATGTTTTACGGGTTGATGTCTGTCGGCCTTTCGGTCGGCTTGTTCGGGGTGGCGTTGGGCAAGTCTACACTTGGCATCCGCATCGGGGCCGCAACAGCGTTAGGGATCGGACTATACGGCCTTTATAGCATTTTGATGCAGTACAATCCCGCCTTTGTGAAATGGCCGGGCGATATGCGCCTGACCGGAATTTTGGTGATCGGCCTGGTCGTGACTGCCGTGTCGTTCAAACCGGGTGCGTTTAACACATATCGGGCGGCAAAACTGACACTTCTTGCACTGGTCGTACCAGGGCTAAGCTATGGCATGGGGGTGATACAATCATGACAACAGAGCAGATCAAGACAGGCGATGGACAGGTCACGGTTTGGCTTGATGGGCCTGCATGGGACGATCATGCAAAAACCGCAACAATCGGCAAATGCAAATTCAACTCGGCCGAAGCAGGTACACGGCTTCTGGATAAAGCGGCAGCCCTTGCCAAATCGCACGGTGCAACAGCGCTTATCGGCCCGATGGAGGGCGACACCTGGCATAGCTACCGCCTGATATCAGAGCGCGGGACAGTGCCCCCATTCCTGATGGAACCGGGCAGCGCAGATCACGACAAAGCCGCGTTTCTAGATGCCGGTTTCAACGTAATCGCATCCTATTTTTCGGCCTCGGCCGCACTTTCAGACCTGCCAGGACCCAAACCGCAAGACACCGACATATTCAGTATTGAAACTTGGGACGGCACCGATCCCGATGGGCTATTTACACAGGTACACGCGCTCTCTTGCGAAGCGTTTGCCAAAAACCCATTCTACAAACCGATATCGCTTGATGATTTTCTGGCGATGTACCGCCCTGTTGTATCGCTTCTGAAACAAGAACTGATCTTGTTCGCCCGTGACAGCAAAGGGGATTTGGTTGGCTTTCTCTTTGGCATTCCGAATTACGCCGAAGGGCCGGCGCCTGCCTCGGTGATCCTGAAAACCTATGCATCCCTGCAAAAAGGGGCCGGGCACTGGCTGTCCTACCAGTTCTACGTCAATGCCAAGGCGATGGGGTTTGAAACGGCTATCCACGCGTTGATGCATGATGACAATCTTTCGGCGGTGCGATCAGGACTAAACGGTGCGGATGTTTTCCGCCGCTATTCTTTGATGGGGCGCAGCCTGTGACAACATTGACCGCCGCCTTTGCGCAGGCTGCAGCCAAATACCATGACCGCACCGCATTGATTGACGCGGATGGGACAGCCTACCGCTTTGCGCAGCTGCAGGGACGCGCAGATGCCTATGCGGCGGCTTGGCATAACAAAGGCGTCCGGCCCGGTGACAGGGTATTGCTGGCAATGGGTATAGGGGTTGATCTTTATGCTTCACTGGCCGCGCTTTGGTCGCTGGGGGCAAGTGTTGTGTTGCCCGAACCGGCAATGGGCCTAGCAGGCGTCAAAACCGCCATCGCGGCCACACAGCCCAAATTTCTTTGCGCGGCAGGGCCTTATCGGTGGATCAAATTGTTGCTGCCGGGCCTCTGGCGCACGAAGCTGCTGACGCCCGGGCAATCCGGCACGGGCGATGTGCCGATGCCCGTGACAGAACCCGATAGCATTGCCCTGATCTCATTCACATCCGGCACCACTGGCACACCTAAGGCGATCCCCAGAAGCCATGCCTTTCTGATGGCCCAATGGAAAGCTGTTGCGCCTCTTTTGCAAAGCGACCGGGATGAGACCGACCTTGTGACATTCCCGGTCTTTGTGCTGATCAATCTCGCCGAGGGACGCATGTCGGTCCTCCCAAATTGGAACATGTCCAAACTGGGCGCCGTCGCGCCGCAAGCGCTTGTTGATTGGATATCACAAAACAACTGCACACGCGCATTGCTGCCTCCGGTGCTTTGCGAAAAACTGTTAGAGGCGCGGCATACCGGAACACTACGGCATATTTTGACGGGGGGCGGTCCTGTCTTCCCGGACATCGTGCAGGGCTTGCAAAAGACCACACAAGGATTGTCCGTGACAACCGTATACGGATCAACCGAGGCCGAACCGATTGCCCATGCCCATCACACGGAACAGGGACATGGCCTGTACGTGGGACACCCGGTTGACGCTGTGCAGCTGCGGATTGTTGATGACGAAATCCAGGTCGCCGGGGATCATGTCAACAGCGGTTATCTTGATCCGGCGCGCGATGCGGAAACAAAAATCCGCGACGGCGACACAATATGGCACCGCACCGGCGATGCAGGCCGCTTGGACGAAGACGGGCAGCTTTGGCTGCTTGGCCGGATCGGCGAACAGGTGCGCACGGAAAATGGCGTGCAATATCCTTTCGCCGTTGAAACCACCGCCCGCTTGTGGCCGGGCGTGATCCGCGCCGCCCTGATAGAATTGAATGACCGCGCGACCCTGATTGTCGAAGGAGACGCCAGCCAATGCGTCAGATGGCAGACCGCCGCGCAAGATCTCGGCATCAGCGACGTCAGGCATATCGCGGCGATCCCGCGCGACAAACGCCACCACTCCAAAATCGACCGTAACGCGTTACGCGCATTGCTAAAGTAGCACCAAGGCGCTTTGGGGCGCGTGCCCCCGCTTAAACCGTGCCGCCCAATGATCCTTCCAGCGTGGCCAGCTCTTGCCCGCCCGCCATCATATCCTGCAGGGCCTCTGGCGTGATCTCGCCGCGCACAGCTGTGCCGAGCGTCTTGCCGCGGTTAAGCACCGTGAACCGATCACCCACAGCCATCGCATGGCGGACGTTATGCGTGATGAACACCACCGCAACACCCTGCTTGCGCACCTTATCAATCGTGGCCAGCACGTTTGAGGTCTGCCGCACACCAAGCGCCGATGTCGGCTCATCCAAGATCAGCACCTTTGCGCCAAAATGAACGGCGCGCGAAATCGCGACAGTCTGCCGCTCGCCCCCTGACAAAGTGCCGACAGCCTGATCGGGCCCGCGCAGATTGATGCCCATCTTCTTCATCTCGGTCATGGTGACCTGATTAGCATAATCATGGTCAAAGAAACTAAGGCCGGCGATCTTTTTTACCGGCTCATTACCCATGAAAAAGTTACGGCTGACAGACATCAACGGGATCATGGCCAGATGCTGGTGCACGGTGGCAATCCCAGCCTCAATCGCATCGCGCGGATCGTTGAAAGCCAAGGGCGTCCCTTCAAAAAAGATCTCGCCAGCGGTGGGTTTATGCACACCGGACATGGTCTTGATAAAGGTCGACTTGCCCGCGCCATTATCGCCCAGCAGGCAATGGCATTCACCCGGATAAACATCAACGGAAACACCCGCCAGGGCAATCACCGATCCGAAATGCTTTTCGATATCGACCATACGAATGATAGGTTCAGCAGTCATCTTAACGCTCTCCGGTGATGATACGGCGGATATAGGTGTTCAGGATCACAGCAAAGAGCAGGATAACCCCCAGAAACACCCGGAACAGCGAACTTTCGACACCGGCAAAGAACAGGCCCTGCTGGACGACACCAAAGATCAACGCCCCAAGGGCCGCCCCCAGAACTGATCCATAACCGCCCGTCAAAAGGGCACCACCAATGACAACGGCAATGATCGCCTCAAACTCTTTCAGCAGACCGCGATCCGCGCCTGCCGAACCGAATTCCATCACCTGGCAGGTGGCGAAAATCGTGGCGCAAAAGGCGGTAAACATGAACATCAAGATCTTGACGCGGTTGACGGGCACACCGGAATTGCGGGCCGCTTCGGCATCACCGCCCGCTGCATAGATCCAGTTGCCAAATTTGGTCTTGGTCAGCAAAATATGGCCAAAGATGACCAGCGCGATGGCCCAGATGATCAGCATCGGAATGCCGTCAACAACAGGCTCGCCCATGCGGCTACCCCGGGAAAATGTAGCGATCAGCCCCATGTCACCGAGCCAGACAAACAAGCCTTGAAAGATCTTTCCGCCAAAGGCCACGGCCAACCAATCACCTTCGGCAACATCTTTAATACCGCCAATAATGGTTTTGCGTTCAATCGTTTGCGGCAGGAAGATCGTGAAGCCACGCAGAATGAACAAAAACGCCAAGGTGACGATAAAACTGGGCAAACCGGTGCGGATCACGATGTAGCCGTTCATGGCGCCAATGGCGATGCAGATCACAAATGTGACAAGGATGGCCATCCAAACCGGCCAAGACAACGTGACCGCGAAAATCGCAATCAGCATGCCCGCAAAGCCAATCATGGATCCAACAGACAGGTCAAACTCACCTGCGATCATCAACAGGCAAGCGCCCACAGCGATGATCATGAACTGCGCGGAAACAATGGACCAGTTCATCACGCCTTGGCTGTTAAACATGCCGCTATCGAAGGCGAAAAGCAGGAAAAAGGTAAAGACGGCCACCGTCCCAACCATCCCGCCAAGTTCGGGCCGGATCAGCGCCTTGCGCAGGCGTGAAATATCCTTGACCCGTTCATCGCCACTATCGGTCGCTTGCGCTGTGCCGCTCATTTTGTTCCCCCCTCGGCGCTTGACAACTCCCAGCGGCACGGGCGCAGCCAAGGCGCCCGTGCCAAAGGTCTTAGCGGTACTCGCCCGCAAATTCCTCGATCTTAGTCAGACCGTCAGCGGTCACAAAACCGGGGCCAGAGTTGATGTTGTTACCCGGCAAAACCCCGTAACGGTGGTAGTTGGCCATCACAACAACAGGCAGATAGGCCTGCAAGAAGGGCTGCTGATCGATACCCCATTCAATGGTGCCATCCTTGATCCCTTTGACGATCTCACCGCCCAGATCAAACGTGCCGAAATAGATATCACCAGCCATGCCGTTTTCTTCCAGCGCCAGCAAGGTGGGATCAGCCGATACCGGGCCCAGCGTCAGAACCGCATCCGTATCAGGGTTGGCCGACAGATAGGCCAGCACCCGGTTCTTGATTTCGGCAGGGTCTTGGCCTGCGTCGATCATCTGATCACCCAGATCGATCCCCAGACCGTCAGCAAAGCCCTGGCAACGTTCTTGGCTGGAAGGCTGTACAATATAGTGGTTCACACAAAGGAATGATCCGATCCCATCAGATTTAGCGCGCAAACCTGCCGCATAGCCTGCGTCATATTCAGGCTGGCCCACATACATCAGCGCCCCAACCTCGCGGGCTTTTTCCGGCGTGCCGGTATTCATGATGATGACATCCACACCCGAATCCACCGCGGCCCGGATCGGACCCTCGAGGATATCAGGATCGGCAAGCGTAGTGATAATCCCATCGGGGCCAGATGCAGCCGCTTGCTCAATGATCCGGGCCATATCGGCCAAGTCACCTGTGGGCGGGTTACGATATTCGACTTCGACATCCATCTGCTCACCGGCCAATGCGATACCGTTCTTGATCGTATTCCACCAGCTATCGCTATCGGGGGCGTGGCTAACGAGAATATAGCGCTCGCCTTCTGCAGATGCGGTTGTCGTGGTGACGAATGGCGCGGCGGCCACTGCGGCGGCAAGCGCAAAGCTCTTCAACTTCATTGTCATGGTTTCCTCCCAGAAATTCCTGTTCGTGACGGGCAAAGGCGGACAGAAATCGCCTCCCTCCGCGTAGCAAAACACGAAGTCAGACTTTTTGCAACCGGTTGCAAAAAATCATCTTCAATCAGATACTGCATGGATAAAGAAGTTGGGGTATGACTTCTAAAGTTTGAAAAGGGACAACAGACGGATCTATGGCTGCCACACTTAAGGAAGTTGCCGAACGCGCGGGCGTATCACGCTCGGCTGTCTCAAGAACCTTCACCGATGGCGCGTCGGTTTCAGTCAAGATGCGCCGCAAGGTCGAAAAGGCCGCGCAAGAGCTGGGCTATAGTCCAAATTTCCTTGCACGCAGCCTGACAACACGCCGTACCAAACTGATCGGCTTGATCTCAAACAACTTCCACAACCCTATTTTTCTTGAGGTTTTTGATCTCTTTACCCGCAAATTGCAGGATAGCGGATTACGTCCGTTGCTGGTGAACCTGTCGGATGAAACGGATCCGCAAAACTCGGTGCGTATGTTGCAGCAATACTCGGTTGATGGGGTTGTTGTTGCCTCGTCGACATTGCCGCCAGAATTCTCCAAGGCTTTCCGCGACGCAGGCGTTCCGGTCGTCAACAGCTTTGGCCGCTACTCTGCCGCGCCGCAGGTGCATGTGGTGGGGATCGACAACGCCGAATGTGGACGGATGGCCGCGCGCCAGCTGGTGAAGCGTGGCTACAAACAGCTGGCTTTTCTCGGCGGACCCGAATCGGCGACCTCGACTCAGGACCGGCTTGCCGGTTTTGTCGAAGAGCTGCGCAAGCACCCCGAGGTTCGCGTTTCACAGTCTTTCGCCGATGCATATTCATTTGAGGCAGGCCGCAAAGAAATGCGGCGCCTGCTGGATGCCGGAACCCCGGCTGAGGCCTATTTTTGCGGGGATGACGTCTTGTCCATCGGCGTGCTCAGCGCAATCGAAGATGCAGGATTGCAGGTGCCTGATAACATCGGCATTATCGGTTTGAATGATATGGAAATGGCTGGGTGGGAAAGCATTAATTTGACCACTATCCGCCAACCGATTGCACAAATCATTAACTCATCGGTCGAACTGATGGTCGCGATGCTGGACGAGCCGGACCGCTATCCCGAGGCCCGGCTTTTTTCCTGTAAAATCATTGAGCGCGGGACCCTACGCCCCATTCCGTAAGATGGGTTTAAACCCATCCTACGTAAACATCGGCGGTCGCGCGTCTAACCACTTTCCATCGGCTTTGCCCGACTCTGCCACCGCATAAACCGCCGCCATCGACCGCAATCCATCTTCAGCCCGTGGATACAGATTGGCCGCCGGATCCATCACGCGGCCCTCTTTGCGGGCCGTGATTGCCTCGGCCAAATCTGTGTAGATATTGGCGAAAGCCAGCGGCATGCCTTCAGCGTGGCCGATGGTGACGCGAGTTGTCCGGTCGGCCTCGGGGGACAGGTTCGCCTCGCCCCTTTCAATGATCTGCAAACGCTCGCCCAGCGGCATGTAGAACAGTTGATTTGGCTGCTCTTGCGACCAGCGCAGACCGCCCGTTTCGCCGAAGACCTGGATCGTCAAACCGTGCTGCCGCCCAATCGCGATGGAGCTGGTCCAGAGCCGCCCCACGGCCCCGCCATCCATCCGGAAGTTGACCATCGCATCATCTTCCAGCGTCCGCACATCGATGCAAGACACTGTATCTGCTGACAATTTCTCGACCTCCTGCCCAGTCACAAAACTCGCCATATGCATCGCGTGGATGCCGCAGTCGGCGAATTGGGCGGAGACGCCGGCCTGTGCAGGGTCATAGCGCCAGCGGACGCGCGGGTTGTCTGCATCTGTGGCGTCGGCGTGGTGCCCGTGCGCGAATTCGGCGTTGACCAGGCGGACCTGCCCGATGTCGCCGCGCGCGATCATTGCCTTCATGTGCCGCACCAGTGAATAGCCGGTGTAGCCGTAGTTCACCGCACAAATGTTGCCGGTCTTTTTGGCGATCTCAACAATCGCTTCGCCTTCTTCAACGGTCATCGTCATCGGCTTTTCGCAAAGCACGTGAAAACCGTTTTCCAAGAAGGACTTAGTGATCTCAAAATGGGTGGAATTCGGTGTCGCGACAGTGACCAAATCGACCTTGTCGCTGCGCTTTTTCTCGGCTTGCAGCATCTCTTCCCAGCCGCCGTAGGCCCGGTCGCCCAAGCCCAGTCGTTGGCCATAATCCACACCGTATTCAGGCCGGTGATCCAGCGCGCCAGCGGTAAATTCAAAGAGCCCATCAAGCCCCGCGCCCAGCCTGTGGGCCGGTCCGATCTGGCTGCCTTCGCCGCCGCCGATCATGCCCCATTGTAGTTTTGTCATAGCGTTTTCTCGTATATGTTTTGCGTACAGACGGCGTACATACAGCGTATGTACAAGTCCTGATTTAGAACCCAATGCTTTCCAGATAGGTCCGGTTGGCGGCGGCATCCTCTAGCGGGGTGCCGGGTATGGATGGATCGCAGTCCTGTTCAACCGTGCACCAGCCTTCAAATCCGGCGTTCAGCAGAACCTGTCGGACCGCCCCGAAATCAACGTCGCCTTGTCCGAGGTTGCAGAAGATCCCCTGCCCGCAGGCTTTGTAGAAATCGGTGCGGTTGGTGACCACATCGGCCTTCACCGCAGGGTCGATATCCTTGAAATGCATATAGCTGATCCGGTCGATGTGCCGCTTCATGAAAGCCACCGGATCATAGCCTGCGTAAGAGTGATGTCCGGTGTCGAAACAGATTTTCAGGATGCTTTCGTCGACTTCATCCAACAGCCGTTCCAACTCGGGCTCAAAATCCATGAACCCCGCCGCATGGGCGTGGATGCCGACGGTCAGCCCGTAGTCTTCGGTCCCCATTTTGGCGATGGTGGCGATCCGGTCGCGGAAGGCGGCCCATTCGGCGTTGTCCATCTGTTCGGCCTCATCGGCGCGTCCTGCGCTGGGCGCGCGGCGTGGTGAGATGCTGTCGATCAGCACCAGATGTTCAGCGCCATGGGCGACCAGCGCTTTGCAGGTCCGCGCGGAGGCGTCCAGCACCTCATCCCATTTTGCCGCATCATGGAAAGGCCGGAAGACAACGCCGCCGATGATCGACAGGTCGTGTTTTGCCAGTTCATCTGACAGGATCGCAGGGTCTTCGGGCATGTAGCCAATGGGCCCCAGCTCTATCCCCTTATAGCCCGCACCCGCGCATTGCTGCAGCACGGATTGCCATGTGGGATAGGCCGGGTCGGATGGGAATTCGATGCCCCAGGAACAGGGCGCGTTGCCGATACGGATCGTCATAGGCGTGCTTTCACTTAAAAATCGTTGATGATTTGCCAGGCTTTTGCATCATTGGATGCATGGGCTGCGGCGATGATTTGGTTGACTTCCATCCCGTCGCGGAATGTGGGCCAGATGTTTTTGCCAGCCTCAATCGCATGCAGGAAATCCCGCGCTTCGATGATGATCTGGTCTTGATAACCGGTGCCGTGGCCCGGCCCCTGGCAGAAAGGTTCATAGTTTGGATGGGCCGGGCCTGTCAGGATTTTCGTGAAGCCGCGCTGCGCCTCTGGCCCGGACATCTTGTAAAGGTGGAGCGCGTTTTGATCTTCCTGATCAAAGCGGATCGCGCCTTTTGTGCCTGTGATTTCGTAGGCATAGCCCATCTTGCGCCCTGTCGCGACACGGCTGGCGTAGATCGAGCCAAGCACACCGCTTTCAAACCGGCAGAGGATATGGGCGTGATCGTCATTGGTCACCTTGCCGCCCGGGCGTTCAGGGTAAACCGTCTCAATCTCGGCCAGCAGGCTTTTGATGGGGCCCATCAGCCGCAAAGCGCAATTGATCGGATGCGGTGACAAATCGCCCATCATGCCGTTGGCTTTGCCTGTCGTGCGCCACGTGGCGGGGGCGTTCGGATCGGCCAGAAAATCCTCGGTATGTTCGCCGCGAAAGCCGGTGATTTCGCCGATCTCACCCGACTGGATCAGATCATAGGCATATTGGCTGGCGGGTGTGCGGATATAATTGAAACCGGTCATGTTGATATGACCGGCGGCGGCGGCAACCATGGCGCGGCTGTCGGCCACGTCCTGCCCCAGCGGCTTTTCGCAGAAGACGGATTTATTCAGCGCAAAGGCGGCCTCGGCGATGGGCCGATGCATGTTTTGCGGGGTCGCGATGATGATCGCTTCGACCTTTGGGTCATTCACCAGCGCCTGCCAATCATCGGTGCCGCGCGCGAAACCATAGGCCGTGCGGTATTTCTCGGCTGACGCCGCAGTGGACGCGCAGACCATTTCCAGCCGGGGCCGCAGGGCAGTGTTAAACACAGCACCAACGGCGGACATGGCCACAGCATGAGCCTTGCCCATATAGCCACCACCGAGGATTCCGATCCCGATCTGTGTCATTGATGCTCCTCCCCGGAAAATACGTTTGCAACCGGTTGCAAAATTTGTATCCTTGGATTCGAAGTCACGCAAGCCGCAAAAATCGCGGTCGTGCGTTTTAGGGGGGAGCCGATCAATGACAGACGCCACCATTCGCCTGACCACGGCGCAGGCGATCATCCGTTATTTGGACAATCAGTATATTGTCATTGATGGCGCTGAAATGCGCCTATGCGGTGGCGGCTTTGGCATCTTTGGTCATGGCAATGTCACCTGCCTGGGTGAGGCCCTATACACGCATCGCGACACCTTGCCCCTATATAGGGGCCAGAATGAACAGGGCATGGGTTTTGCCGCAGCCGCCTATGCCAAGCAGTGGCTGCGCCAGCGCTTTATGTTTTGCACGGCCAGCGCAGGGCCGGGTACGGCGAACCTGTTGACCAGCGCTGCCTTGGCCCATGCGAACCGTTTGCCTGTCTTGATGCTGTGCGGCGATACCTTTCAGACCCGCCTGCCCGATCCGGTCTTGCAACAGCTGGAGCATTTCGGAAACCCGACATTTGGCGTGAATGATGCCTTCAAAGCCGTCAGCCGCTATTGGGATCGCATCACCCATCCTGCGCAGATCATGCAATCCTTGCCTGCCGCTTTGTCCACCATGCTGGACCCCGCAGATTGTGGCCCTGCGTTCATTGGCCTACCACAGGATGTGCAGGGCTGGACCTATGATTATCCGCAGGCGTTTTTTGAAAAGCGCGTGCATCGTATCCGACGTCAGTCCCCCGACATGGCAGAGGTGATCGATGCCGTGATGCTATTGGAGAATGCCAAACGCCCGATGATTATTGCCGGTGGTGGCGTCCAATATTCAGGTGCCGTCGCTGAACTGACAGCGTTTGCTGAACAGGCCGGCATCCCGATTGTCGAAACCATCGCGGGCCGCGCCAATATGTTGGCCACCCATCCGTTGAACATTGGCCCGATCGGCGTCACTGGGTCGGACAGTGCCAATACGATTGCCGAACAGGCGGATGTCATCCTTGCGGTCGGCACCCGTTTACAAGATTTCACCACGGGGTCTTGGACCGCCTTTGCCAAGGATGCCAAGATCATTGGTTTGAATGTCGGGCGCCATGACGCGTCCAAACACATGTCGACCACTGTTGTCGGCGATGCCTTGCTGGGCCTTGAAATGCTCACCCCCGGATTGGCGCAATACAAAGCCCCTGCCGATTGGACCGCCTTCGCGCAGGCGGAACGGGCAAAGTGGGATGCTTATGTTGCTGGCAACGTGGCCCATGGCAATCGTCCGAATTCCTATGCGCAGGCCATCGGCGTTGTGAATGATCTTTGCCATCCCCGTGACCGCGTTGTTGCTGCCGCCGGGGGCTTGCCCGCCGAGGTCACCGCCAACTGGCGCACCCTGGGTATCGGCACGGTGGATGTGGAATTCGGTTTTTCCTGCATGGGCTATGAGATTGCGGGCGGCTGGGGTGCCCGCATTGCCCAGGCCGAGCGTGAGCCGGATAGCGATACCATCGTCTTTACCGGCGATGGCTCTTATTTGCTGATGAACTCGGATGTGTATTCGTCGGTTTTGACAGACAAAAAGCTAATCATTCTTGTGCTGGATAATGGCGGCTTTGCTGTCATCAACAAGCTGCAGAACAACACCGGGAACGAAAGCTTCAACAACCTGATCGCAGATACGCCGACGGCGACAGCCCCCTTTGCAGTCGATTTTGAAGCTCATGCCACGGCTATGGGAGCCACGGCGGAAACGGTCGCGAACCCAGTGGAACTGGGCGCGGCGTTCAAACGCGCCAAGGCCAGCGACAAGACTTATGTGATTTGCATGCAGGTTGACCCCTATGAGGGCTGGACCACTGAAGGCCATGCTTGGTGGGAGGTCGGCACGCCCCATATATCCGGCAGCGCCCGCGTCACCCAGGCCCATGAAGATTGGGAAGCCAGCCGCCCCAAGCAGCGTAAAGGCATCTGATGAAGACTTTGCGCGGCATCCAAAAGAACAACTTTCTGGTCATGGGGCGGGTCGGCATGGATCTGTTTCCAGACCCACCTGGCATGGATATCGAACATGCCACGACGCTTAACGTGGATATGGGCGGCTCTTCGGCCAATATCGCTGCCGGTATCGTTAAGCTGGGCGGAAAGGCTGCATTGCTAACATGCGTATCAGATGATGCGGTTGGACGGGCCTGCACCCGGATGCTGAAGAAATACGGGATCGACGATTGCTATATTCGCACAGTCGGCGGAGAGGCCCGCAATTCACTGGCCCTTTATGAAAGCCGGGTCGTGGACCATCAATCAGTCATTTACCGCAATGGCGCGGCCGATTTCGAGATGGGTATCGCTGATGTCGAGGCTGTGGATTACAGCCAATTTGGCGCGCTGATCACGGCCGGAACCGTCTTTGCCGCTGAGCCATCACGAAGCGCCGCCTTTCATGCCTTTACGTTGGCCCGTGCGGCGGGTCTGCCGATCATCTTTGATGTAGATTATCGGCCCTACTCCTGGCCTTCGCCGGAAATTGCGGCCGATGTGCTGTCCCGCGCGGGCGCGATGTCAGACCTGATTGTCGGAAATGATGAAGAATTCGGCTTTATGGCGGGCGGCGTCGAAAAAGGGCTGGCGCAGGCCAAAATACTGGCAGAGACCACCGCCGATCTGGTGATTTACAAAATGGGCGAAAAAGGCGCGATCACCTTTGATGGCGCAAGTGCCCAGCGGACGGGGATCTACCCTGTCAAAGCGCTGAAACCCACCGGCGCGGGGGATAGTTTCATGGCCGGGCTTTTGACCGGCATTGCCGATGGATTGACCCTAGCCCAGGCCATTTTGCGCGGCTCTGCCTGCGCGGCGATTGTGGTGGGCAAGCCTGGCTGCGCCCCGGCGATGCCCTATCCCGCTGACCTTGAAGAATTTCTGGCCAATCATCCTGGCCCGACTGATCCTTGACCCGACTGATCCTTGAAAGGACCAATCCGATGCATATTGCCCCTCATGACAATCAGAACAAACCGATCGTGGATGCAGATGACCCAACAGTGCCGCTGAACTATTTTAACATTGTTAAACTGACCAAAGGGCAAAGCTTTGACTATCAAGTCCCTGGTTATGAAACCTGCATTGTCCCGGCCACAGGGACGGTCGATGTGCACGTAGAAGGCATGGATTTCCCCAAACTGGGCAACCGCGTCGCGGATGTCTGGGATGGAGAGCCCGAGGGGGTTTACATCCCGGTTGGGGCCAAGGTGACGATCAACTGCCTTTCAGATGAGACCGAGACGTTTATCGCCGGTGCGCGGTATGACAAGGTGCTTGACCCCTTTGATGTGCGGGTACCCGACAAGGTGCAATATGGATCGGATGACACCAAGACCCACCGGAAGATCAAACATATCCTGGGCCAGAAAGAGCATGACAAGGTCGGCCGATTACTGGTCTCGGAACTTTTTACGGTGGGTCAAGGCGGTTGGTCCGGCTTTCCGGCCCACAAGCATGACACGGACAATCTGCCCCATGAGACCCGCCACGATGAAACCTATAATTTCAGGTTCAGGCCAAAACACGGGTCGGGCGTACAAATCTTGCAGCGCGAAGAGGGCAAGCCGGGGGATGCGTATCAATTGATGGATGGCTCAACCATCATGATCGACAAAGGGTATCATCCTTGTGCGGTGATGCCGGGGTACGAGATGTATTATTTTACCATTCTGGGCGGCCTAAGCCAGCGTAGCCTAGTGCAATTCTTTCAACCGACCCATGCTTATCAGGTCGAGACCATTCCGGGCATCAAAGACATGGTCGCCAAGTTCAAATGAAGCGCGGGGTCAGATCAAATTTCTAGAAATTTGATCGCCGCACCCTTGGGAAATTGGGGACATTATGCCACTTGTCACGCTCGCCGATATTTTACAGCCCGCATTGCGGAACGGCTATGCCGTGGCTGGTTTAGTCACGCTGGGTTGGGAGGACATGCGCGCCTATGTCGCCGCCGCAGAGGCTGAAAACTGCCCTGTAATCCTACAAGCAGGACCATCCTGCCGCGCCCATACCCCCCTGCCTATCTTGGGCAAGATGTTTTCCCATTTGGCCGAAAACGCCAGCGTGCCTGTCGTTGCCCATCTCGACCATGGTTACACAACGGACGAATGCCGCGAAGCGCTTGAAAGCGGCTTTACCTCATTGATGTTTGACGGCTCACGCAAACCGCTGGCCGAGAATATTGCCGAAACCGCCGCGATCGCCGAAATGGCCCATGCCGCAGGTGTGTCCTGCGAGGGCGAGATCGGATTTGTCGGTTACGCAGATGGCGAAAACTCTGCCGGGACAGACCCTGATGAGGCCGCGAAATTTGCCCGCGAAACAGGTGTCGACGCGATGGCGATCTCGGTTGGCAATGTCCATTTGCAACAGGATCAACAGGGCGGGCTGGACCTGCCGCGCATTCGCGCAATTGAGGCCGTCACGGATGTGCCTTTGGTTATTCATGGCGGCTCGGGCGTGCCGATCGATCAGCGCCGCGCCCTTGCCGCGGGATCGAAGATTTGCAAATTCAACATCGGCACCGAACTGCGCATGGCCTTTGGTGCGGCCCTGCGTGATGCGGTCGACCAAGATCCAAACCGATTTGACCGGGTCCAAATTCTGAAAGACACCCATGCCCCGGTTGTTGCCGCCGCACGCCAGGTCCTACGCGCCTTCAAAGGATAAGCAGATGATCAATATTGGTATTTTGGGTTGCGGCCGGATCGGGCAGGTGCATGCCCGGGCCATTGCGGGGCTGCCAAATGCCCGGTTGGTCGCGGTCGCAGATGCGTTTCCTGACGCCGCAATCGCCCTTTCCGAGGCAACGGGCGCCGACATACGCAACAGCGCTGCGATCATTGCCGCCCCCGATATCGATGCCATCATCATCGGCACACCGACCGATACCCATTACGATCTGATCCATCGTGCCGCTGCCGCCGGTAAGGCCATTTTCTGCGAAAAGCCGGTTGATCTATCCGCTGACCGCATCCGCGATTGCATACGCGCCATTGACGCATCCGGCGTGCCGTTTTTCACTGCCTTTAACCGCCGTTTTGATCCCAACTTCGCCCAGATCAAAGCCCGTATCACCGCCGGAGAGATCGGCGATGTTGAGATCATCACGATCCTGTCGCGTGATCCCGCCCCGCCGCCAATCAGCTATATTGCGGGTTCGGGCGGTATTTTTCGCGACATGATGATCCATGATTTTGACATGGCCCGCTTTCTGCTTGCTGAAGAACCTGTGCAGGTCTTTGCCGTGGGCTCTGCCCTTGTTGATCCAGCCATTGCCGCCGCGGGCGATGTTGATACGGCCGCTGTCACCCTGACCACGGCCAGCGGCAAGATTTGCCAGATTTCAAATTCCCGCCGTGCTGCGTACGGGTATGATCAGCGTCTTGAGGTTCATGGCTCAAAGGGCATGCTACGGGCCGAAAATAGGTTGGAAAACGCGGTTGAGGTCGCCACTGAAGCTGGTTTTCAGCGCGCGCCCGCCATGCATTTCTTTCTCGAGCGTTACGCCGAAGCCTATGCCGCTGAGATGGTTCACTTTGTGGCGGCGTTAGAGGCAGGCACCGCGCCTGCCCCGGGCATCACCGATGGGTTGCAAGCCCAGCTTTTGGCCGATGCGGCCGCAGAATCATTGGCTACCGGCGTG
Source organism: Yoonia sp. BS5-3 (assembly GCF_038069655.2). NCBI lineage: Bacteria > Pseudomonadati > Pseudomonadota > Alphaproteobacteria > Rhodobacterales > Paracoccaceae > Yoonia > Yoonia phaeophyticola. The sequence continues at coordinate 166,558 of NZ_CP150951.2, forward strand.
CCGGTCCTGCTCTGACGGCTGGCGGCGCTTGTAATCCCGGCCGATCCTGTCAGGGTTGTATCCAATCCGACCGCCGTTCAGGAGATCCCCTTGCCCGATATCACGCTTCCGATCACCAGCCTGGCCGCTCTGGTGCTGGGCTGTACCCATCTTTTGCTAACCATTCGCGTTATTCGCATTCGCCGCCGCGATGGTGTCGTTTTGGGCGAAAATGAGGACCGGGTGCTGACCAAGGCGATCCGCGGGCAGGCCAATGCGTCCGAGCAGATGCCGCTGGGGCTGATCATGCTAGCCTTGTGTGAGCTGCAGGGCGGGCCTGCTGCGCTGCTATGGCTGTTGGCGCTGGCTTTAATGGCGGGCCGGGGCATACATGCCGTTTATTTTGGGATACATGGCACGCATTGGCGTTTGCGCGTTTTGGGGATGTTACTGACCCTGATTGCGCAGACCGGTCTGCTTGCCAGTCTGGCCTTTGTGCTGATCACATGACACACGAAAAGGCCGCGCGAATTGCACGGCCTTGCCTGCGTTAAGGAGGCGGATCAATTACTTGATCTTACCTTCTTTATATTCAACATGCTTGCGCACAACGGGGTCGTATTTTTTGATGACCATTTTCTCGGTCATGGTACGTGCATTCTTTTTCGTCACGTAGAAATGCCCGGTCCCCGCGGTGGAGTTCAGGCGGATCTTGATGGTGGTTGGCTTCGCCATGTCTCATCTCTCCTGCTGCGGGCCTAGGGTCAGGCGCATCGCATAAAAACCATTGAAGCTGCCTTTTACGCCTGCGTGGGCGCGAGTCAACCACAAAGGACGTCAAAGCAGGCCCAAGCTGGTTATTCCTGCGCGATATCCCGCGAAACCACCAGCACCGAGGTCGGCACCCCATCAACGCCCGGCACTGCCGAGAGCGTTACGGCCCATGTTTTGGGATCACTGCGCCCCATAGCACCCTGCAGCCGAAATTCCTGCACGTCCCCGGCAAGCGCTGCATCAAAGCGTTGCCGGATCAAATCACGCTGGTCTGCGGCCCAGAAATCCCACCAGGCCTTGCCCACCACATCTGAGAGACTGTCGAGAGCCATAGTCCGCAAACCCTGCTCGCCCATGAAACTGATCCGCCCCGCCCGATTGAGCAATTTCACGCAGTCAGGGCTGTCACGAAGCGCCGAGAGAGGTTTTGCCATCGTTTCTTTCACCTTGCGCTGTTCAATCTTTGGGTGGATAGGCCCCAACAATTAAACCTCAGGTGGTGCGTGGCTGCAATATACAAGCGTGAATTTCTTACCTGTTTTTGCATTAATACTATCAACGGTGTTTGCCTGAGCTTTGTCTGCCCTGAGCCGCCGGTTCTAATTTGGTTAAAACTGCTCGTAGCCCGAGGCAGGCCTTGTTCTTCTCACTAAACGGCCGATCGCGACATCAATTCGCATTGTGATAAAGCATCGAAGCATTCCTACCGTTTCTATGGTGCCCAGTAGATCAGCGTTTGAGTGCCTGTTCGCATTACTCCGCCAATAACTGTCGATCCAGTATTGCTGGTTGTTCGTAATCTCGGTTTGAACTAGCTTTTTCTTGCTGAAGTGAACAGCATAGTGAGAGTGCCAAAAATGGGCGCTGAATCCTCGTTGCTATTGGCAACAAGGCAAACATGGAGAGACAAATGACAAAATTTTTGAGTGAAAAAGGTGTAGGCTTTAACCCACCACGTGTTGTTGAGAACGGTCAGACAGAAACAGGCGCAGGCCTTAATCCACCACGCGTCGTCAAGAACGGCCAGACAGAAACAGGCTCAGGCCTTAACCCACCACGCGTCGTCAAGAACGGCCAGACAGAAACAGGTGGAAGCTTCAATCCACCGCGTGTTATCAAGAACGGCCAAACAGAAACAGGCGGAGGCTTCAATCCACCACGTGTTGTCAAGAACGGCCAGACAGAAACAGGTGGAGGCTTCAATCCACCGCGCGTTATCAAGACACGCTAACATTCCTTCTCACCGTCAGAAGAATGCCAGTTTCACGCTTTTGACTGGTTAGCGAATTGGCACCACCGTATTGATCGGTGGTGCTTTTATTGGACATTTGACCAAATGCACAACGAAAGCCACGCCTAAAATGAGCGGAAACATCGTCAAGTTTTTCAAGGTTTATCCACATGCGACGACGCCACTGATCGCTGATACGTCAGCCTTGGGCAACAACCCAACCGGAGCCTTTCAATACTGCGAACCCCTACGTAAGGCATCGGCATTCGGGTGGTATGTGTTTCCTGCAAAGCAGGCAGAGGTGATTTTTGACGGCACCGATCTTTACTATGCAGATGATGGGCAGTGGCAGCCGTTGCAAAACGTCACGTTGGGGCAAGAGTTTTTAGATGATTGGCAAAGCAAGGCACCCGAAGCCGCGAAGGGTTTTGCGCCATCATTTATGCAGGCGGCCTTTGTACCCGGCGTATTGCAGGTTTGGTCAGGCATTTTGGTTTCCACGAAAGAAGATTGGATCAGCCTTGTTCGTCCTGTTGCTAACGCGAATTTCTATGGAGCATTACAGTGTTACGATGGCGTGGTTGAGACCGACGCGTATGGACCTTGGCCGCTATTTATTAATGTCAGAGTGACCAAATCAGATGTTCCGATTATTCTGGACCCAAATAGGCCTTTGTTTCAACTACAGGTTTTGCCCCGCACGGCCTTTGAAGCGCAAACACGACAGGCCGATATTGCGGATGAGGAAGCTGTAGGCCTCGGACTGACTTCTGCAGAATGGGACGGGTTCACAGGAACAGTCCGAAAGGCCGATTTTCGCGAAAACAAGGGCCGACGCGTCGGGGAATACGCCATCAACGCCCGGAAGTCCGACAAAAACAAGCGATGATGCACTATGCGTATAGTTGGCGAATCGAAGCCCCCTATTTGCGCGGATGGCCTGTAAGCCGGATTCTGTCATAGGTGGCCGAAGCCACCCGAGATGACCATTCATCTAAGACGCCTGTTGCCAGACGCCCTCTAGCTGCCAACCCGGATCTGCTCGGGCTCAAGCCGCCCTGTCTTGCGACGCGCGATCCCTATTTGGCATTGCTCCCGGTGGGGCTTGCCGTGCCGCTTGCGTTGCCGCTCGCGCGGTGGGCTCTTACCCCACCGTTTCACCTTTACCTTGCATGCAAGGTAGTCTGTTCTCTGTGGCGCTTTCCCTGGGGTTGCCCCCGCCGGGTGTTACCCGGCACCGTGCTTTTTGGAGTCCGGACTTTCCTCGACATCACTGCCGCAGCCATCCAGCCATCCGCGCAGATGCGGCATTAGGCCCAAGTCGTGTTTAGGTCAACGGGGAAACGGCGAAAGAGGTTATACATCATGCCCGCATCGGTCGTATCAACAGGCCCCTTGGTCGATGGCCTAAACCGTAGCCGAAACACTTTCAGCAGCAGGTCTTCATCATCGGTGGCCGTATATCCGAATCCCCGCATCATCGAGACAAAGGCCGCATCGTCTTCGGCCGCCCAATTCTCTGGCCAGACCGCCAGCCCCTCGCGTGCCAATCGCCGCCAGTCAAAACGCGGGCCCGGATCGATTTTGCGCCCCGGGGCCATGTCCGAATGTCCGATCACCCGTTCCGGTCTGATATCCCAGCGCGCTTTGATCCCTCGCAGCAGATCTGTCAGCGCATCCATCTGCGCCGCCGCAAAGGGGCTGACCCCGTTATTGGCCAGTTCGATCCCGATTGAGCGGCTGTTGACGTCTGTCGTAGCCCCCCAGCGCCCCACACCTGCGTGCCAGGCGCGCAGGGCCTCTGGCACCAGTGACAAGACCTCGCCATCCTCGGCGATCAGATAGTGCGCTGATACTTCGGTGGCAGGATCACACAGCGTCTTGAGCGCGGCTTTGGCCGACGTCATGGCCGTGTAGTGGATCACAACCATATCAGGCCGCGCGCCATCCCGGCGGGGCCCGCAATTGGGTGAGGGGTGGCTGGTCAGTTTCAGTTTTGGAACGCCGCGATAAACGGGGCTGGATCCCATCCGCAGGCAAACCCATCCCCATCGGGGTCAATCCCCAGCCGGTCACGCTCTGGCCCGCCCCGCGACATGAAGTCCCGCTGCGCGTCATCGGGCGTGGCATACGCTGCACAGTTCCGCTGGAAACGGCTTTCGCCCGACAGGATTGACCGGCTGTACCATTCCTGCCCCTTCACGTTGGGCGCATTCAGCGCATACTCAACGATGTTCGGCCCTGTATTGCTAGGCCGTGATGGCAGTGCTGTTGGTTCGATTTGCTCGCGCGCCGCCGCTTGGGCTGCCCGTCGTTCCGCATCGCTTTCGATCGTTTCACGCCCAGAGACAGCGTCAAAGCTTTGCTCATCCGAGATCCCGGGATTGTCCGTCACCAAGGTTGGCGCGGCATTGGTGGGCGATGCATCAACCCCTAGCACCCGGTTTGGATCAAGGCTGGTATCGGTTCCGATGCCCGCAGCCGCCAATTCGCTTGATGGGATCGCCTGATCTGTCCCGGAGCTATCAATCGTGTTGATCTGCGGCGCGGGGACAATCGACTGGCTTTGCCCAGACAGCGCAGCCTCGCGCCGGGCCCGTTCGAGTTCGTAATTGGAAAAATCGTCGAACCCGACGCCCCGCGCTGGCGGCACGCGTGGCCCGCAAGCTGTCAGCGCAATGGCCGCAAAAGCGCAAAGAAAACCCGATTTTGTCACGTATCACCTGTCAGACTGCTGAACTCTTTTGACGATACTTACCACCACTTGCCCGGTTTGGCCACAAAACCTGCCGATTGCTCGAGGCTATAGGCCACGTTCAGCAAATCGGCCTCTTCCCAGGGCCGCCCGATCAGCTGTAGGCCCAGCGGGAGTCCTTGTTGATCCAGCCCCGTTGGTACTGCGATCCCGGGCAGACCTGCGAGGTTCACGGTGACCGTGAAGACATCGTTGAGGTACATTTCAATTGGGTCCATATCCTCGCCCAGCCCAAAGGCTGCTGACGGCGTGGCAGGCGTCAGGATCGCATCGACCCCATCCGCAAAGACCGTATCGAAGTCCTGTTTGATCAACGTGCGCACCCGTCGCGCCCGGTTGTAATAGGCGTCATAGAAACCTGCGGACAGCACATAGGTGCCAACCATGACCCGGCGCTGCACTTCCGGGCCGAACCCTTGGGCGCGTGTCTTTTCATACATCTCGGTGATGCCGTCACCCGCATCCAGCTTGGCCCGGTTGCCAAAGCGCACACCATCATAGCGTGCGAGGTTGGATGAGGCTTCGGCTGGGGCGATTACATAGTAAGCAGGCAGCGCGTATTTCGTGTGCGGCAGGCTGATGTCGACGATCTTAGCGCCCGCATCTTTCAGCATTGTGGTGCCGTCGGCCCAGAGCTTTTCGATGTCGCTGGGCATACCGTCCATCCGGTATTCTTTGGGAATGCCGATGGTTTTACCTTTGATGTCGCCGGTCAGCGCCGCCTCAAAATCCGGCACGGGCAGATCAGCGCTGGTGCTGTCTTTGGCGTCGTGTCCGCACATGGCCTGCAGCATGATCGCCGCATCGCGCACGTCTTTGGTCATTGGTCCCGCCTGATCCAGCGATGACGCAAAAGCCACGATCCCCCAACGCGAGACGCGTCCATAGGTCGGTTTTAGCCCAGTGATCCCCGTGAATGCCGCAGGCTGACGGATTGATCCGCCGGTGTCGGTTCCCGTTGCCGCGAGGCACAGATCAGCGGCCACCGCGCTTGCTGACCCGCCCGAAGACCCACCGGGCGTCAGTGCTTTGTCGCCCAGTTTCCAGGGGTTGACCGCATTACCATAAACGGAGGTTTCATTGGACGAGCCCATGGCAAATTCGTCCATGTTCAGCTTGCCCAGCATCACCGCCCCTGCATCAAACAGCTGGCTGGTCACGGTGGATTCGTATTCCGGCTTAAACCCTTCGAGGATGCCCGATGCCGCTTGCGAGGGTACACCTTTGGTGCAGAACAGATCCTTAATCCCCAGCGGGATGCCGCACATGGCGGGCGCATCGCCAGCTTTGATTCGCGTATCAGCGGCCTCGGCCTGCGCGGTCGCGATCTGGGGTGTGTTATGCACAAATGCGCCCAGCGCATCGGCCCCTTCAATGGCTGTCAGGCAAGCCTTGGTGATTTCGGCGCTTGTCGTTTCGCCTTTGCGCATGGCGTCACGGGCCTGCGCAATCGTCAGTTTTGTCAGATCAGTCATTATTCCACCACCTTCGGCACGGCAAAGAACCCTTCGCGGGCGTCGGGCGCGTTGGCCAGCACGGCCTCTTGTTGGCTGCCATCGGTAACGACGTCTTCACGCCGTTTCAGCCGCTGCGGTGTCACGGAGGTCATGGGTTCGACCCCTTCCACATCAACTTCGTTCAGTTGCTCGATGAACCCAAGGATCGCGTTGAATTCGCCCGCAAGCGCGGGCAAGGCATCATCTTCCACCTTGATGCGGGCCAGTTTGGCCACGCGGCGGGCGGTTTCGGTGTCGATCGACATGTGGGTAAATCTCCGGGTCTGTCTGTTGTCTCGCGTTTACAACCCAGCGCCCCGGCCCGCAAGCATATGCCTGCGGTAAACCGCGATCATCCAGCCCAGCATGACCGCATTCAGGCAATGCCAAAGAAAATGGGTGCCCAACGGAAGCTGCGCGCACCACAGCTCATCCACTGAGCGCAGCGTGATCGACAGGCACAATACCCCTGCCCCAATGGCAAAGCCGCGGGCCAGCCCGGTGCCTTTTGGCAGGAACGGCACATAGGCCAGAATCAGGATCGGGACCGTCCAGTAAAAGTTGGAGATCGCCAGAAAGGGCACACGGTTCAAAACCGGCACAGCGATATAGGCGTAAGGCAGGAACGCCAATGTCCCCAGCAGCGCCGCCCACCATGACCACCCCAGCACATCGCGGTTGATCACGAAGATATAGGCCAGAATGAAAAGCCCGATTGGCGCCACATCTGCCAGAAGCGCCCAGCCGGTGGCATGGGTGTGGAACAGGTAGCTGCCAGACCCGATTGCAAACAGGATCCCGCAAAGCACACGCGCCGATACCAGCCCGGCGGACCTGCGCCACATGATGACCGCTGCAATGATAAATGCCAGATTGGTCAGCGCATTGATCGGCTCGGACCAATAGGTGAAATCTGTTCGCTCACAATAGCCATCGAAATGATCGAACCAATGCATCGGTCGCTAACTTCCCCGCCGCTGCGTAAAGAAGGATTTCAAGAGCGCCTCGCAGGCTGTCGCATCAATATCGCTGTAGATTTCCGGCACATGATGACATTGCGCATGGCTGAAGATGCGCGGTCCTTGCCCAACCCCGCCGGATTTCGGATCAGACGCGCCATAATACAGCCGCCCGATACGCGCATTGCTGATGGCGGCCGCGCACATCGGGCAAGGCTCGAGCGTGACATAGAGATCGCAGCCAGTAAGCCGCTCTTGCCCCAGTGCCGCGCAGGCCGCGCGGATCGCAAGCATTTCGGCATGGGCCGTCGGATCGTTCAGCTCGCGCGTGCGGTTTCCTGCGCTGCCGATCACCTTTCCTGCATGGATAATCACGGCCCCCACGGGCACTTCGGACCTATGTGCTGCGGCCCGCGCCTCATTCAGGGCGATATCCATGTAAGATCGGAACTTCATGACCCAGTCATGCCTGCTGCCACATACTTGAGCAAGGCCTGTTAACCTGTCATCCACCCGTTCGCTTTATTTGTTTCTTTTCAATTAGATCACGAAAAGGACAACCGTTTTTGATGTGGTGCGTGCCAGCAGGCAAATCATTAACAAAAAATTAAGACCCTCAAAACATGTTAAGAAAGATGCGTTCCTCCTTTAACAAAACCGAATGGTCTGTTGTTGTCCTTGTCGGTACCCTGCTGGTGTGCCTGATTGCACTTGCTGGCCAGTCAAGCCGCGCGCGTGATGACGTCATTGAACGCGCTTTTGAGAATGCCGAGATCTTGGCCGATTTTTTCAGAATCACGCAGGAGCATTACACCGAGAGCATCAGCGGTGTTCCGGGCGTGCGGTTTACGATCTATCCCGATGCTGAACCTGATGCTTTGATGTATCCGGCGACGCTGGGCCGTCGTTATACCCAAAGCTTTAACCGCAACCACGCCGACACGCAGTTCAAAATCTACAGCAATTACCCGTTCGTAACCAGCTTAGGCAGCGAGTTAGACAATTTCGCCCAGCAGGCCCTAGATCAACTGCAATCAAGTGAAGACGCCCCAATACGCTATGTCGAAACCCTACCAGATAACCGGCGCCGCGTCCGCTACGCCGTTCCGATTGTCATGCAGGAAGGCTGTGTGAACTGCCATAACAGTAATCAATGGGAATTGGTCCGTCGCAACTGGGAGGTTGGTGATGTGCGCGGTGTGCGCGAGGTGTCGATCACCTTGATGCCCCCCGATTTGTACAGCCGCACCGAAGCCTCGTTGCTTCTGGTCCTGATGTTCAGCGCCAGCATTTTGGGTGTTTTTGTCGTATTCCCGGCTGTCCGCCGCGAAGTGAAACACCGCGTTCTGTTCCATGAGATGAGCATTCGTGCCGAACACGAGGCAAAAACAAACCTGGCCGCCGCAACAACCGATGCGTTGACCCAGATCGGCAATCGCCGCTTTTTCGACGCGGAAATCGCTGCCATGATCAAAGCCCATCGTGAGGCGGGCGATCCTTTGTCCCTGTTGATGCTGGATATCGACCATTTCAAAGAGGTGAATGATCAATTTGGCCATGATACCGGCGATTATGCGATCCAGGCCATTGCCAGAATTCTCAAAGACGTCACACGGCCTGTTGACCGTGTGGCCCGCTATGGCGGCGAGGAATTTGCGGTTTTGGTGACAGGGCTTGATGCCGATGGCGTGCTGTCCATCGCCGAGCGTATCAGGCGCAACATTGCCGCACATGATTTCAGCCATGCCGGACATGACATTCGCCTGACGATCAGTATTGGCGCAACGATGCTGCAGCCTGCCGATGAGGTGGACGCCTTTATCAAGCGAGCCGATACACTGTTGTATCGCGCCAAGGAAAGTGGCCGTGATCAGGTTTGCGGTGATTTCGCCACCGCTGCGCAATAGCGCCTTGGGGCGCCGTTAGCCGATCACCCCCTTGGTCAGAAGGATATTGCCGTAAAGCCGCCTTTCGCCGGTTTGCACAACCGCAAAAGCCGTTTTGGCCTTTGTGTAGAAAGCAAAACGTTCCAGCGATTGAATGGCCCTGGGCGCGTCGGCCACTGTGTTGATGATCTGTTGAAAATCCGCCACAGCCTCGGGGGTGGTCTGGGGCGCATCCACAACCTGCATACAAATCGCCGGATCGTCGCAATAGGTATCCAGCGGCATCACCGTTAATACCGCTTGCAAAAGCGCGCTTGCATTTGCCCCGTCGGCGCGCAGACAACGTGGCCCCAGCCCTTCGGCTGGAAAATTCGCATCAACGATTGCGATCATATCACCATGCCCCATCGCGCGCAGCACATATAAAAGATCGGGCGACAAAAGCGGGGGGATGTTGCGGAGCACGGAGCGGGCCTCTTGATCTGTCATCAGATCCCATAGTGCTAACAAGCCTGTCCACCAAAAGCCATTGCCGATCAGGATTGCGCCAGCGCCCCCTTGCCCTTACACGCGAGGTTATGACTGATACCCCTTCTGCGGGCGACCGCATTGCCAAGACCCTGTCCCGCGCGGGCATTGCAAGCCGCCGCGAAGCCGAGCGGATGATTGCCGCAGGCCGTGTGGCCGTAAATGGCAAGACCATCGACAGCCCCGCGCTAAATGTCACCGCCGCCGACCGGATTACCGTGGATGGCAAACAGGTGGGCGAGCCTGACCCCCCGCGGTTATGGCTTTATCACAAGCCTGCGGGCCTTGTGACAACCGAACGGGATGAAAAGGACCGCCCGACCGTTTTTGCCGCGCTCCCCGCAGATATGCCCCGGGTGATGTCTGTCGGACGCCTTGACCTGAATTCCGAAGGGCTGCTGCTGCTGACAAATGATGGCGGGGTGAAACGCAGGCTTGAGCTGCCCAGCACCGGCTGGCTGCGCCGGTACCGCGTTCGCATCAACGGATCGGTCAGCGAACAAAAGCTGGATTTGCTGCGTGCCGGTATCACCGTTGAAGGCATCAAGTATCAGCCCATGACCGTAACCTTTGACCGCCAGCAAGGGGCCAATGCCTGGCTGACCGTGTCATTGCGCGAGGGCAAGAATCGCGAAATTCGCCGGGCCATGTCCGAGATCGGTGTCACCGTGAACCGCCTGATCCGCGTCAGCTATGGCCCGTTTCAGCTGGCTGAACTTGCGGCGGGCGCCGTCGAAGAAATTAAACAGCGCGTCGTCCGCGATCAGCTGGGACTTTCGGATAAACCCAAGCCCATCCGGACCCGCAAACAGCCGCGCCGCCCCATAAGGGGGAAAAACCGTAGCAGTTGAACCTTGTTCTGTTACGTCCGTTGTGCATTCTTATAAAAAACTGACTTTCGGGGGACCCTGCATTGGCCGATTTGCTAACGCTTGAAAACGCAACCAACCTTATAATGCTGTGCTTTTTGCAGGCTGTTTTGGGGTTTGATAACCTTCTTTATATCTCAATTGAGAGCCAACGCGCCCCTGTGGCCCAGCAAAAGGCTGTGCGAACCTGGGGGATTATCATCGCCGTCGCGCTGCGTGTTGTCCTGCTTTTCACCATGATCCAGCTGATCGATGCCTTGGCCGAGCCGTTCTACGTCTTCGACTGGGTTGGCGTGATTGAGGGCGGCGTGAATTTTGCCACTGTTGTCTTTGTCTTCGGCGGTGTGTTCATCATGTACACTGCGGTCAAGGAAATCGCCCATATGCTATCCATGGACGATTTAGGCCATGATATTGCAGGTAAATCCGGCAAATCAGCGACACAGGTTGTGATCTTGATTGTTGTTATGAACTTGATTTTCTCGTTCGATAGTGTGCTTTCGGCCTTGGCGATTACCGATGTTTTCCCGATCCTGGCCGCAGCGATCATCCTGTCTGGCCTTGCCATGCTGCTGTTGGCCGATGGTGTGACCCGCTTTTTGGAAAAGAACCGCATGTATGAGGTTCTGGGCCTGTTTATCCTGCTGATCGTTGGTGTTGTTCTGCTGGGTGAGGCTGGCCCTGCCGCTGCCCATGCCGTTCATGATGACAGCTTGCAGATCAAAGTGTTCGGTCAGGACATTATTCCGATGTCCAAATCCACATTCTACTTCTCGGTCATCGTACTGGTCGCTGTCGAAATTATCCAATCTGGTTATAGCCGAAAACTTGCCGCCGAGCGCACTGCACGCCAGAAACATTCGTAAACCGGCCTTTCTTTACCTATCTTAATGGCAAAGAAAGTGAACGGAGTGACGGAATATGATGCGTTTGATCCTTATGCTGGCCTTTGTTGCCCTATTGGCCTTTGCCGCCATGGCAATGCTTGGCATGGTTCAAACCGTCATCCGAACGGCTGTTGGAAAGGACGAAGACATAATGCCTAACACCTTCAAGAAGGTTGCCTTTGGCGCGCTTGTCATCTTGCTGCTTGGTCTGAGCACCGGCCTGCTGGGAGGGCTGTAGGTTGGCCAAGCGCTTTGGTGGAAAATTCAGCCCCGGCGGGGTCGCAACGCCTGCATCGCAAGACGCACCGGCCATAAAGGCGCCGTCAGCCGCAACCGGCCTGTTGTTCCTGCCTGCGGTTATTTTGGTCTTTACCTCGCTTGGGGAAAGCCCCGCCTATCTGGTGCTGGGTCTGATCGGCGCTGGCATTTTGGCCACTGCCGCCTGGATGCTACGTGAAGGTCTGAAGGCCGAAGCCGCCTATGACGCCCGCAAGGTTGCCCGCCGTCCTGCCGTACCACGTAAAATGATGGCATCGTGCCTGACCGGCATCGGGGCCGCCTTGGCCGCTTATACCGGCGATAGCGGCATCATCGGCTCGGTCCTTTATGGGATTGCCGCCCTGGGCCTGCATGTTGCGGCCTTTGGCCTTGATCCAATGCGTGACAAACGCATGGAAGGCATCGACACCCGCCAACAAGACCGCGTTGCCCGTGTTGTTGATCAGGCCGAAGCCCATCTGGATGTCATGAAATCGCAGATTGAAGTCCTGAAAGATCGCAAGCTGACGGGCCGTGTCACCGCTTTTCAAGACGTCGCCCGGCGCATGATCCGCACCGTAGAAGAGGACCCCCGCGACCTGACCGCTGCCCGTAAATTTCTGGGCGTCTATCTGATGGGTGCCCGCGATGCGACGGTGAAGTTTGTGGATCTCTACGGCCGCAACAAGGCCGAAGACGCCCGCAGCAGCTATGAGGCGCTGCTGGATGATCTGGAACAAAACTTTGCCTCTAAGACCGAAAAGATGCTGCTGGATGACCGCAGCGATATGGATATCGAAATCAACGTGTTGCGCGACCGCTTGCAGCGCGAGGGCGTGAGCCTGAATATGAAAGGAAACGAATAATGTCTGACACGATCCGCCAAAAGGCTGAGGCGACATTGGCTGATGTCGAAAAAATCACCGCAGTCGTTTTGCCAGAGCCCAAGGGCGAGCTGGTCACGCTTGAGGCCGCAGATGCCCCAACCTCGGCCCAGATCACCAAACGTATGGCCGAGATTGATATCGAAGACACCAATTCGATTGTGGCTTTCGGATCGTCCGCCCAAGCCGAGTTGCAGGAAATTTCCCAGTCCATGCTGGCTGGCGTCCGCAATAAGGATGTGGGCCCTGCCGGTGACAGCCTGCGCAATATCGTCACCACGATCCGCGGATTTTCGATTTCCGAACTGGATGTTCGCCGCAAGCAAAGCTGGTGGGAAAAGCTGCTGGGCCGTGCCGCCCCGATGGCTAAATTTGCCGCCAAGTTTGAAGAGGTGCAGGGCCAGATCGATATGATCACCGATGATCTGCTACAGCATGAGCATGTGCTGCTGAAGGATATCGAAAGCCTTGATGTTCTCTATGACAAAACCCTGAGCTTTTATGATGAGCTGGGTCTTTATATCGCCGCAGGCGAGGCCAAAGTCGCCGAGCTCGATGCAAAAACCATCCCCGCAAAAGAAGCTGAAGTTGAAGCGGCTGCCGAGGATGAGGCCGTTATGAAAGCCCAAGAGCTGCGCGACATTCGTGCCGCCCGCGACGATCTGGAGCGCCGCGTCCACGATCTTAAACTGACCCGTCAGGTCACGATGCAATCCCTGCCTTCAATCCGGCTGGTTCAGGAAAATGACAAGTCGCTCGTCACCAAGATCAACTCGACCTTGGTGAACACTGTGCCCCTTTGGGAGACTCAGCTGGCGCAAGCCGTCACGATCCAGCGCTCATCCGAGGCCGCCGAAGCCGTACGCGATGCCAATGATCTGACCAATGAGTTGCTGCAGGCCAATGCCGAGAACCTGCGTCAGGCCAACCGCACGATCCGCGAGGAAATGGAACGCGGTGTCTTTGATATCGACGCTGTCAAAGCTGCCAATGAGAACCTGATCGCCACCATCAATGAAAGCCTTGAAATTGCCGATGAAGGCAAGCGCAAACGCGCCGAGGCCGAGGTTGAGCTGCAAAAGATGGAAGGCGAGCTGAAAGAAACGCTCGCCGCGGCCAAAGCCCGGGAAACTGGTTCAGGCGATACAATCGGCACCTCTGCTGATCGCTGATTGATGCGGTACGGGGGCAACATGCGGCGCGGCTTTTTGCTTGTCCTTGTGACGGGTCTCATGGCCTGCGATCAATTTGTTGCCCCCGCCCCCGCACCGCCGCCTCCGCCGATTGAAGACCCTGCCCCCGATCCTGAACCGGTTGTTCAGCCCCCCAGCCAGGTCAGCCGCGATCTGGCCCGCTATTACACCCGTTTGCAAAATGATCTGCTGACCCAAGATTTGATGCGCGGCGATGGCGGGGGCACGGATACCCCTTTTACGCCAACCATCCTGGCCCGTAATTTTGTCCGTATCGCCCTGTTTAACGAATATCGTGACGACAGCGATTTTTCCCGCCCCCAAGCGACAGTGTCGAAGCTGCGCCGATGGGATAAACCTATCCGCATGTCCATCGAATTCGGCAGTACGGTTCCGCTGGATCAACGCGCAATGGATGTGGCCAGCGTCAGCGCCTATGCCGCCCGCCTGTCCCGCGCAACCCGTGTTCCGATCACCCTGACGGATGAAGACCCCAATTTCCGTGTCCTTTTTCTGGGCGAGGATGACCGCCGCGCCTATGGCGACCGTCTGCGCGAGCTGATCCCGATGATCTCTGACGCGACGCTGAATGCATTTGTGAACCTGCCCCGCGACCAGCTTTGCGTTGTGATTGGCACCTTTGTGCCGGGCCAATCAAGCTATTCGCAGGCCATTGCCCTGATCCGCGCTGAACATCCCAACCTGATGCGCAGCGCCTGTATCCACGAAGAATTGGCCCAAGGCATGGGCCTTGCCAATGACAGCCCTGATGCCCGCCCATCGATTTTTAACGATGACGAAGAGTTTGCCCTGTTGACGGGCCATGATGAGCTGCTTTTGCGCATGCTCTATGATCCGAGGTTAGAAACAGGAATGAGCCCGGCCGCTGCAGCCCCGATTGCCCGCGAGATTGCCCGCGATTACCTGGCGGATGGATCTTCATGAAATGGATTGTCCCCCTGGTCGTCACCGCAATGCCTGCCAATGCAGAAAGCGCGCTGGAATGGCTGACCACCCGCAGCGCGCCCGCGATTGTCGCAGAAGCAGGCACTTGGACCACGCCATCCGGCATCGCCTATGCCATAGATCCTTTGACACTTTTCGGGGGTGATAACCCGATTGCGGATTTACCCCAGACAGCCGCCACGATCGTCGGGTTTCACCCGCTTGATGTCACAGATCGGGTCAGTCTGATGGCCTTGATCTGGTCAGATCAGCCTGTCCTTTGCGGGGATGATGTCGCGACTATTGGTGTCGATACCGGTCTTGCTGCTTTTGTGGGCCCATCCGATCTTCCTGTTTTGGAAAACTATGGCGCGCAATGGGAAACCCTTTATGCGGGTCCCTATGCCGAACAGATCGACGCATTCTACCCCGGACCCATCCTGATCGACCTGCCGGGCGCATCTGGTTTCCCCCTTTCCGGCAGCGGATGGGGCGATGGCGGTTATCCGGTGGCCACACTGAAAGACGCTGAAGGGCGCGTGACAGCGCTATATACACAATTTATCACAGCCGAAGGGGAAGACTGGCTCTTGCCATCGCCCTGTGCTGACGGCACATCCTAGACTGAAGGAGACAGCTCATGGGTATTTTTGATTTTCTGACGGGCGAATTTATCGACGTCATCCATTGGACCGACGATACACGCGACACAATGGTCTGGCGTTTTGAGCGCGAAGACCATGAGATCAAATATGGTGCCAAGCTGACCGTCCGCGAAGGCCAGTCCGCCGTTTTTGTCCATGAGGGCCAATTGGCTGATGTGTTCACCCCCGGGCTGTATATGCTTGAGACGAACAACATGCCGATCATGACCACGCTTCAGCATTGGCATCACGGCTTCCAAAGCCCTTTCAAGTCCGAGATTTATTTCGTTAACACCACACGGTTTGCCAATCTCAAATGGGGCACCAAAAACCCTATCATGCTGCGCGATCCTGAATTCGGCCCAACCCGCCTGCGCGCCTTTGGGACCTACACGATCAAGGTTGCCGATCCGGCGCTGTTCCTGCGCGAGATCGTTGGCACCGATGGTGAATTTACCAGCGACGAAATCAGCTTTCAGATCCGCAACATCATCGTGCAGGAGTTTTCGCGGGTGATCGCCAAATCTGGCATTCCCGTCCTGGATATGGCCGCAAATACTGCCGATGTCGGCAAGCTGATCGCAGATGCCATTGATCCTGTGATGCAGCAATACGGGCTTAGCGTGCCCGAGCTTTACATCGAGAATATCAGCCTACCCCCCGCTGTCGAAAAGGCATTGGATGAGCGTACATCCCGCGGTCTTGCAGGGAACCTGGACGACCATATGAAATGGAAAGCTGCCGAGGCGATGACCGCTGATGGGTCTGGCGCGAGCGATGCGATGGGTATGGGCATGGGCGCCGGTCTGGGCATGCAGATGGGCAATATGATGATGCAGCAATCCCCTGTAGCCCCGGCTGCGGCGCCCGTCGCGCCCCCCCGCCCCCGGTTGAACATGTTTGGCATATCGCCGATGCAGGTGAGGTCACGGGCCCATTCTCAAAAGCCGCGCTTGGCCGGATGGTTACGGATGGCAAATTGACCCGGGCCAGCATGGTCTGGACCCAGGGCCAGGATGGCTGGATGAAGGCCGAGGATGTCACCGAATTGGCCCATCTTTTCACCGTCATGCCCCCGCCACCCCCACCGCCTGGCGCATAAGCGGCGGCCATGGACGCACCTGCCTCACCTGCTGCCGAGCATCGGTTCCCCTGTGATGCTTGCGGATCGGACCTGCGCTTTGATCCGGGCGATCATCAGTTGATCTGTGATCACTGCGGTAATGTGCAGCCCATCGCAGAGGATGGCCCATGGACCGGTGCGATCAAAGAGTTGGATTTCAAGCGCGGCGTTGATCAAGAGCTTTCAAGCGCGGAAATCGAAGAAACCCGCGTGGTCACCTGCCCCAATTGTGGGGCACAGACCGAATTTGACAGCGACCTGCACGCCGCAGAATGCCCGTTTTGTGCAACCCCTGTCGTGACCGATACGGGCACGCACCGGCATATCAAGCCGCGCGGTCTGCTTCCGTTTGAGTTGGAAGAGGACCGCGCCCGCGATGCAGTGACCGATTGGTTGGGCCGTCTTTGGTTCGCCCCAAACGGATTGACCGAATATGCCCGCAAGGGTCGCAAGATGAACGGTATCTATGTGCCCTACTGGACCTTCGATGCCGATACCAAAAGTCGCTACACAGGCCAGCGCGGCACCCATTATTATGAAACCAAAACCGTCATGCGTGACGGCAAACGCCAAAAGGTCCGCGTGCGCAAAACCCGTTGGCGCAATGTCTCTGGGCGGGTGGCCCGCTTTTTCGATGACGTTCTGGTTCTGGCGTCCAAATCGCTGCCCAAACGCTACACGGATGGGCTCGAACCCTGGGATCTGTCCGCCCTTGAACCCTATAAGCCCGAATATCTGGCGGGTTTTCGCGCAGAGGGCTATCAGGTTGAACTGGTCGACGGTTTTGATGAGGCCCGCGCCTATATGGACCGGATGATCCGCCGCGATATCAAATATGATATCGGCGGGGATGATCAGCGGATTGGCTCGGTAAATACAGCGGTTTCAGACGTCACGTTCAAGCATATCCTGCTACCGGTTTGGCTGGCCGCGTACAAATACCGCGGCAAAACTTATCGCTTTGTCGTCAACGGTCGCACTGGCCGGGTCCAGGGCGAGCGGCCATATTCGGCATGGAAAATCGCGATTGCCGTTATATTGGGGCTAATCCTTGCGCTTGGCGCAGGATTTGTTATCGCTAACAGTCAATAATTTCTGGAGTTCTGCGATGATTCTGTGCTGCGGCGAAGCCCTGATTGACATGTTGCCCCGCCAAAGCGAAAGCGGCGAAAAATGCTTTGCCCCTCATCCAGGCGGATCGGTTTTCAACACCGCCGTTGCTTTGGGTCGTTTGGGGGCCCCGGCCCAGTTTTTTTCGGGCATCGCCACTGACCTTTTTGGAGATATGCTGCGCGCTCAACTAGATGCCTCTGGCGTTGACAGCAGCCCCTCTGCACTTTGCCATCGCCCCTGCACATTGGCCTTTGTCACATTGACGGACGGTCATGCCTCTTACGCGTTTTACGATGAGAATACGGCGGGCCGGATGCTCTCGCCACGCGATCTGCCCGAAGAGACCCCGCAAGCTTTGTTCTTTGGCGGCATCAGCCTGGTGGTTGAGCCTTGCGGCGCGGCGTATGAGACGCTGATGCTGCGCGAGGCCCCTCATAAGCTGACAATGGTTGATCCCAATATTCGGCCCGATTTCGTCAAAGACGAAACCGCCTATCGCGCCCGCCTGACCCGGATGTTGGCGGCGGCTGATATTATCAAGACCTCTGATGAGGATCTGGAATGGATCACCGGCGGCACCGATGTCGCAACCCTGTTTGAGAATAGCAGCACGCAGGTTGTCCTGCTCACGCGTGGCAGTGCAGGTGTGACTGTTTACACCCCGCAAGGCTCATTTGATGTACCTGCCGTAAAGGCCGACGTTGTGGACACGGTTGGTGCTGGCGATACCTTTAGCGCTGGTTTTCTTGCGCAGATGGAACGGTCTGGCCATTTGACCAAAGAAACGCTTGGCGATGCTGCCGATGATGATCTGCGCGCAGCAGCCGCTTTTGGCGCGAAAGTCGCTGCGATCACTGTCAGCCGTGCGGGGGCCAACCCGCCTTGGGCCTTTGAATTGTGAGAGCGCTTTTACAGCGCGTCACCGAGGCTGCGGTCCGCGTTGATGGCGAGGTCATCGGCGAAATTGGCCAGGGCCTGCTAATCCTAGTTTGTGCCATGCAGGGTGACGGCTCTGCTCAATCAGCCGCATTGGCCGCCAAGATCAGCAAGTTACGTATTTTTGCGGATGACGCGGGCAAAATGAACCTGTCGCTGCGCGATATCGGCGGGCAGGCCTTGATCATTAGCCAGTTTACCCTGGCCGCGGACACCGCCCGCGGCAACCGCCCAGGGTTTTCGCAAGCCGCAAATCCGCAAGATGGGCGCGCCCTTTATGAGACATTTATCGCAGATATGGCCGCGCTTGGGATCAAAACCGCGACCGGTCGGTTTGGCGCCGATATGGCTGTGTCACTGGTGAATGATGGCCCGGTCACGATCTGGCTGGACCAATAGCCTGCTCAGCACTGTTTGCCGACAACCAGCACCCAATAAGGCCCTTTGGGTCCTTGCGTGATCCCAATACCAAATTCTTCGATCCGGGGATGCATCATGTTGCGCCGGTGCCCTGCCGAGTTCATCCAGCCTGTGATGATCTGAGCGGGCTGCGGGTAACCCCAGGCGATGTTTTCGGCCACGATGCAATCATCATAGCCCGCCGCACGCACCCGTCGTTGCGAATTTGATCCGTCCGATCCACGATGATCGAAAAAATCATGCACCTGCATATCGCAGGCATGTACCATCGCCGCCTGACCCAGCCGTCGATTGAAACGCAAAGGTGCCTCACCCGCTGCCCGGCGGTTCGCATTGACGCCTGCTGCAATTTCGGTCGCCAACGCATTTACATTGTCAGGTGCCACGCAATCCCGGGTCGCGGCTGACCCGGTGGTTGCAAGAAGACTTAGCGCCAAAGCAGCTGCGAAACGGATCAAACATGTCATGCCGGTGTCCCTTTTTCCGGTATTCATATGATACGGTTTCGCCTCTGATCGGGGCAACGCTATGGCGCGCGCCGGACGTTGTAGCGGCAATTACGTGCCCAACCTGCGCAATTCACCGCCAATTTTCCCCGAGTGCCTTAAAAGTCGGTTGGTGCACCGCCGGCCGCCTTACGCCGCGCTACAAAATCAGCCAGCCCCGCGCGCGCGTCTTCATCCATAGGCGGCGTTTCGAAGCTGGACAGGATATCCTTGTAAACCCGGTGCGCCCGTTCAGCAGTCCAGGTTCCCCCGGATGCCTCCCATGCTTCAAAATTTCGCCAGTCGGAAAGGAAAGGTTGATAAAACGCGGTCTGATAACGTTCTTGCGTATGGGCCGTGCCGAAATAATGGCCATTTGGTCCAACCTCTTTGATCGCATCCACCGCTATGTCACCAGGCGTTGTCGCTGTGATCGCGGGTTCCATATAGCGCTGGATCATCTGGATCACCTCGCAATCCATGACAAATTTCTCAGGCGAAGCGATCAGCCCTCCTTCAAGCCAGCCAGCCGCATGATAGACGATATTGGTGCCCGATTGCACCGCCGACCAAAGCGCATTTGATGTCTCCCACATGGCCTGCCCATCGGGAACATTCGCCGCGCATGACCCAGATGCGCGCAGAGGGATGCCGTAAAACCGTGCCATTTGCCCGGTCATTTGCGTCGCCCGCATATATTCGGGCGTTCCAAAGGCAGGCGCACCGGATTTCATATCGACATTGCTAGTGAATGTCCCAATCACGCATGGCGTTCCGGGCCGCACATATTGAAAAAGCGCGATGGCGCTGAGGGCCTCGGCGATTGATAATGTCACCGCCCCGGCCATTGTGACCGGCGCCATGGCCCCGGCCAATGTAAATGGCGTGACGATAATCGCCTGCCCCCGCCGGGCGCAGCGCAGACAACCATCGATCATCAGGTCATCATGTTTCAGCGGCGAAGTAGAGTTTATATTGGTATACATATGCGGCTTGGCTGCGAAGTCTTCTTCGCTGAGCCCGCCTGCGATCTTGACCATCTCAATCACATCCTCGACCCGCTCTTTTCCCAAAGAATAGGCGTGTACGACTTTGTCGGTCAGCGTCAGCTTGTCATAGGTGATATCCAGATGCCGAACCGAGGCGTGCAGATCAACCGCCTCAACCGGGTAGCCGCCAGCAAAGTGGATACAGTTGAAATACTGCGTAAGCTTGAGCAGATTGGCGCATTGCGCCCGTGTGCCCGATACTTTCTTGCCGATCTCAAGATCGAAATAATTGGGCGGTGATGACACATTACCAAACAGGATATGCCCCCCGCCGAGCGTGATTTTGCGGCTCGGGTTGCGCGGCGTGATATCAAATTGAGCGGGCGCATGCCCCAACATTTCTGTCACCCAATCGCGCCCCATGCGCACATTGGTACCATCCACCTTGCACCCCGCCTCGCGAAACAACGCCAAGGCCTCATCATGCAGAAATTCGATCCCGATTTCCTCAAGCACCCGCATTGCCCCATCATGGATCGCCGCAACACCGGCGTCATCCAGCGGCTCTGTCGGCCGGTCGGTGTTGATGGGGATGCGCCATGGCATCTGATCGATACCTGCCGCTGCCCGCCGGTGCGCATTTCCAGCACGTCCGCCACCGCGGCGGCGCGATTTGCCTGGCTGTTTCATGACGAAACCTCACATTGCCTGAACCAAGGATGCCTTGGGTTCAGTGCTGGCTCCGCATGATTTGCGACA
This sequence comes from Yoonia sp. BS5-3, assembly GCF_038069655.2. Classification (NCBI taxonomy): domain Bacteria; kingdom Pseudomonadati; phylum Pseudomonadota; class Alphaproteobacteria; order Rhodobacterales; family Paracoccaceae; genus Yoonia; species Yoonia phaeophyticola. The sequence goes on from NZ_CP150951.2 coordinate 187,671, forward strand.
GAACATGTCGGAAATGGACCGTCAAAGGCCTGCCGCCCCCCGCGCACCCTGACCTGTCGCGGCCTTAGATTGCGCCCATTTACAAGGCCTCAGCGTCCATCCAGCCGGGCAAATCGCCGATATTTTGAAGCACCACATCTGCAAAGGGGGCAAGTTCAGCCGCTGGCGCGGGGCCCGTCAGCACCCCCACCGCCCGCATCCCTGCATCTTTCCCAGCGGTCAAATCATGGGTGCTGTCGCCCACCATCACGCAGTCTGGCGCCACAAGCCCCGTCTGCTGGCAAAAGGCGCGCAGCTGCCCGGTCTCGGGCTTGCCGCCATATCCGCTGTCATATCCCGCAATGAAATCAAAATGGTCTTTGATCCCTGCACTTTGCAGATTGGCGATTGCGGGCGCTTCGGCGTCGTTGGTTGCTATCCCCAGCTTCAGACCGCGCGCTTTCAGATCATCAAAATAGGGGATCAGAGGCACTGCCTGCACCTGCGGCAGTGCAGCGGCCGCTGCATTCATCCGCGGGATAAGTGTTTGCAGCGTTTCGCCAACCAATACGTTCAGCATCACCTGCGCCGTTTGCTCAACCGTTGCTGCGATCACCACGCTACAGGGCAGAAAGCGTTCGGCCTTCATGTCATAGCCCATCGCATCGGCCAAAGCCGCCGCTTTCCCGGCATCCCCACGCGTTTCTTGCCGGATCATCATCCCCGCCCAAGCGCCCCAGGTTGCGTTGAAATCGAACAATGTCCCGTCTTTGTCGAAAATAATCCCTTTGATCATGCTGCCTCTCTGATCATTGACAGTGCCGCGCCTCACGTCGAACCTGCCGGAATGCGCAAGTTTCGTTCCTACCGATCCCGCCCCATGCATCTTGGCCCGTTTCCACTGGAAAAGCTGGCCCGCCAAGGGGCGGTTGATCTATCCGCCCTGCCGCCCTTTCGCCCGTTGGTTTTTCGTCGCCCTGATGGTCCGCTCAGCATTGTGAACGCAATGCAGGACTATCAAGCGATGTTAGATGCGACCCGCGATGGTCTGGTCAAGCGCGAACAGGCCGAAATCCCTGAGGATCTGCAAGAGCGTGCCAATCACCTCAAAGCGTTTGGCTATTATTGTGACGCAGGCATGGTGGGGATTTGTGCCATCCCCGAAAAAGCTTGGTTGCCGGAGCCTGTCCGCAATCCCGATGTAGACCGCCTGGCCGAGAAGCTACACAAGATGCAGCCCAATTCCTTGGCCGCCGGGATTGATGTGATCATGGCCGGACTGCGTGACAGCATGGCTGCGCCGCCGACCGATTGTCAGCACCATACCCATGCCGTTGTTTTCCTGTACGATCACCCCCGTCCGCCCCGCCCAGATGAGCCCGGTACGGATTGGATCAAGGATGCATTGCCACAACGCAGCTGTCTGCGCGGCATGGAAACGGCCGTCACTTTGGCCAATTACATTCGTCTTTTAGGGTTTGAGGCCCGCGCCCATTCCATGGCTGCATCTGACGTGCATCTTGGCGCACTCGCCGCGCAAGCAGGTCTTGTTGCATTGGAAGATGGCCACCTGACAAACCCGTTTACCGGGGATCGTTTTGGTCTGGCCGCCATTACGACCAACCTGCCCATGGCGACGGATCTGCCCCTTGCCCCCGGGCAGGCCGCCCCGCTGAGTTACCGCAGCGGCCTTGGCACACATGCCCATTCGGCCCGCACCCGCGATCCGTTTGCCGGTCGCGACTTCGCGCAGGGCCCTTATCCGTTCGAAACCTTGCGCCGCGTTGATACGCCGACCACCTATATCGACCGCCCCAATGTCGCCCGTGTTCCCAAAAGGGCGAACATGTTCGCCCGCGCCCTGTTTGGCGATCTGGGCGCACAGGTGCAGCAGGCCACAAAAAACGGCAATTACGTGCGCAAATCAGCGACTGCCTTTGCGTTTCGTCCCTCGCTGGGGGCCTTTACCTTGTTGCAAGATGGCGATCCGGTGGGGCCACCCCAGGACTTCAGTGCCGCGAGCAATGCTGCGAACATCAAGGGTGCCCTCTACTTTCTGGGTGTCGATGCGGTGGGGCTGTCAGACTGTCCCGACTGGGCCTATTACAGCCATGATGCAGCCGGCGCGCCGATTACGCCGTACCATACGAACGCCATTTCCATGATCATCGATCAGGGCCACGAAACCATGGAGGGCGCCTCGGGCGATGATTGGATCGCCTGTGCCCAATCCATGCGCGCCTATTTGCGCTTTTCGCTTTTGGGCGGTGTACTGGCGCAGCACCTGCGCAACCTTGGCTACACGGCCCGCGTCCATTCGGTGATGGATGATGAGGTGCTGCATCCCCCGCTATTGCTCTTGTCCGGGCTGGGTGAGGTCAGCCGCATTGGTGAGGTCATTCTCAACCCGTTCCTGGGCCCTCGGCTGAAATCGGGTATTGTGACGACAAACATGCCGATGCGCCATGACAAGCCTATTGATTTCGGTCTGCAGAAGTTCTGCGATGCCTGCAACAAATGCGCCCGCGAATGTCCATCAGGCGCGATTACAGCCGGGCCGAAGCTGATGTTCAACGGCTATGAGATTTGGAAATCGGACAGTCAGAAATGCACATCCTATCGCGTGGCCCAAAAGAATGGTGCCATGTGCGGGCGCTGCATGAAAACCTGTCCTTGGAACCTTGAAGGCTTGTTTGCCGAAGCCCCGTTTCGCAAGCTGGCCATGACGGTGCCCAAGGCCGCCAAGACCCTTGCGAAATTGGATGATTTTTTGGGGAACGGCGCTATCAACCCGGTGAAAAAATGGTGGTGGGATCTTGAGATGGAGGATGATGGCGCCTACCGCCCGTCGCCCCATCCGGTCAATAAGCGCAGGCTGCAGAAGGGGCTTGATCTGCGCCATGCCGATCAAACGCTTGCCGTCTATCCAGCCCCTCTGGCCCCGCCGCCCCATCCCTGGCCTGCACCGATGGACCGCGAGGCAGGTATCACCGCCTATCAGGCCATGATCCCCGCCAAGGAACATCGCAAAAGGCGGGCCAAAGGACTGCCGCCCGAACACATCTACCAAGCTGACGCCGGTGATACCCCTGTTATCCAAGTTGTCATCAGCAAGGTAACAAAGATGACTGAAGCGGTGACAAAATATGAATTTTCCAGGACTGATGGCGATGACTTACCCCGGGCAACCGCAGGCGCGCATATCGATGTTGTCGTGGCGCCAGAGTTCTTTCGCCAATATTCCCTGTCAGGTGATCCATCGGATCGGTCCCGCTATCAGATCGCCGTACAGCGCGAGGATAAGGGACGCGGCGGATCGCAGCTTTTACATCGCATCTTTACGGAAGGGCGGCGTGTATTTATCTCGCCCCCCATCAATCATTTTCCCTTAGAGGAAACTGCCCGCATGACCTATTTGATGGGCGGTGGCATTGGCGTGACGCCCATGATTGCGATGGGCCATCGCCTGCACATAATCGGTGCTGATTTCGCGTTACATTACAGCGTCAAAACCCGCGCCGATGCGGGTTTTCTTGATGACCTGGCACAGTTTCCTTGGGCGTCAAAGGTCAAGTTACATGTCAGTGCAGAGGGCGCGCGCGCGGATTTAGACGAGGTGCTGCAATACCAGCCCGGTGCACATGTCTATGCTTGCGGCCCTGCAAATTACATGTCTGCCGTGATGGATGCTGCTGCGACAAAGGGCTTTCCTGAAGAGGCCCGGCATCTGGAATATTTCGCCGCCCCCGCACAGCCGGAATATGAAAACCACCCGTTTCAATTGCAGTTAAAGGATGGCCGCAAGGTGCCTGTGGCCGCGGACCAATCGGCATCATCTGCGCTTATCGCCGCTGGTGTCCCGGTGAATATCAAATGTGCTGACGGCCTTTGCGGCGTCTGTAAATGCGGTGTGATCAGCGGCGAGATCGAGCATCGCGATTTTGTTCTGTCAAAGGCTCAGCGCACCAAAAGCATGATCCTTTGCCAAAGCCGCGCAGCACAAGAGGACGCGACGATCACCCTGGATTTGTAGCGACCTGCGCAGGCTTACGTCCAGTGCACGTTTTCCGATTCTGGCAACGCATATCTGGCACGCATGGGTTGATCGTATTTCAGGTCATTTGCATCGCAGAATGCCATGACCCAATTGTCATCCATTGTGATGAATTCAAGCACCGAAGCCTGAAAAACCGGGTCCCCTGCCCGGCCCCGCAAGTCATCGGCCGAACCGCCTGAAGACCCAAGGAATATTGGGCAAAGCTCTTCATTTCCGACCAGCCAAGCCAGGGCTTTTAATGCGATGATCTGTGCCTGTTCACGTTCCATTCAAAATCCCTAAATCAGCAGAAACCGTTTTTTAACCAATCCATTTCAATTTGTCCGCATCAATGTCACCTAGGCCCACTGAGGATACAATATGTCCGGTCGCATCCTGATCATCGATACCGTTCCAACCAACCGCATTGTCCTGAAGGTCAAGATGGTGACGGCCCAATTTAGTGTTGATGCCTGCTCTACCCAGTTAGAGGCCCAAGCGATCATCGCAACCCGCCGCCCGGATCTGATTTTGATCAATCTGTCAGATCCGGTCGAAGATCATCATGATTTTTGCACCGCTTTGCGTGCGGACCCCGAAACAGCCTCAATCGCGATTATCGCCGTCGGGGTCGCCGACACGGCCAAAGCCCGGTTTGCCGCCCTTGATGCTGGCGCCGACGATGTGCTGCCCCGCCCGATGAGTGATACCTTGCTTCTGGCCCGTATCCGCAGCCTTCTGCGTGTACGTAGCGCCAATGAAGAACTGCTTTTGCGCGACAGCACCAGCCGCGCCTTGGGCTTTGACGAAGCAAGCGCCCGCTTTGAAACGGCCGCGCATGTGGCGTTGTTGTCCGCCGACGAAGCCCCGAATGCCCATTTCCTGAAAACCCTGACCGACGGGTTGCGCCAGCCTATTCGCACATTAGAGCCATGCCGCGTTCTGAAACGGACAGAGGTCACGCCAGTGCCAGATCTTTTTGTGATCGACGCGACCCATGTCACAGGTCCCGATAGCAAGTTTTTCGGCCTTGTTTCAGATTTGCGCTGCCGCGCGGAGTCCCGTCTTGCCACCCAATTGGTGATCGTGCCGGATAATACGCCAGAAGTCGCCGCAATGTTTCTTGATCTTGGCGCCGATGATGTCACCAGCGCCAGTATTTCCGCCAGTGAAATGACCTTGCGTGCCAAGGCGCTGATTCAACGCAAGCAGCGCCATGATCGCCTGCGTGACACAGTCCGCGATGGTCTGCATGCCGCGATCACCGACCCGCTGACCGGCCTTTACAATCGCCGCTACATGGAGCCGCATTTGGCCCGGATGGCCGAGCAGGCCAGCACGGACGGCTTGGAGCTTGCTGTTATGATGCTGGATATTGATCACTTCAAGACCGTGAATGACACCTATGGCCATGCTGCTGGCGACCGTGTGTTGGTCCAAATGGCAGACCGTTTGCGCGAAAACCTGCGGGCGATCGATCTGGTCGCCCGGGTCGGCGGCGAAGAGTTTATGGTCGCCATGCCCCGCACCAGTGCCGTGCAGGCCCGCCGTGCGGCCAACCGGTTGCGCCGCATGGTCAATTGCCGCCCCTTTGATCTGGGCGAGATCCATCCGAAACTGCGTATTACGGTGTCCGTTGGGGTGGCTGTTGGCGGCCCTGACGGGATGGAGCAGATCAAACTGGGCCAGATGTGCGACGAAGCTGATGCCGCACTATATGCCGCCAAATCTGCTGGCCGCGACCAAGTCGCAATGAGCCAATCAGCCGCCTGAGCCGTGATCGCGCTGTGGCGGTGGCGGACGGTTGCGGGACATGTCTTCGCGTAGTTCTGCTGCGAATGCCGCCCGCCGCTCTGGCGTCATATCGGCAATGATTTGCAACAGGCCGTTCTGCACATTTCGTTGTAATTGCGTGGTTTTGTCCAGCTGATCGGCCAGCAAATCTGTCATGACATCTGGGTCATAAGGGTCCGCTTCAATCGCCGTGATCATCTGTTCCAGCCGCCCGCGCAAATTCAGCCGCCGCATGGACCCGTCGCTCAGAAGGCTGCGCCGCACCTCACGTCTTTCATCATTATCAAGCGCCCGCCCGATCGGCCCGAGCCCGATATCAAAATTTGGCGCAGGCCCGTCTGACAACCGCCCCGATGCCATTGATCCGACAAAAAGCCCGGCAACCGCCAGGTTCAGTGCCAGCGAAATGACCAAAACGATACGCATCAACCGTGATGCGCCGGTTGTTTTGTTTGGAAGATCAGCCATCGATGAAGGTTCCAATATCAAAATCCAGATCGTCGGCAAAAACGCCGATTGTCACGGTATCGCCAAATGCCGTTGCGGTGAAATCCTCAATCGAGGCAGGCGGTGCGATACCCACCCAAACCCCTGTGATCGTCGCGGCCACAAGTCCCCCGACCGAGGGCCAGCCGCCCACAAGGTCCAGCAAACCAGCAAAAAGCCCGCTTTTGGCAGGAACCGGCGCAGGCATAGGCGCAGCGACCTGGGCGCCCGCAGCATCTGCAAGCACACGGGCCATAAGCCCATCCGACGGTTCAGGCGCGATTGCACGTGCCTCGGCGAACAGATCGTCCAGCATATCGTTTTTTGGGTCAGTCATCATCATACCCCAGTTCTGCCTTTCGCCCTGCCAATATATCAGCAAGAGCCCGTTTCCCGCGTGCTGTCAGACTTTCCACGGACCGCACGCTAATGTCCATGATTTGCGCGATTTCAGGGTTTGAAAGCCCTTCAAGATGGCGGAGCGATACCGCCTGCGCCTGCCGTTCTGGCAGTTCAGCCAGCGCATTTGACAAGGCTTGAAGCCGCGTCTGCGCCTGAATTTGATCAGCCACGCTTGGCGCGCTGTCCTCAGGTTCGGCCACTTGATCAAGCGACACCCCGCCGCGCCGTTTGCGCAGGCGATCCGTGCAAAGGTTCGCCACAACGCGGTAAAGCCAGGTACTGACCTGTGCTTCGCCCTGCCGCCAGTCCGGCGCTATTTTCCAAAGCCGCATCATGGCGTCTTGCGCCACATCGTCGGCTTCGCCCGCATTGCCGAGCATCCGGGTGGCTTGCGCCAAGACCCGAGGCAGCAGCCGCGCGGTCAAATTGCGCGCCGCATCCGGATCGCCGTTGGCAAACGCCACCAGTAAGGCGGCGTCCGATGCACCGGCAAAGGACTCTGACGTCGTATTCATGTGCTGTCGTGCTACCCCGATCACCCAGCCAACGCAATCGGCAGAGGGACAAATCCTGCCCCCTGCCGAAGCGTTGGTTAGCCCCGATCAGTACGCCGTTCACGGTTGCCCATTGTTTCTTGCGCCGCGTCAAACTCTGCCTGCGTAATCATCCCATCGCCGTCGGCATCGACACGTTCGAACATCCGCGCCGCACGATCACCGTCGCGCTGTGGCAATTCGGCTTGTTGCAGCAGGCCGTCTTCGTTTTCGTCAAACCGTTCTAGCATTCGCGTCGCACGTTCTGCATTGCGGCCTTCTGCCGCTGCGATCAGTTCTTCTGCGGAAAATGCCCCGTCACCATCGGTGTCGGTCTGGGTAAACCGATCAGCGCTGCGCGCCTCAATTTCGGCCAGGGTAATGCTGCCATCGCCATCGGTATCCATGGCACTGAAATCCGGCCGCTTGCGCCCTTCTTGGGCCGCTGCTGCTGTCATTACCAAGCCTGCCATCAGGGCAGCTGTCAAAATCTTCGTCTTCATTGCTCTTCCTATTTTTGTTTTTGCAGCTTTCTTGCTGCTGACCCCTTTTCAACGCCACCGCTTCGTGTTTCCGTCGCTTGGCCTGCAATTTTCTTTGCAAAACATCCTCATTCCCCTTTTCCAAAAGGGAATGCGCCCCATCTAGGGAAGAGATTGGAAAACGATATGTCTGACCTAACCGCCCAAATGCCGGATCGGCCCGCCCGTCCTGCAATGATCAATGGCCTCAAGTGTCGCTGCCCGAAATGCGGTGAGGCCCCGCTATACAGCGGCTTTCTGAAGGTCACGCATACCTGCCCGAATTGTCACGAAGAGCTGCATCATCATCGCGCAGATGATGGCCCCGCTTATCTGACCATTCTGATCGTGGCCCATATTGTCGGCTTTGCAATGCATATCATGTGGGTGGCGATCCGGCCGGACCCGCTGATGATGGCCCTGGTGATCACTTTTGGCGCAGTGGGGCTGTCGCTATTGATGCTTCCACGCGTCAAAGGTTTGATCGTCGCTATTCAATGGGCACGCCGAATGCATGGCTTTGGCCATACGGCGCACCAATAGAAAGACCCCGATGGAGACCGCCCCCCCAATTCGTGACGCCGCAACTGTAATCGTACTGCGCAACGCGCAGACCAAGCCCTCTGTTCTGATGGGGCAACGCGGTGCCTCTGCCGCATTCATGCCGGGCAAATTCGTTTTTCCCGGTGGCGCCGTTGATCAAAACGATCATCATGTGCCGCTGACCCCGCTTTCTGGCACGGACGAAACCCGGCTTGCCGAAGAAAGCGCGTTACCGCCTGCCGCCATCGTCGCCGCAGGCATCCGCGAGTTGTGGGAAGAAACCGGGCAAATCCTAGGAGCGGCTGCAAATTGGCCCGACGCCCCGCAGGGCTGGCGCGGTTTTGCGGCGACCGGCCATCAACCTAATGGCACCGCGTGCCGTTTTGTTTTTCGCGCCGTCACCCCCCAAGGCCGCCCGCGCCGTTTTGATGCCCGTTTTCTTTTGGCCGATGCTGCCGATCTTGTGACCGACCCGGATGATTTTTCCCGGGCCGAAAATGAGCTGGACCATCTGCAATGGGTCCGGCTTGATGACGCGCGCAGCTTTGATCTGCCTTTTATTACCCAGGTTGTACTGGCCGAACTGATCACCAATCTTGACCGCAATTGCCCCCCTACCGCCATTCCGTTTTTTCGCAATGATGATGAGGCCCACCTGATCAGCCGTCTTGGCGGCAAGGCCATCCTTTAAAGATCAGGTCACCAGTACCAGCAGGACAATGCTACCCGTCAACAGGCCCAACCCCTGCCATTCGCGCGCGCTGACCCTTTCCCCAAAGACAAATGCACCGATGATTAGCGAAAACAGCAGCTCTACCTGCCCAACTGCATTCACATAAGCTGCGTTTTGCATGGTGAAAGCCGTGAACCAGAAGATCGATCCGATCATGCTGGTTAGTCCCACCAGTCCTGCGACCCGCCAAGACCGCAGGACAGAGGTAATCTGCCCCCGTTCCCGCCAAGCCAGCCATAATGCCATGCCAATAGTCTGAAATGCTGTCACGCAGGCCAGCGTGATGATCGCCCGGTAAAACACATCACCGTCACCCAAGGACAAGGATGCCCCCCGATAGCCATTGCCGGAAATCCCAAACAGAATACCCGCCCCAATGCCCAGCGCTGTGGCCCGGTTGAAGATCCGCTGATGCCATGGCCCGGTTCCCCCCGGAGGATCAGACAGCAGCAGAACCCCTGCCAGCCCGACGCACATTGCGAAGATAGCCCAGAAGGTGAACATATCCCCCAAGATGACAAAGCCGAACAAAGCGCTCAGCAGGACTTCGGTCTTTTTGAATGTGATCCCAACCGCAAAATTGCGATGCGCGAACAGCGAAACAACACACATCGTCGCCAAAATCTGTGAGGTCCCACCGATCAGGACATATGGCCAGAACTGCGCGGGGATTTGCGGCGCACCCTGCCCGCTATAAAGCGCATAGCAGGTTGCGATCACCGCCACCAAAGGCGAGGAATAGATGAACCGTGCAAAGGTCGCCCCCGCCGTCGACAGCGCCATGGATTTCAACTGTTTTTGCAACATAAAACGCAGTGTTTGCGCGCCCGCTGCCGCAAGTGTGATCAGTATCCAGGGTTCCATGCGCACCCTATGCCTGCAATTGGCTATCTGCGCCAGAGCGGATGCGCGACCGGGTCTTTGGCCTTCCAGAAATACTGCCGCATGATTGCCCCGTAAGACCGATACAGATAACCGCCATTGCGCCGTTGATAGTAGTCCTTCCGCGCAAGATATAGATCAGGCAGCGCGTACCAGGGCACCTTGGGATGCATATGATGGACCACGTGCAGGTTATTGTTCAGAAACAAGAAAGCGAAGAAACCGCGATCTTCGATAATGACGCTCCGCCCGCCAGCGCATTGGTGCGCCTGATGTTCCAGAAACGTGCGTAGTTTCAGCAGGGCCAATCCCAAATAAACCGCAATCAGATAGGCCCACATTGGAAAAGATGCGGCCTGAATGACAAAAAGCACCGCAAGAACGCCTGGAATATGCCAAAGCCATCCACGCGCAATGGTGGGCGTCCGCTGTTGCCATTCCATGCGCATAAATCCGATGACGCCAATCACCGGCCCCAGCACTAACCGGCCCAAAAGCGTGTTATTGAACAATAGTATTTTGCGCAGGGCCCGGGGCAGGCCTTGCCATTCTGCGGGGTCCAGAAAGTTGGACTCTGGGTCGTCAAAAGGGTCTGTCAGGCGGATATCACTGTGATGCGCCAAATGGGTCGCTTTGAACCGCAAATAGGGAATGAAAAGCGCCAGGGGCGCGGCAACCAACGCATCATTGAGCCCTTGCCAGCGAAAGGGATGACCGTGGATCGCCTCATGTTGCAATGACGCATGAAAGGCGATCAGCACCCCAAGGCACGGGATCGCGAGTGTTGTTGGCAGCCACCACATGGCGGCGCCCCAAAGCCCGTAGCAGGTTGTAATAAGGATGAATGTTGGCCATTCAACGATGGCCCTTGGCGTGATTTTTTTCTGATCCATGGCCAAGGTCTACGTCACCGCGGCGCGGTTGCGTATTCTGAGAATAGTTCACAAAATGCAATTTTGGTGCTATTTTCACCTGATGGTGATAAAAATAAACAAACTGGATCGCGCTGCGTTGTTTCGTGACAGGCTATCAGCCGCGATGGCCAAAACCGGTATCTCGCAGACTGCGCTTGCACGCGATGCAGGGGTCGACCGTTCGACACTCTCACAGCTTCTCAAAGACACGGGCGCACGCCTTCCAAATGCGCAATTGGTGGCAGAGGTTGCTGCTGTGCTTGGCGTTAGTGCCGACTGGCTGTTGGGGCTTTCAGATCGCCCTGAGCAGGCTGCCGATCTTGTCGCGACGGCCATTTCAATGACCGAAGCCTCACGTACCATGGTTGATGACAAGATCTTTGCCTGGCATCAGGAAGCCGCTGGCTACAAGATACGACATGTGCCCTCTGGCTTGCCGGATATGTTGAAAACGCCGGATATGCTGCGCTGGGAATATGCGCCGTCTCTTGGAAAAACGATTGATCAAGCCATTGGGGCCAGCACCGATAGGCTGAACTGGATGCGCGGCGCCCAGTCGGATTATGAGATCGCGATCCCTTTGGCCGAACTTGACGCATTTTCCCGGGCCGAGGGCAATTACACCGGTCTACCCGCCCCCACCCGCCTTGCGCAGTTGCATCAGTTCCGCGATCTGCATCAGCAGCTGTACCCGTCGCTGCGGCTTCATCTTTTTGATCAACGCCAGCTTTATTCTGCCCCGGTCACCGTTTTCGGCCCGCTGCTTGCTGCGATCTATATTGGGCAAAACTATCTGGTTTTTCGCGACACCGAGCGGGTGATGGCAATCACCCGGCATTTTGATCAACTGGTAAGGGCCGCCAAGATCGGCCAACGGGATATGGCCACCTATTTTGATGATCTTATCGCATTGGTGGATTAACGGCTGCCAACCGCCTTGCCTGCCCCTTCGGGCAGCGGCAGCGCCGCATGCGCCGTTGCGATCTGCCCAAGCGTCCGCGCGATATGCCCTGCCGGGTCCGAAGCCCGCCGTGTTTCCAGACTGACATGGATCAGCATATGCTCACCCGTGGCCAATCCACGGTCCCCATCAAACATCCGGTGAAACAGATGCATCTTCTTGCCAGCGCCCGCCAATACTTGCGTTTCGATCCTGATCTGGGTGCCTGCATGGACTTCATCAAGATGCCGGATATGGGTCTCAGCAGTGAAGTAGCTGGCGCCCGTTGCGATGTAAGACGGTAACGCCACATCAGACAGTCCAGGCAAAGATATGCGCGCATTCGCGATCACTTCGCCGATTTGCGCGCGGCCTCCGGGTCAGGATCAAAGACCCTGACATCCCACCCCATCAACAAGAACCGGGCCGCCCAGCCCCCGCCGATAACAGCTGCGACGTGCCCGGTCGTGGGGCTAGGTTGCCGCGTTGGACGGGTTGTTAAACTCATCCACCGGCTGCGGCTCGCCCCGGACAGATGGATCGCAGGCGATCATTGACGTATTTGCATCGCGAATAATGAGCCCGCCGCGCGAACGACAATCTTCAAAAGTCATACGTCCGCCGATCACCATAAATTCCTGGGCGCCGCTGCCACCGCCAAACCCGCCACCTTCACATGCGGATAGGACCATCACAAACCCAAAAGCCAATCTTTTCATTGGGAAACCTCCTCTAAGCGGCTCAGATCGTAGCCGTTGAATTCCAAAACATCCCGGGCTGCGTCCAGACGATCCCGCCGGATTGTCGGGGCCCGGTTCAATATCCAGCCAGACCGCCCATTCGGCGTGCCCACAACGGCTGTGTTATAATCTTCATCGGTCCACAAGACCCAATAATCCGCAGCCACAAAGGGGACCGAGGCAAAACGCACCTTCAGGCGCCCCGGGCCGACAATTTCAGCCGTGCCCGTGATGCGCGATTTTTCTGCCCCATCCGCGTCGCGGCAGATATTCAGAACCGATAACAGCCCGTCCTCGCGCAGTTGATATTCGGCTGTAACGCCCACGCAGCCCGCCTCAAACGGGACAGGAAAACGGGCGACCTCATACCAAACGCCGACATAGCGTTCGGGTTCGAAAAGTGCTTTGGACGCGATCGGCGTTTCAGTGTCGCGGTAGACTTCAAAGGTCCCGCAACCGGCGAGCAGCAGCAAAGCGACGAAAACAGCTCTCATGCCGTCACCTGCGCTTGCTTTTGCAGTCCAAGCTTGGCGCGCACCCGATCGGGGCCATCTGCGGGCGCCCCAGAGCCGGTTACGGCGCAGGTGATAAAGACCTCACGGTTCATCTGTAGTGGCATCAACGTGCTCCCCTTACCTCGTGGTCAATAGATCGGTCTTCGGGTGAAATCCAGACCCCACGCAAACGACAATCCTTGACAGCAGCGCGGTATCTCTGGCATCGGAAAGCGCATGAGCCACTTGATACAAATATCACCGGTTTATTTTACCAGCGCCATATAACGGCGGCTGGTTCTTTCACGACATCCAAAACAAACAGCCGCCCGCAAGGGCCTGTTGTTTTTACGTGTTCTTGCCGGGCAAACGCAAGGACATGACATGACGGAAATTTCAGTTGATCTGGCAACCCCGCGCGATCTGCCGCGTATCCAGACGCTTATACGCGCATTATCAGCCTTTCACGGCGATGATGCCCAAGTCACACTTGAGCAATTGCAGGCCGTGTTCTTTGGCACGCCTGCGCCCGCAATCGCCTTCGCCGCCAGACACAATGGACAGATCATCGGCTATGCAGGCGTGCTGAAAAAACTGTAAATTCACTCGGGCAGGCCCGGTTTTGACATTCAGCATCTTTACGTATGCGAAACCTATCGGGCACGCGGGGTGGGTCAGGCTTTGATCGCGGCGGTAAAAACCCATGTAGCAGCCGCAGGGGCCAAAGGTGTCACCATCGGCACCGCCCCGGACAATAAATCAGCCCAGGCAGCCTATCGCGCGATGGGCCTGGAAGAAATCACAGATGCAGGGCCCCGGTTTTGGATTGAGATATCCTAGGGTCAATACGGCATGGGGTGCGCTTTGTGCAGGACATCGATCTGCGCAATCACCTCATCCGACAAATGCAGGTCTTTGCCCGCCAAAATATGCGCCAGTTGATCCGATGTTGTTGCCCCAAAGATCGCAGAGACTGGGAACGGCCGCGTCCGTTGCCAGGCCATGGCCATATGGACCGGGTCCAGTCCATGTTGCGCGGCCAGATCAAGATAGGCTTGTGTCACTGGCAAGGTCCGCGCGTTCATCCGCCCGCCCAGCTCGTTATTAAGCGACATGCGGCTGCCATCTGGGATCACGCCGCCTTGGTATTTGCCAGTCAGCAGACCGCAGGCGAGCGGTGAGAAGGACAAGAGCGTGACATCCTCATTCACCGCCATCTCGGCCATGTCAGTGTCATAAAGGCGGCAAAGCAATGAGTATTCGTTCTGTACAGAAACCATACGCGGCAGGCCCGCAGCCTCTGCCTGATCAATCCATTTGATCATGCCCCAAGCACTTTCGTTCGACATCCCAATCGCACGGATCTTGCCTGCTTGCTGCGCCTCGCCCAGCGCCTCAAGCACGTCCATCATGTGATCGAGCGTATGTTGCCGGTTCTGGGCCGATGGATCGTAGCTCCAGTTCTGTCGGAACATATAAGAGCCGCGTACCGGCCAATGCATTTGGTAAAGATCAATAATATCTGTTTGCAGCCGCTTGAGCGAGGCATCGACAGTTTCGCGAATGACATCCCCATCATAGCCGCGCCCGTCGCGCACCCAGCCGGGGTTGTTGCCAGAAACTTTGGTGGCAATCACGATATCGTCGCGCCGTCCGGTCTTGGCGATCCAATTGCCGATCACTTGTTCGGACAGGCCCACAGTTTCGGCGCTGATTGGATTTACCGGATACATCTCGGCGGTATCAAGAAAGTTGATCCCTGCATCCAGCGCCATATCGATCTGGCTGTGCGCATCATCTTCAGGGGTTTGGTTGCCATAGGTCATCGTGCCCAAGCACCATTCACTGACCATGATACCCGAGCGGCCAAGGGGAAGTTTTTGCATCTGTCTGCCTCAAAAAACGATTTTCTCGAAACTAACGCGCAAAAACAGACTGGCAAGGACCCATTGTGCCATTGAATGGCAGTCCTTACATCCTGCCAAGAACAACGGCGAAAGATGACCGACTGATTATGATAAACGCGATTTGGCACCATAAGACGTCAATTTTTGCAGCCATCGCGTTTACCGTTGCCTTGATCTTCATGGTCAAACCACCCGGCGCTGCCTCTTATGCATATGCGACTGTCGGGCAACCTCTTAAGACACATATCGTGGGATCTCGGTCGTCTGCATCGACAACCCATTGGCGCATCATGCTACGCGAACAAGATGTGACAATAAAAGCCATCACTTTGACGCGGCCCATATCGACTGGGGACACTATTTGTGTCGCGTACTCAGATTATTGGCCAGAGGGGTTAAAGGCGCTGTATCAAGCTGATGAAGCAGACTGCGAAAACACTTGATATTGTTAAGCCAAGACTGCGCATTTGAATTCAAAAATCATAAAACAACCCAACCCGCGTCGTCGTCACCGCCGCCGTAAATGTGTTATCCATGATATCCCGGATCAGTTCGCCCCGCACGGTCAGCGTGTCGGTGACCGCCCGCTCTGCGCCGAAACCGAAATTGAAGCCGCCTGATGTGTCATCGCTAAAATAGTACTCGGTCACGCCGCCGCCAGCATGGAAGCTGTAGCCAAGCCAATCATAGCTGGCCAACATCCGCACCCGCGCGGTGTCATAGTCATTTTCGCCAGCGACCTGCACCCCGTATTCGGCCTCCGCCGTTAATGCAAAAGGGCCAGAAGATACGCCGAAGCCGCCGATGATCGACCCGGCGGTTTGCGCGTCCCCCGAATGCGGGAACATGTAATCAAGGCTACCGCCCAAATAGAGATCTTGCGCCATAGCGCCAGTACCAAGACTTGCGGCCAGAATGGCGGGGAATAGTGATTTCATCGGCTCTCTCCTGCTGGGAACGGGAATTAACCCCCATTTAGGCCTCTGAAAGCGAAAACGCCAGCCACGCGGCATCTGGTCAGCGCCGCCCGGCCCCGTTACATAGGCGCAAATCTGACAGGACACCCCCATGGCACGCCATCTGATCACATCCGCAATTCCCTATATCAACGGGATCAAACATCTTGGAAATTTGGTGGGCAGCCAATTGCCCGCCGATCTTTACGCCCGTTATCTGCGCCAGCGCGGGCATGAGGTGCTGTTTCTTTGCGCCACCGACGAGCACGGCACCCCTGCCGAACTTGCCGCGGCCAAGGCCGAGAAGCCGGTGGATGTCTATTGCGCGGAAATGCATGATGTGCAGGCCAAAATTGCGGATGGGTTTCGGCTGTCGTTTGATCATTTCGGGCGCTCTTCCAGCCCGCAAAACCACAAGCTGACCCAAGCCTTCGCCACCCGCCTGGCCGAGGTCGGGCTGATAAAAGAAGTGACCGAGAAACAGGTATATTCCATCGCTGATGGTCGCTTCCTGCCAGATCGATATATTGAAGGCACCTGCCCCAACTGCGATTTTGACAGCGCCCGGGGCGATCAATGCGACAATTGTGGCAAGCTGTTGGACCCGACCGATCTGATCAATCCATATTCGACGATTTCTGGCTCAACCGAGCTTGAGGTGCGCGAAACCAAACATCTTTATCTATGCCAATCCGCGTTGAAAGATGATCTGGCCACGTGGATCGACAGCAAAAAAGACTGGCCCATCCTGACCACCTCAATCGCCAAGAAATGGTTGAATGACGGGGATGGGTTGCAAGACCGCGGGATCACCCGGGATCTCGATTGGGGTGTTGCGGTCAAACAAGGCGATCAGACTTGGCCCGGCATGGAGGGCAAGGTGTTCTATGTCTGGTTCGACGCGCCCATCGAATACATCGCCTGCGCCCAAGAATGGGAAGACGCGGGCAAAGGGACCGATTGGGAACGCTGGTGGCGCACTGATAAAGGTGCGGATGACGTGACCTACACACAATTCATGGGCAAGGATAATGTCCCCTTCCACACATTGTCATTCCCAGCCACCATTTTGGGCTCGCAGGAGCCTTGGAAACTGGTCGATTACATCAAGTCCTTTAACTACCTGAACTATGATGGTGGCCAGTTCAGCACATCGCGCGGGCGCGGCGTGTTCATGGACCAAGCACTTGAGATTTTACCCCCAGACTATTGGCGTTGGTGGCTTTTATCGCATGCGCCTGAATCGTCGGATGCTGAATTTACATGGGAAAGCTTCCAGCAAGACGTTAATAAAGACCTCTCTGACGTGCTGGGCAACTTTGTTAGCCGGATCACTAAGTTTTGCCGGTCGAAGTTCAGCGAAGCTGTACCAGAGGGCGGCAGCCACGGTCCCGCCGAGACCCAGTTGATCGCCGATTTGACGACGCGCATCCGCGCATTCGAAGGCCATATGGACACGATTGAAGTGCGCAAAGCAGCAGCCGAACTGCGCGCTATTTGGGTGCTTGGGAATGAATATCTGCAAGCCAATGCGCCATGGTCAACCTTTAAAACTGACCCTGAAACGGCCGCGATGCAGGTCCGTTTGGCACTGAACCTTGTCCGGATTTACGCGGTTCTTTCGGCAGCCTTTATCCCTGGTACATCGTCCACGATGATTGCGGCGATGCAGACCGATGATCAAAGCTGGCCTGACGATGTCGCAGCCGCACTGGATACACTGCCCGCAGGCCACACCTTTACCGTGCCCGACAACCTGTTCGACAAGATCACCGATGAGCAACGCGAAGACTGGGCCGCCCGTTTCGCGGGCAAGCGGGACTAAAGCTCAATCTCGCAGCTACTGCGAAAGAACATTGCTTGCGACAGCGCCGACTTCACCTGTTCGGCGCTGTAGGGTTTGGTCATCACAAAAGCTGGCTCTGGGCGTTCGCCGGTCAGCAGATATTCGGGAAAAGCAGTGATAAAGATGACCGGTATATCGCCAAACCCGGTCAGAATTTCAGCAACCGCATCGATCCCGGATGATCCATCGCCCAGTTGGATATCCGACAGGATAAGATCAGGTTTGGTGCTTTGCGCCAATGTGATGGCTTGGCTATGGGTCGCGGCCATGCCGGTGACAGAATGGCCCATTTCCTCAACAATGTCCTGCAAGTCCATTGCGATCATCGCCTCATCTTCGATGACCAAGATCCGGCCTGCGATGCTTTTGGCTATTTCGGCATGGGCGTCGCTGATCAAGCGCTGCACTTCACTGTCTGGCCGGGCCATGATCTGGGCGATTTCGGGTATGCTGAATTGCTCAATCGAATGAAGCAAAAGCGCATGGCGCGAATCTGGCGTTAGCAAACGCAGATGTTGTTGAGCGTCGCTGACCGTTGGATCATCACTGGCGGTTATGGGATGGGTCTGCGCATCCCAAGCCTGAAAAAATACGCCAAATAAGCCAACCTTTAGCGAGGCTGCATCTTGCACCAAATCGGGTTTCTGCAGGATTGATTCGAGCGTGGCCAGCGCGAATTGATCCCCATTATCCTGATCACCGGTCAGGGCGCGGGCGTGACGGCGCAGGGCAGGCACGAAAGATGACAATTGGTTGGATAAGGGCTCTGGCTGTGAAATTTGCGACATCAAGTTCGTCTTTATTGCGTGATCTGACACCTGAAATACAACTTTGTGGTGTTCTTTGTCGATATCCTATACGGTCCAACCAGTAAGAGGTCGATAACCAATGTCGCGAAAGCCGCTCAAACAACAGGTCGAACGCGAAATTGATGAAAATCTGCGTCGGGCCTATCAACGCATCCTCGAACAAGAGGTTCCTGACCGGTTTCTCGAACTGCTTGACCGTTTGAAGGATCAGGAACAGGGCCCGGAGCCCAGCAAATGAATCGCATCGACGGCGATGAGGATCCGCGTGACGAGATCATAACGCATCTGGCGCAGTTGCGTGCGTTTGCCGTCAGCCTGACACGCAACCCTGTTGCCGCCGATGATTTGGTCCAGGACACAATTGTGAAGGCCTGGAAAGGGTTTCATCGCTATCAGCCCGGCACAAACCTGCGGGCCTGGCTATTCACCATTCTGCGCAATACGTTCTATTCCGACTTGCGCAAAGCACAGCGCGAACAGGTTTCATCCGAAAATGAAATAGCCGAATTGGTCACAACGCCTGATCACGGCGATGATCGGATCGCATTGATCGATTTTGAACGCGCATTGGGCTTGCTGCCCCCCGAACAACGCGAGGCCCTGGTTCTTGTTGGGGCCAGCGGCCTTTCCTATCAAGACGCTGCAATGACCTGCGGTGTGGCCGTTGGCACAATTAAAAGCCGCATAAATCGCGGCCGTGCCAAGCTTGCCGAAATTCTTGAACGCGAAGTTGCCTCCCCTTCACAAGAGGGCTGAGGCACTGCAAACCCGGCGATATTGACCATGGCCGCTTGCTGGTACACACCCAACGCGCAGTACGAAGGAGATACAGCATGATCATCGGGCATATTGGCGCGCGGGCAGGCAGCAAAGGTGTTCCAAACAAGAATTTCCGCATGTTGCATGGCAAGCCGCTGATCGATTGGTCTCTCGATCAGCTTTTTACGTCAGAGCGGGTTGATCACGTTGTTGTCTCAACCGATTCCGAAGAAATCTACACCCATGCGCTGGCGCGCGGATCTCTGGATATCGGCCTACGCCCCGCCGCGCTGGCGACCGATACAGCGGCAAAATGGGATGTCTGGCAACACGCCCTTGGGGAGGTCGAAAAACAAACCGGGCCTGCCGATGCTTTCTTAGATCTTGATTGCACCTCCCCCCTTAGGCTGCCCCAAGACATCGACGCTGGTCTGGATCTGTTCGCAGCTGAAAGCCCCGATATGGTAATGTCTTGCTGCGAAAGCCGCAAAAATCCGTATTTCAACATGCTTGAAAAGGATGCAGCGGGGGCGCTTCACGTGTCAAAGCCGCTGCCGCATGGGGTGGTTGCCCGCCAACAGGCCCCGATGGTCTATGATCATGTGGGCTTAGTTTACGTCGTAAAGCCAAGTTATCTGCGTCAGGCGTCCCGGCTTTTTGAGGGGCATGTCATCCCCTTGATCGTGCCGAATGAACGGGGATTGGACGTCGATAGTCCTTTTGACTGGGACGTAATCGAATTCCTTCTTGGAAAGCAGATTTCAGAAGGAGTACGGGCGCCCGCAGCCTAGATCAAATTTCGCGAAATTTGATCGCCCCGCCCTAACGCCACCCCTGCCAGGGTTTCAATGCGGCCTGCTTCGCCGCAAAGCTCTCAGTCAGAGTATCGGCATCATATTCGGTCTTGATCCATGCATCTATTGTGATCGGACTTTGCGCCGCACGCGCGGCATAGCATTCCAGAAAATGGTCCAAAATACCTGTCGATGTTTTTTTGATATGCAGATAGCGAAAGCTCAATTGCTTTTTCGCCACATCCAAAGGGGCGTTCTCATATAGCATGACATAAAGCGCCGCAGCCAGCCCCGTGCGATCAGCACCTGACTTGCAATGCATCAAAAAGGGGCGTTCCATCGTTTCAAACGTGTCCAGAAGTTTAATCAATTCCTTGCGCTTGGGTGCTCGCCGTGCAGCCATCTGGCAGGTGACAAGGGTCAGTCCCAGCTTTTCGCAGCTTTCCACCTCAAACAGGTAATGGGGCTGCTTTGCGGGGCCCCGCAGGTTCAGGACGGTTTTGATCCCCATTCCAGCATAGCGCGCAAAGCGCTTATGATTGGGATGGTTCGACCGATAAGCCCCTGGTGCGATCTTGGCGAAGTTATGCCACCATATCCGCAGTACCCCGTGATCGAGCCAATTGAAATGCCATAAGGACCGCTTCCGCTCTTTGGGATCGGTGATATCGTGCCCAAAGGAATTTCGCAGTTCGCGCTCCTTACGGCCCAGATATTCATAAAAAAAACGGATCATGCGCAAACCATGGCAAAAAGACTGAAGCCCCCACTTGCCGTATGTCCCGCCCCATTGCAATGGTCCCGGCCCGATTGCCTGACCGGGGCAAACCCCCTAGAACCGTCCCAACACGAGCGTAAAGGAAACCATCATGGATATCGCAGGCCGCAAAATCGGACCCGAGCACCCGCCTCTTGTGATCGCAGACATCGGCATCAACCACGGTGGCGATCTGGCCGTGGCCAAGCAAATGGTCCGGCATGCCGCAGGCGCCGGATGCGAAATGATCAAGCATCAGACGCATTTCATCGAAGATGAGATGACAGAGGAAGCCAAACAGATTTTCCCGCCAAATGCCGATGTGTCAATCTGGGATGTCATGGCCACTTGCGCCTTGTCCCGCGAAGATGAGGCCGAGCTAAAGCGATACACCGAAAGCCTTGGCATGATCTGGATTTCGACCCCATTCAGTCGGGCCGCCGCCAACTTTCTGAATGATCTGGACGTTCCCGCCTTCAAAATTGGTTCTGGCGAAGCAGATAATCTACCACTGATCCGGCACATTGCCCGGATGGGCAAGCCGGTGATCATGTCTACGGGGATGCAAAGTATCGACACGATCCGCGCCTCGGTCGACATTTTGGATCAGGCCGGGATCGATTATGCTTTGCTTGAATGCACCAACCTCTACCCGTCGCCGCCAGAAATCGTCTCTTTGCAAGGTGTGACTGATCTCAAAAAAGCTTTTCCAAACGCCATTGTCGGTTTTTCCGATCATTCCATTGGGCCGGATATGGCGCTCGCCTCGGTCGCGCTGGGTGCTTGTATCCTTGAGCGTCATTACACCGATACCCGGTATCGCAAAGGCCCAGACATTATCAATTCCATGGATCCCGCCGAGCTGCGCCATCTGATTGACCGCTCGCGCGAGATACATATCGCGCTGCATAACCCAAAACAGCGCACCACCGCCGAGGAAGACGTCTACCGCTTTGCCCGCGCCAGCGTCGTTGCGGATAAGGACCTGCCCGCCGGCCATGTGATTACAGAGTCCGATATCTGGGCCCGTCGCCCCGGATCAGGCGAGATTGCTGGTTATGATTTTGACAGGGTCGTCGGCAAGACCCTGACCCGCGCCGTCACCCGCAACACGCAACTAACTTGGAGCGACCTGGATGGTTGAACGCTTTACGCGCGACGATCTGGGGATCTGGCTGATCAATCTGGATAAAGACGTAGATCGCCTGGCCCAGATGCAATCCCAGCTTGACGGAATGGGACTGAATTACACACGTTTTCCGGCCATCTATGGCAAGGATCACCTTGACACTCTCTCCAAACGTGCCGATGCCGCAGCCTATGCCCGCAACATGGGCAGCCCGATTTTACCGGGTAAGATGGGATGCTATGCCAGCCATGTCGCAGTGTGGGAGGCCTTTATCGCCTCGGACCACAAGATCGCCTTGATCCTCGAAGACGATGTTGTCTTTCATGATGATTTTTTAGCGAGCC
The DNA here is from genome assembly GCF_038069655.2 of Yoonia sp. BS5-3. Classification (NCBI taxonomy): domain Bacteria; kingdom Pseudomonadati; phylum Pseudomonadota; class Alphaproteobacteria; order Rhodobacterales; family Paracoccaceae; genus Yoonia; species Yoonia phaeophyticola. The sequence continues at coordinate 209,969 of NZ_CP150951.2, forward strand.
TCGATCTGGCCCTGTCCGGGGCCGCACATTGGGATACGCTGCGCTTCAACTGCATCCGCGCGAAAATGCCCGTCAGCCAGGGCATGTTAGGTCCCTACCGGTTGAACAACTATATCGGCCCCTTCACCGGCAATGCGACTTATTTGTTGAAAAAGGACGTCGCAAAAAGGCTTTTACCAAACTTGTGGCCCCAGACCCGGGCCTTTGATCACGAACTAAATCGGTTTTTCCGACATGACTTTCGGCAATGCGGGCTCGAGCCATTTTCCAGCCATGTCGATGATGGAAATGTCAGCTCGATCACCGGAACGGGTTTTGGTTTGGTCAAAAAATTCAAATGGTACAACCGCTTGCCGCATTACCGCTTGAAGGCCGCTAACTATTTCCGCCGGATCGGATGGTTGGTGAAGACAGGGCGCATTTTACCATCGCGTAGGGTGCTCGATTGAAAAGTACGATTCACAAGCTGTCCAGTATAACAGCACCCAAGCACAGCTTTGGCACACGTGGTCTACCGCCTCAGACGAAGATTAATGATCCAAAATTTTGGGACATGTATGACAATGACACATTGATTTTCGACTGTGTCTGGCAGGCAAAGCAAGGTCGCCTACGCCTTTTTGTTCCGAAACTATTCGGGTTCAAAAAGAAACTGATGGCGTCCAAATTTGTACTGGATGGCACCTCGTCTCCAAAGCCTAAACTACGTCAGTATCGCCAGTGCGATATCCTGGAATTCCAAGTGTCAGAGCCTGTCAAGGAACTGGCAATCTGTGCAGATGACGAAATGCTGACGGTGCCAGTCCATCAAACAACGCCAGATCGTTTTGCAGGCAAGAATGTCATTTACACCAAAGTGCAAAATGATGACCTGAGTTGGATATATGATTGGGGCCTTGCACATCACCGCAATCACGGCGCCGATGCGGTATTGGTCACAAATAACGCAAGCACCGCTTATACGAGCGATGAATTGCGCGCGACTTTGGCCTCAATTCCCGGCATGACCGTCGCTGACGTATTGGAGAGCCCGCAAAGGCACGGACCTGTAGGTAATGTCTGTCGCGGCACGGGTTGGGCGAAATTTCAACAAGTACTTTGCCTGAACGTCTGCCGTGATCGTTTCTTTGGCGAAGCGCGGGCTGTGTTGGCCATTGACGTGGACGAACTGGTCGCCTCGCGAGATGGCACATCCATTTTTGACGCCACCATGCAGGCACGCATGAAATATATCCGGTTTGGAGGCGAATGGCGCTATGCATCCTTAACCGAAGCTGACTTACGTCATGCGGATCATATCCTGACCGACGATGCGCAAGTACCCTGCAATAGCAAGTATTGTATTGTGCCCGACAGCTTTCTTGGCCGGACCCTATGGTCTGTACATAGCCTCGAGCACGTCAACCGCCGCGTTTTTTCGCCGCATAAGAATTTTTACATGCTGCATTGCCACGGTATCAATACGTCATGGAAAAAAGATCGCAGTGGCTTATCGCATCGGGCCGGACCACCAGACCCCGAGACAAAAGCCTTCATGGAAACCAGCTTCGCACACCCCTCAATAGGAACAAAGCAGTGAAGTCACCGCCCAATTCTTAGGTAAACCACCACCTGATCGCCCAATATTTAATCACCCACCCAAGGTGTACGCCTTGCCGAGCAGATGCACCTCACCTTCCAGATCGTCTCTGATAGCCCTGCCCCATGGACACCGCCCTAAAAATCCTTGTTGTCGAAGCTGATCAATCGCGTGCGCGTGACATCATTGATGCACTCAAGGATGGAGGCTGGGCCAATGTTATGGTGGTTGGCGACATTTCGGCGCTTGGGCGCAGCCTGACCGAGATCGACCCGGATATCGTCTTGATCGACATCGCCCACCCTGACCGCGACACGTTGGAACATGTCAGTCATGTCTCCGATGCCCAATCGCGCCCGGTGGCCATGTTCGTCGATCATTCCGATACCGACCTGACCCAAGCCGCAATTGGCGCGGGCCTGAGCGCTTATGTCGTGGACGGCCTGCAGAAGAACCGGATCAAACCTGTGCTTGAAACCGCAATCGCGCGATTCAAGATGATGGTGCAGATGCGGTCTGAACTGGATGCCGCCAAACAAGCGCTGAGTGATCGCAAGACAATCGACCGGGCCAAAGGCTTGTTAATGAATGCGCGCAAAATCAGCGAGGAAGACGCCTATAATCTCTTGCGCAAAACCGCCATGGATCAGGGCCGCAAAGTCATTGACGTGGCTCAGGCCCTTGTCACAGCAACGGATCTATTAGGATGAGCCCGCGCGAGGTCACATGCGGCTTTGTCCCGCTCGTCGATGCAGCCCCGCTGGTCATTGCGCAGGAATTACGCTTTGCGGCTGATGAGGGGATCAGGCTGAACCTAGTCAAGCAGCCGTCTTGGTCTGCACTGCGCGATATGCTGGCATTGGGTCATCTGGACGTCGCCCATATGCTATCGCCAATGCCGATCGCCATGACACTTGGGGTCAGCGGTATGCAGACCCGTGTTGATGCGCTGATGGTGCTTTCGATCAATGGCACCGTGATTGGCGTATCCAAGGCGCTGGCGCAGAAGATGCGGGCAACCGGCTGGCAAACCGATTTCAACGATCCTGCGGCCGCGGCAAAAGCGGTCTTTGCGACGCAACCTGACAAACTGCGCATTGGCGTGCCGTTTCCATTTTCCATGCACCGGATGCTGCTTGAACATTGGCTGGCCGCCCATCCAGGTTTTGACCCCAATCAAGTCGATATCATTACAGTGCCGCCGCCACGCATGGCCCAGGCTGTCGCTGATGGTCTGCTCGATATGTTCTGCGTTGGTGAACCATGGGGCACCGTAGCGCTGGAAACCGATGTGGCCGAGCTGATCTTGCCGGGCGCGTCAATTTGGCAATGCGCCCCGGAAAAGGTGCTGGGCGCGCGGCATGATTGGATTGATGGGAATGCGCAAACCACCAACGCGTTGATGCGCGCAGTCTTTCGCGCCACCCATTGGCTGGATGCACCAAAAAACAAACCTTTGGCGACGGAAATACTGGCGCGCAGTGTGCATCTGCATCTGCCAGACAACGCGATTGATCCGGCGATTGCCGGTCACATCACTGATCAAAAAGGCCATGTGCCGACGCATATCGCCAATTTCCTGATGTTTCATCAAAATGCAGCAAACTTTCCCTGGCGCAGTCAGGCGGCGTGGATTGGCAGCCAGATCGCGCGCTGGCACGCGCTGGATCCGGCAAAGGTACTGCCCACGGCGCAGGAATGTTTCCGCAGCGATATCTATCGCGCGAATCTGGGCCCGCTTGGCGTTGATCTGCCGGGTGCATCGGCCAAGATTGAAGGCGCCCTGACGCAAGAGACGCCAGTTTCGTCAACAAATGGTGAAATGATTCTGGGACCGGATGCATTTTTTGATGGCGCAGTTTTCGACTTTGCCATGTCTGAGTGATGAATAATTAGGCACTCTTCTGCATCGCAGCATTGAGGCACGGTCAGCGCCCCCGCATTGCTTGAGGCTCCGGCAAACTCTGCGATGTTGAGATCAACAGAGGCGATGATGTCTCTTCCCATCGCTTCCGATGTTCGGAAGCAACTACATTAGAGCAAAGCCGCTCGACAGAACCGCGCCTCCTCCTCCCGCGTGGTCTTGTCGGGCGGTTTTTTTATTTTGCAGCGCAACGCCGAAAAGGATCGCAGCCCATGAAGACAACCTTCCACCTGGCACTGGCCACAACCATGCTGACAAGCACAACTGCCATGGCGCAGTCGCTTGATCTTGAGATCGAAGACCTGACCTTTGGCTTCATCAAGCTGACAGACATGGCGCCTTTGGCGATTGCCTATGAAAACGGTTATTTCGAAGACGAAGGCCTTTACGTCACCCTGGAAGCGCAGGCGAACTGGAAAGTTCTGCTGGACGGCGTGATCTCGGGCGAGCTGGACGGCGCGCATATGCTGGCTGGTCAGCCTTTGGCGGCTACCATCGGCTACGGCACCGAGGCGCACATCATCACCCCATTCTCAATGGACTTGAACGGTAACGGCATCACCGTTTCCAACGAAATCTGGGAAGAGATGAAGCCAAACGTGCCATTGATGGAAGATGGCCGCCCACAGCACCCGATCAGCGCCGAAGCGTTGGCGCCTGTTGTCGAGGACTACAAAGACCAAGGCTTGCCTTTCAACATGGGCATGGTATTCCCAGTCTCCACGCACAACTATGAAATCCGTTACTGGCTGGCCGCTGGCGGTCTGGAGCCGGGTTACTATTCTCCACAAGATATTTCTGGCCAAATCGGCGCTGATGTTCTGCTTTCCGTGACGCCTCCGCCGCAGATGCCTGCGACAATGGAAGCCGGCACAATCTACGGCTACGCTGTGGGTGAGCCTTGGAACCAGCAGGCCGTGTTCAAAGGCATCGGTGTTCCTGTGATCACTGACTACGACATGTGGAAGAACAACCCTGAAAAGGTCTTCGGCATCACCGATGAATTCGCCGCTGAAAACCCAAACACCACGCTGGCCATCACCAAGGCGCTGATCCGTGCGGCTCAGTGGCTGGATGAAAACGACAACGCCAACCGTCCCGAGGCTGTGGAAATACTGTCCCGCTCTGAATATGTGGGCGCGGATTATGACGTGATCGCCAACTCGATGACTGGCTTCTTTGAATTCGAAAAAGGCGATCGCCGCGAAGCACCCGATTTCAACGTGTTCTTCCGCTACAACGCGACCTACCCGTTCTACTCAGATGCGATCTGGTATCTGACACAAATGCGCCGCTGGGGCCAAATCCCCGAGCAGATGTCGGATGAGTGGTATTTTGAGACCGCCGAAAAAGTCTACCGCCCAGACATCTATCTGGAAGCTGCCCGTATGCTGGTTGACGAAGGTCTGGCCAACGAAGCGGACTTCCCTTGGGATAGCGATGGCTTCAAAGAGCCGACACCAGCTGCCGATATCATTGACGGTGTGCCCTACGACGGACGTCAGCCCAACGCCTATATCGACAGCCTGCCGATTGGCTTGAAAGGCGAACAGATCGTCGTTGGTAACGAAATCCAAGGCTAAGCAACAAACGAAGATGCGCCTCATGGCGCATCTTCCCCACCCTTCTTCACAGCGAGCATACAAAGGCGAGCCCGATGACTGCCATTGACCCAGAAACACTCGACGCAGAAGCCCGCCGCGCGCGGCTTTTCACCCGGATCAACAAGGCCGATGCATGGTTTCAAGTGCTGGGCCTCGCTTGGCTAACGCCCATCCTGAAGGCTGCCGCGGGTGACAACCCAAAGACCCAAATGGGCGAAATCTGGCGTCTGCTGGGTGTTCCCCTGCTCGCCATATCTCTCTTTCTGATCGCTTGGGGCACGCTGGCGCCCAAGGTGCAGACATCGCTTGGCGCTGTGCCCGGCCCGCTTGAGGTTTGGGAACAAGTCGGCGCGTTGCATGAAGATGCACAGCGCGAAGCGGAAAAAGAAACCGCCTTTTATGAGCGCCAAGAGGCGCGCAATGCCGAACATATCGCCAATGGCGAACCCGATAAGGTTCGCGACCGCGCCTACACGGGCAAACCGACCTACTACAATCAGATCTGGACCAGCATCCTAACCGTTTTCTTCGGCTTCCTACTGGCCTCTGTCGTGGCAATACCATTGGGGATCATGGCCGGGCTCAGCGCGACTGCAAATGCCGCTCTAAACCCCCTCATCCAGATTTTTAAGCCTGTTTCACCGTTGGCTTGGCTGCCTATTGTGACCATGATCGTCTCGGCAACATACGCGAATGACGGCTTCTTCGCGAAATCATTCCTCGTATCGGCAATCACTGTGACCCTCTGTTCGCTCTGGCCCACGCTAATCAACACTGCTTTGGGCGTAGCGAGTATCGACAAGGATCTGGTGAACGTTTCTAAAGTTCTGAAAATGAACACCTATACCAAGATCACCAAGCTGGTGCTGCCATCGGCCCTGCCACTGATCTTCACTGGTCTGCGCCTGTCGCTGGGTGTTGGCTGGATGGTGCTGATCGCCGCGGAAATGTTGGCGCAAAACCCCGGTCTGGGCAAATTCGTCTGGGATGAGTTCCAGAACGGGTCCTCCCAGTCGCTGGCCCGCATCATGGTGGCTGTGCTGACCATCGGGATCATCGGTTTCATCCTCGACCGGATCATGTATGCGCTTCAGTCGCTCTTTACCTTCACGAATAACCGGTGAGCGTCATGAGCATTCTGAAACTTGATAACGTCACAAAAAGCTTTGGTGAGGGCACCCGTGCCACCACCGTTCTCAAAGACATCAATCTTGAGGTCGCCGAAGGGGAATTCCTCGTCCTGCTGGGCTTCTCGGGCACCGGGAAAACCACGCTGATCAACATGCTGGCGGGGATTGATACCCCCAGCAAAGGCAGCGCGACCTTCAAGGGAAAACCCATCACCGGGCCGGGGCCAGAGCGTGGGGTGATCTTTCAAAGCTACTCACTCATGCCTTGGCTGACGGTCTCTGGGAACGTTGGTCTGGCTGTGGACACGGTTTTTCCAAAACTGTCCAAGGCCGAACGGGCCGAAAAAGTCGCCCATTACGTCAATATGGTGGGGCTCAGCCACGCGGCCACGCGCCGTCCGGCCGAACTGTCCGGCGGGATGCGTCAACGTGTGAACGTCGCCCGCGCCCTGGCGATGAACCCCGAGGTTTTGCTGCTGGATGAGCCGCTTTCTGCGCTTGATGCGCTGACCCGCGCCAATCTGGCCGATGAGATCGAAGGCATCTGGGACGCGGACAAAAAGACCTGCGTTCTGATCACAAATGATGTTGATGAGGCGATCATCCTGGCTGACCGTATCATCGCGCTGAACCCCGATGGGTCTTTGGGCGATGAGTTCAAAGTCAGCATCCCACGTCCGCGCGACCGGATGGAGATGAACAATAACGAGACCTTCAAGCGTCTGCGCGCCGAGGTCACCAGTTACCTGATGGATGTCGGGATCGAGGCCAAGGTCGAAGGCACACGCATGCTGCCCGACGTCACGCCGATCCACGGTGTGCCCGCCGCTGTTGCTGAAGCTCAGGAAGGGATGATCGACAATCGCTTCCTCGATTTTAGTCAATTGCACAAGGTCTACCCTACCCCCAAAGGCCCGCTGACGGTTGTTGAAGACTTCGATCTCAAGATCAATCGCGGTGAGTTTATTTCGCTTATCGGGCACTCTGGCTGCGGGAAATCGACTGTTCTGACGATGGCCGCCGGCCTGAACGAGATTTCCAAAGGGGCGATCAAACTCGATGGTCGCCATGTCGAAGGGGCCGACCCTGAACGCGCCGTTGTCTTTCAATCCCCCAACCTCTTTCCCTGGCTGACAGCCAAGGAAAACGTGGCGATCGGGGTCGACAAGGTCTATCCGCGCGCGAGCCAAGCAGAGCGCCAGGATGTGGTTGAATATTATCTTGAACGTGTCGGTCTGGCTGATGCGATGGACAAAGGCGCCGCCGATCTATCGAACGGTATGAAACAGCGCGTTGGTATCGCCCGGGCCTTTGCCCTGTCCCCTAAGCTTTTGTTGCTGGATGAGCCCTTCGGGATGCTCGACAGCCTAACGCGCTGGGAACTGCAAGAGGTGCTGATGGAGGTCTGGTCGCGCACCAAAGTCACCGCGATCTGCGTGACCCATGACGTGGACGAGGCGATTTTGCTGGCCGACCGCGTGGTCATGATGACAAACGGGCCGCAAGCGACCATCGGCAAAATCACCGAAGTTGACCTGCCGCGACCGCGCACGCGCAAAGCGCTGCTGGAGCACCCCGATTACTACACTTACCGCCAAGAAGTGCTTGATTTCCTAGAGGAATACGAACACGGCGCGAAACCCAACCCAAAGCCAAAAGCCATCGCAGCAGAGTAAGCCACATGACCCCAGACCAAATCACTTTGATCCAGGATAGTTTCGCCAAAGTCGCCCCGATCAGCGACGCCGCAGCCGAGATCTTCTACGCCCGCCTTTTCGAAATCGCACCCGAGGTCAAACCCTACTTCACAAACGACATGACCGAACAAGGGGCAAAACTGATGGCCACGCTTGGCGTTGTGGTCAAAGGGCTGCGTGACCTCGACAAAATCGTGCCTGTCGCACAGCAACTGGCAGTCAAACATGTGGATTACGGGGTCAAGGCTGAGGATTACGCCCCCGTGGGCGCATCACTGATCTACACGCTGGAAAAAGGTCTGGGTGACGATTTCACCCCAGATCTGAAAGACGCCTGGACTGAAGCCTACACCGTGCTGTCAGGCGTGATGATCGAAGCGGCCTACGGCCAAGCCGCCGCAGAATGAGCCCTGACAACTTGAATATATCGGTCCCGTACCGGAGACTATCGATGGAAACAGAACATCAACAAAGTTATGCGAGGCTCTGCGAAACAGCGCAGGAGCTTTGGCATGACTCCCAACCAAATCGAAACGGTCAAGGACAGTTTCCAGCAGATTTCGCAGGATACGAACGCGTTCTCATTGACCTTCTACAACGAGCTGTTTCGCATGGCGCCCAGCCTGCGCGGGCATTTCCCAACCGACATGGAAGATCAACGCATCAAACTGGCCGAAACGCTCGGCGCGGTTGTGCTGCATATGCATCGGCTTCACCTGCTGGAGGACACCATCATGGGGCTCGCGCGGCGGCATTTGGACTACGGAGCGAAACCGCAGCACTTCGCACCCGTGGGCGCTGCGTTGATTTTCGCATTGAACCAACACACACCCAACGGGCTTACCCCGATCCAGGCCGAAGCCTGGGCCACAGCCTATGGGGCAATCAGCGATCTGATGATCGAGGCGATGGTCAACGCCGCCGCCTAGCGGGCCCAGCGCCCCAAGCCAAAGGGGGCGCAAATGTCTAAGAAACTCATCGTCATCGGGGCCGGTATGGCCAGCGGGCGTGCGCTCGAACATCTGTTCGATGAAGGGGCCGACTATGACGTCACGCTCTTTAACGCCGAACCGCGCGGTAACTACAACCGCATCATGCTTTCGCCGGTTCTGTCCGGCGAAAAGACCTACGCCGAAATCGTCACCCACGATGCCGATTGGTACGCGGCGAACGGGGTGACCTGCCGCTTTGGCGAAAAGATCACCGCGATTGACCGGGCAGCTAAAACGGTCACTGCCGACAATGGCGACGTGCTGGCCTATGACAAACTGATGTTTGGTACCGGGTCCAACCCGTTCATCATCCCGCTGCCCGGGCATGATCTGGACGGGGTGATCGCCTACCGCGATCTGGAAGACACCGAATTGATGATGTCGATGGGCGCAGACAACAAGGTGGTCGTCATCGGCGGCGGGCTATTGGGGCTTGAGGCGGCAGCCGGGATGGCCGCGCGCGGCGCTGATGTCACCGTTGTGCACATCATGGGCCATCTGATGGAGCGGCAGCTGGACGAGGCGGCGGGTTATCTGCTGCGCAAAGCGCTGGTGGACAAGGGTATCACCGTCAAATGCTCGGCCAATTCCAAGGAAATCCTGGGCGAAAACGGCAAAGTCCGTGCGTTGCTTTTGGATGACGGCACAGAGCTGCCCTGTGACCTTCTGGTCATGGCGGTTGGCATCCGGCCCAACATCGCCTTGGGGCAAGAGGCAGGGCTGGCCGTTGGGCGGGGCATCCATGTGGATGACCAGATGATCACATCTGACCCTGACATCGTCGCCGTTGGCGAATGCGTTGAACATGACGGTGCCGTCTTCGGGCTGGTTGCACCGCTTTATGATCAGGCGAAAGTTGTCGCGCAAACCCTGATGGGTAATGAGGCGCAGTTTGTTCAGAAAGAGATATCGACCAAGCTGAAGGTCACCGGTTGTGACCTCTTCAGCGCGGGCGATTTTGCCGATGGGGACGGACGCGAAGACATCGTCTTCCGCGATCCAGCACGCGGTGTCTACCGCCGCCTTGTGATCGAAAACAACGTGGTCATCGGGGCCGTCATGTATGGCGACACCGCAGACAGCAACTGGTTCTTCGGGCTGATCAAAGACAAAACCGACATCGCCGAGATGCGCGATACGCTGATCTTTGGGCCGGCCTATCAGGGGGGAACCCCCATGGACCCGTTAGCAGCCGTTGCAGCCTTACCGCGTGATGCGGAAATCTGCGGGTGCAACGGCATTTGCAAAGGACAGATTGAGGATGCAATCGCTGCCGGTCACACCGACCTGGGCGCGATCAAGGCAACAACCAAGGCGTCGGCCTCTTGCGGAACATGCACCGGACTTGTCGAACAGGTACTAGCGGTCACGCTGGGCGATGATTTTGTCATGCCAGCGGCGCAGTCCGTCTGCGGCTGCACCGACATGACGCATGAAGACCTGCGGCGCATGATCAAATCGCAGAAACTGACGTCGATGCAGGCGGTGTTTCAGGAATGCGGCTGGAAAACATCCTGCGGCTGCCACGTCTGCCGCCCGGCACTGAATTTCTATCTTCTGGCCGATTGGCCGATCGAATATCAAGACGATCCGCAGTCGCGTTTCATCAACGAACGCAAGCACGCCAATATCCAAAAGGACGGCACATTCAGCGTCGTTCCGCGCATGTGGGGCGGCATCACCACCCCGGATGAGCTGCGGGCCATCGCCGATGCCGCCGACAAATACATGGTGCCTACGGTCAAAGTGACCGGCGGCCAGCGCATCGACCTTCTGGGTGTCAAAGGTGAGGATCTGCCTGCAATCTGGAAGGATCTGAACGATGCGGGCATGGTCTCTGGCTATGCTTATTCCAAGGGGCTGCGGACGGTAAAAACCTGCGTCGGGACGGATCACTGCCGCTTCGGCACCCAAGACAGCACCGGCCTCGGGATCAAGCTTGAAAAGACGCTGCACGGGTCTTGGACACCGCATAAGCTGAAGCTCGGCGTTTCTGGCTGTCCGCGCAACTGCGCCGAAGCAACGTGCAAGGATATCGGTATCGTATGCGTCGACAGTGGATATCAGGTCAGCATTGGCGGTGCCGCAGGTATGGACGTCAAAGAGACTGAATTGCTGATCCAGGTCCCGACCGAGGACGAAACGATCCTGGTGATCAAGGCCGTCACGCAGCTTTACCGCGAAAATGCCAAATATCTCGACCGTATCTATAAATGGCTGGCCAAGGTCGGCATGGATTGGGTGAAAGACCAGATCGAGGATCTGGACAACCGGCAAGCGCTGGTGGACCGGTTCGAACTGTCTCAATCTGTTTACCGGCACGATCCTTGGGCACGGCATGTTGATGAACAGGCCGAGACATACCAACCCCTCGCAAATCTCTCTATGGAGGCCGCAGAATGAGCGACTGGATCGATATCGCCCCGCTCGAGGCCATCCAGCCGCGCGGTGCCCGGCTGATTAAAACGGCCCATGGCTGCGTGGCCGTGTTCCGCACCGCCGAGGATGAGGTTTACGCCCTCGACAACGCCTGCCCCCACAAACAGGGGCCGCTGGCCGAAGGGATCGTGCATGGCAAGGCCGTGACCTGCCCGCTGCATAATTGGGTGATCAGCCTTGAGACCGGGATGGTGCAAGGGGCCGACGAAGGTCAGGTGTCGACCTATCCGGCGCGGGTCGAAGATGGGCGTATCCTGTTGGACGTGGCATTTATCAGGTCACGGTCCGCGGCATGAAAACGGTCTGCACGACCTGCCCCTATTGCGGCGTTGGTTGTGGGGTGATTGCCTCATCCGACGGCACGATCAAGGGCGACCCGGATCATCCGGCCAACTTTGGGCGGCTTTGTTCCAAAGGCTCGGCTTTGGGTGAAACCATCGGGCTTGAAGGCCGGCTTCTGGCCCCCAAGGTGCTTGGCCATGATGCCAGCTGGGATAACGCGCTTGATTTGGTCGCCACCAAATTCAGCAAGGCGATCCGTGATTACGGACCCGATAGCGTGGCCTTCTACGGGTCTGGCCAATTACTGACCGAGGATTACTACGTCGCCAACAAGCTCATGAAGGGCTATTTTGGTTCGGCCAATATCGACACCAATTCGCGCCTTTGCATGGCCTCGTCAGTGGCTGGTCACAAACGGGCCTTCGGGACGGACACGGTACCCGGCACCTATGAAGATCTCGAACAGGCGGATCTGATCGTCTTGGTGGGTTCCAACCTGGCTTGGTGCCACCCTGTGCTGTTCCAGCGGATCGCAGCTGCCAAGGCCGCACGGCCGAACATGCGCGTGATCAATATCGACCCGCGTATCACCGCAACCTCTGATCTTGCTGACCTGCATCTGCAAGTGCGGGCCGATAGCGACGTGGCCCTGTTCAACGGATTGCTGGCCCATCTGGCAGATGCGGGCAAATGCGACGATGATTATGTGACTCGCCATGTGAACGGGTACACACAGGCATTGGACGCGGCCCGTCAAAGCAACGCCAGCGATACCGGGCTCAGCGATGCGGAACTGCAGCAATTCTACGCGATGTGGGCAGCCACCGAAAAGGTCGTTACCGTCTATTCACAAGGGGTGAACCAATCCACCTCAGGGACCGATAAGGTCAACGCGATCATCAATTGCCACCTGGCCACGGGGCGGATCGGCAAGCCCGGTATGGGACCGTTTAGCGCCACAGGCCAGCCCAACGCCATGGGCGGGCGCGAGGTTGGCGGGCTGGCCAATATGCTGGCCGCGCATCTGGACATTGAAAACCCCGATCACCGGGACGCGCTGCAGGCTGCCTGGAATAGCCCAACAATGTGCACGACAGCGGGGCTTAAAGCAGTTGATCTGTTTCAGGCCTGTGCCAACGGGCAGATCAAGGCGCTGTGGGTGATGTCGACGAACCCTGCCGTCAGCCTGCCTGACGCAGATGGGGTGGCCGAAGCAATCCGTAATGTCCCTTTCACAGTGGTATCCGACATCATGGCGCGCACAGATACGGGCGATCTGGCCGACGTGCTGTTACCGGCTGCAGGCTGGGGCGAAAAAAACGGCACTGTCACGAACTCCGAGCGGCGGGTGTCGCGGCAGCGGGCCTTCCTGCCCGCGCCTGGTCAGGCACGGCCGGATTGGCAGATTATCTCGGGCGTGGCGCAGCGGATGGGTTTTGACGGGTTCGACTACGAAAGCCCCGAAGAGATTTTCAAAGAATATGCCGCACTGACCGCGCTCAGCCAGAAATTCGCGAAGGATTTGGACCTGACAGATCTGGCAGATGCCGATTATGACGGTCTCGGCCCGGTGCAATGGCCGGTGGGTGGCACAGACCGGTTCTTTGCAAATGGCGGTTTCTTTCATGCCGATGGCAAAGCGAAAATGCTGCCTTTGGCCGCCCCGGCGCTTGAAACCGGCAAATTCCGGTTGAATACTGGGCGCATTCGTGACCAATGGCACACAATGACACGGACCGGGAAATCGGCAAAGCTGGGTGCGCATCTGGCAGAGCCTTACGTGGAAATGCACCCCGCTGACGCAGCCACACTTGGGGTGAGCGCAGCCGAATTGGTGCGCCTTGATCAAAAGGGGATTTTCCGGGTCCTGATCAGCGAAAACATCGCAGCGGGCACGTTATTTGCACCGCTGCATTGGACGCGGCAAACCTCATCCGCCGGAACGGTCAATAGCGCCGTCAATGTGGGCACCGATCCGTTCTCGGGCCAACCTGCCTTGAAATCGGCGGATGTCAGCGCGGAAAAATTCGGCGCGGGCTGGTACGGGTTTGCCGTCAGCGCGGTGCCGATGACACCCTCCCGGCCCTATCACGCGATCGCCAAGACCCAGACCGGCTGGCAGGCAGAATGCGCCGGCGTCAAAACCCCCACCGATTGGGAACTTGAGGCGCGCAACATCACCGGCATGCAAAGCGGACCAGCGGCAACCCTGTACGATATCAGCACTGGCCAGACCCGCGTTGCGATTATCGATGATAACAAGATCGCCGCCCTTTTCTTTGCCAGCCCCGACCCAGTTGTCGTAGCGCGTCAACATGCGGCCAATCTGATCGGACAAGAGGTCAGCAGCCTCAGCGCGCTTGCAGGCAGGGCCGCTGCGGATCAACCCGATCCCGGGCCGACTGTCTGCGCCTGTTTTCAGGTCGGCGCAAATACGCTGCGCGATGCGATCATCGCGGGGGCCAATTCGGTCGACACGTTGGGCGCCAAGACCTGTGCAGGCACCAATTGCGGATCGTGCAAACCCGAACTTGCTGCAATGATCAGCCAGTTCAAACTTCCCGTGGCCGCAGAATGAGCCTGCGGCCCTTTGTCCAGATCGTCGCGCGCGGACAGGGGCGGGCCAGGCCCCTGACGCAAGACGAAGCCTTTGAGGCCATGCAGGTCATGCTGTCGGGTGATTTTGACCCCGAAGCATTGGGCGCCCTGCTGATGGTCATGCGCCTGCGCGGCGAAACCGCTGATGAAATCGCTGGGTTCACGGCGGCCATGCGGGCCCATTCAGCGCTTGAGATGACGGCCGATCTTGATTGGCCCAGCTATGCCGCAGGACGCAGCCGGGGTGCACCGCTTTTCCTTTTGTCGGCCCTGCTTGTGGCGCAGGCGGGCTTTAAGATCTGCCTGCACGGCTGGAATTCGCATCAACAGTCACACGCATCTGTGCGGGACGCGCTGGACCCGCTGGGCATTCCAATGGACGCGCGCACCGCACCAATCACCTATTTGCCTGTTGAACAGATCGCACCCAACGCGTTTTCGCTGTTGAAACTGCGCGACAAGCTTGGGCTGCGCTCTTGCGTCAATACAGTGCTGCGCATGTGGAACCCAACGCATGCGGCGGCAACCGTCCAGGGGGTGTTCCACCCGTCTTATCGCGGTTTACAGGCGCAGGCTGCGCGCAAACTGGACCAACGGGCGCTGACCGTCATCAAAGGCGGTGGCGGAGAATTTGAACGTAACCCGTCTAAGGATATCCAAGTCTTCGGATTGCGGGACGGCGCGCATCATCAGGCTGTTGCGGGACCGATCATTCGTGAAACCCGCAAACTGCATGAACCTGAAAACCCCGTCGATATGATCGCGCTGTGGAAAGGGCAGGTGCATGACGATTTTGCAGCAGCAACCGTGATCAGCACCGCCGGTCTGGCCCTGTGGACGCTGGGGGCCGCGCCGGGCATCCGCGAGGCTGATGCGATGGCCGCGAACCTTTGGGTCGGAAGACACGCTGAGAGAAGGATATCAGCATGAAAACATTCCCCATGTTCCTGACGATGGCCGGACGCCGGGTGGTTATCGCAGGCGGCGGCGAACAAGCGGCGCAAAAATGTCGGCTTATCCTGAAAACCCAAGCCAAGATCACCCTGCTCGCGACGGAACTTGACCCCGAACTGGCCGATCTTCACAGCCAAGGCCGGATCCATTGGGACGCCAGCCCGATCACCGCTGCACATTTTGCGGATACGGCCCTTGTCTTTATCGCGACAGGTTGCCCCGGGATCGATGCAGCACTGCATGCGGTGGCCAAGGCTGCCGGGGCCACAGTCAACGTTGTTGACCGGCCCGATCTTTGCGATGCGATAACCCCGTCTATCGTAGATCGCGACCCTGTTGTGGTGGCCATCGGCACCGAAGGCACAGCCCCTGTCTTGGCCCGGCAGATCAAAACCCGGATGGAGGAACTGCTTGAGCCGCGCCTGGGCGATCTGGCGGCACTTGCAGGGCGTTTGCGGGATCGGGCCGCGCAGCGGCTGCAACCGCGCAAGCGGCGTGATCTGTGGCGTTGGGTCTTTAACGGCCCCGTCCGCGACATCCATGCGCGCAGCGCCGAACGCGACGCCGCCCAGATGATCAAGGATGCGATCCAAACCGGCACATTTGGCGATGCCGGGCCGAGCCCTGTTGCGCTTGTCGGCGCGGGGCCGGGTGCAAAGGACTTGATCACACTGCGCGGCGTTCAACGGCTGCAAGAGGCGGATATCATCTTTTACGACCGGCTGGTCGATCCTGAAATCCTCGAACTGGCGCGACGCGACGCCGAGCGGGTGTATGTTGGCAAAGCCCCAGGCGCGCATAGTCTGCCGCAGGACAAGATCAGTGGTTTGCTGGTTGCAGCTGCACGGCAAGGCAAACGGGTGGTCCGGCTGAAATGCGGCGACCCGGGCATTTTTGCACGCGGCGCCGAAGAGGCCGACGCGCTGAAAGCCGCCGATATCCCCTATGAAATCGTGCCAGGCGTGACAGCCGCCAGCGCCGCTTCAGCTGCGATGGGTGGCTTTTTGACCGAACGCGGGACTTGCGACACACTGATCCTGACCACCGGCAGATCCGAAGATGAACAAAGCTCAGCCGATTGGGTGAACCTATTGCAAGAGGGTCGCCGGGTGGCGGTCTATATGGGCGTCGGCACGGCTGACCAGATCGAAAGCACCCTATCACAGGCAGGGCTGGCAAACCGGATCGACGTCGACATCGTTGGAAACGCGCAATTGCCAACGCAAAAGATCGCATCGTGCAAATTGGGGGCGCTGAGCCAAACGCTGCAGGACAATGCCATCGAAAACCCGGCCATTCTGTTTCTCAGCCATAAAAAGACGGCAAGCCACCTCGTATCTGTGCAGCGAGGAGCGTAACGCCCCCCTGTACACGCGGATCTTATCCGCACCCTTGTTTCCCCTTGGCCAATCACTAGCGGGCCGACCTGTCATGTTAGGCAATAGTTCACGCCTGACGCAGCGACAGCGACGCCAGTGCGCGTATCCATCCGCAACTTTCTATGGCCAAGGCTATGAAGACAGTGATCGCCGGATGCCGGATATCTCGAAGCTGTCGTCGATCGACTGGAAGCCACAGTTTGGGCTAGAGGAAACTGTTCTCAATTCCATGGAATATTTCGTGCGCAACAAGACGCGTCTTGTTGAAATGCTGGGTGACTGAGGTCTAGCAGGTGCGACCACTCCTTAACACATTAAAAATCAATGCGTTAAGGAGTAACTCAACCCTATCGTCAGCCAAATAAAGCCCGCTCTGACGTGTTCTTACGGTTAATCAGAACGCAGCGATATTCGGCCTCGGCCTGCCGTGATATCCGCGCGATTTCAGCGTTTACATCGGCCCGCGCCCCAAGCCCGCCAAACGACTGCTGATTGCCGGCGACGCGGCGCTCGGCCGAGAGAATCCCGCTGTCCACATATCGATGCGCAGAGGCCGCATTCGATCCGTTCAGGCAGGCATAGGTCAGAACATGGATGCCATCGGCGCTTTGAAAGGAATGCTGGCTACGATCAGGATAGGCCTGGCTGCCAAAGCTCGATACATCACAGGCGGCAAGGGCACAACATACGCCGATCATGGCAAGTTTCTGGATATGACCCATCTGAAATCTCCTCATTGTTAGGAAATTGTTAACGCGTAAATGAGGCCGATTTTCGGCATAAATACTGCGTACAGAAGCTGTACATAAGGCGTATGTACAGCATGGCCGTCGCCCCCGGGGCAGGCATTTTTAAAGGTGAGTACCGAATAGGACAGCGGATCTTTCTTCAGCTTCTAACGTGAACTGAACGAAGATCATATTCAGAGATAGCACATGTCCTATATCGACAACATCCCGTCAGCCCGCCCCATCCTGCCAAATGAAATGAGCCAGATCAACGCAAATGATATTCCGCTGGCCGAAGAAGTATCAAACCTAGGTAGTCAGCCCTTTCAACCAAATGAGGGACGGCGACCTGCAGGCAGGCTACGTCAAGCTGGGAACCGCGCCCTATCCAAAGCCAGTGCTTTCAAGGATATGGTTTTCAGCAAATTTGGCCGCGATCATGGGGATGCCCAACGCCTTCCCAAACTGAAATGGAAACAACTGCCCGAGCCAAATCAACAAAGGGTCAATGCACTGACTGAACGAGGCCCGCTTGAGATCAGCCAGATGCTCGATGCGACCGATACAGCCGGCGGGTTGGATCAAGACATCCTGACTATGCGCCACCCAAAAATTGAGTTGCTTCAGGAGCAGATGAAGGAATCCAAACCGTTTTTGGCCGCCATGACCCGTTTAAAAGATATGGGCGTGACGTTGGTCTTTGATGGCACCGGCGACACGCTGGGCCTGGGGATCAGGGACCGTGTTTTCATCGATCAAGATGGGACGCGCAAAATCAAGATTGCGACGGGCACTGAAGAGAGTGACGCGCAGTTTGCAAAACGGGTTGCCGAAGATGCTTTGACAGTGCTTGCAAGCCTTCAGACATCTGACTTTGCCACCACAAAGGCTGCGACATACCTTGGTGCGATCAGGCAGGATCTGGATGCCGCTGAGCAATAACTGCCCAGCCCCAAAACGCACAAAATGCAAAATTTCGCGCACCCAAAGATGATCATCACAAGCAGTACCGTTTGGTACATTGGGCGCAGATAGAACCTGCATAATCAGCACAACGCAACACCTATCGGGGCACAAAATGACTCATATCGACGGCGCCGGAAGCGCAGCCCAAATGTCACGCGCGAGCCTGGACAATTACTTGGACGATAACTTTCTTGATGATGAGGCAACCGCGACATTCGGCGGGCGCGCATTCGCACCAAACGACGAAGCAAGACCAGCGCAGAGCAGGATTTCCCAACTCTTTGACAAATTTACATCGACCGTCAAAGGGCTGCCCAAAATGATCAGCAAGAAGATCTTCGGCGATTATCATGGGACGGCCCAAGGCGATCTTGGTGTGAAATTGAAGCGATTGCCGACACCCAACCAGACTGCCGTCAATCGCATGCAAGAGAGGGGTGCGGTTGAAATCACCGATTTAGGCAAATGCACCGATCTAACAACCGATCTTTGCGGCGCTGGTGTAAATCCGAAGGTGCGGGATAACCTTTGCAGCGCCTTGAGTAATTCCAAGCCGTTGTTTACGGCCTTATCCGTATTAGAGAACCGGGGCTTCACATTAAGCATTTCGGATGAGGCAAGAGATCAAGACATAGCGGAGCGCGCTACGCTGAGCCGCGACACAAAATCCATCACGCTCCATTTTGATCCTTCTGAGTCCGCTGAGGAATTCGGAGCGCGGGTTGCCGAGGATGCGTTGACTGTCCTGGCCAGTTATCCAGGCGTTACAGTTTCGTCGAAACTGGCGGCAAATTATCTGAAGGCCATTTCAGAGGATCTTGACGTCTAAGGCGTGAAAGCAATTTGCGTCAAACCTCGATCATCTGACGCGCCCCCGTGGCTTGGGTTTTACCTATCCTACGGGGGCTGCTAAAAGTGTCTGGGCGTTCGGCCAGCTTGGCAATCAGCCATTGTGCAAAAAGTGCATCACGTCGCCGTCTTTGACAATATATCCCTTGCCTTCGGCCCGCATCTTGCCAGCTTCTTTGGCGGCTTGTTCGCCGCCCAGTTCGGTGAAATCCTCATAGGCGATGGTTTCGGCGCGGATGAAGCCCCGTTCGAAATCGCCATGGATCACGCCTGCCGCCTGCGGTGCTGACGCGCCCTCTTTGATTGTCCAGGCACGCGCCTCTTTCGGGCCGACGGTGAAATAGGTTTGCAGATGCAAGAGCGCATAGCCCGCCCGGATCAACCGGTCGAGACCTGCCTCTTCCAGCCCCATTTCGCCCAGGAACATCTCGGCCTCATCGGCCTCAAGTTGGCTGATCTCTTCCTCGATCCGCGCTGAGATAACGACGTGGGAATTGCCCTGGGCTGCGGCCATTTCGCCGACCCGGGCCGATTGGCTGTTGCCTGATCCAGCGCTGTCTTCTTCGACGTTGCAGACGTAAAGCACTGGTTTTGTGGTCAAAAGCTGCAACATGCGCCAGGCTTTGGCGTCGTCTTCATCCACTGCGACGGTGCGGGCGGGTTTGCCGTTTTCTAGCGCCTCTTGCGCTAGCTTCATCAGGCGTTCCTGTTGCACTGCGTCTTTGTCACCGCCGCGCACTTTGCGCACGATGTTCTGCAGGCGTTTTTCGATGCTTTCGAGGTCTGCCAGCATCAATTCGGTTTCGATCACCTCTGCGTCGGCGACCGGGTCGACCCGCCCGTCCACGTGGGTGATGTCGTCATCTTCAAAGCAGCGCAGCACATGGGCGATGGCGTCGCATTCGCGAATATTGGCCAGGAACTGGTTGCCCAGCCCCTCGCCTTTGGAGGCGCCTTTGACGAGCCCGGCAATGTCAACGAAGGTCATGCGCGCGGGGATCACCTGTTTGGAACTGGCGATGGCCGCAAGCTTGTCGAGCCGCGCATCAGGCACTGCAACCTCGCCCACATTGGGTTCAATTGTGCAGAAGGGGAAATTGGCGGCCTGCGCCGCGGCTGTTTTGGTCAGCGCGTTGAACAGGGTCGATTTGCCCACATTTGGCAGACCCACGATACCCATTTTGAAACCCATGTCGGCACTCCTGTTTGTCGGGCTGCTTCTAGGCGGCGTTGGCCTTGCGTGCAATGCCCCATTGATTTTCCCCGCTTCATCGCGCACACCGTGCCGAGTTTGCAGACCAGAGGCCATGACATGAGCAGAATTGACGCGAAATTTGCTGAATTGAAAGCGCAGGGCCGCAAGGCCTTTGTGGCTTATGTTATGGCAGGCGATCCTGATTACGACACCGGTCTTGAGGTCGTCAAAGGCCTGCCTGGCGCAGGCGTTGACATTATTGAGCTGGGCGTCCCGTTCACTGATCCTATGGCCGATGGCCCCACGATCCAGCTGGCCGGACAACGCGCCTTGGAAGGCGGCCAAACCCTTGAGAAGACCCTGGAATACGCCCGAGAGCTGCGCAAGAGCGATGACACTACCCCGATTGTCATGATGGGATATTACAACCCGATCTATGCGCGCGGTGTCGATGCCTTTCTCGCCGATGCTGTGACGGCGGGTATTGACGGGCTGATCATCGTCGATCTGCCCCCTGAAGAGGACGAAGAGCTTTGCATTCCCGCCCAGAAGGCCGGTATCAACTTTATCCGTCTCGCCACCCCAACCACCGATGACAAGCGCTTGCCTGCTGTACTGAAAAACACCTCGGGCTTTGTCTATTATGTCTCCATGACCGGGATCACCGGCACAGCCGATGCCCAGGCTGGGGATGTCGCCCCAGAGGTTGCCCGAATCAAATCCCAAACCGACCTGCCTGTCATCGTCGGCTTCGGGATCAAAACCCCCGAAGCTGCCGCTGCTATTGCAGGCGTTGCGGATGGTGCGGTTGTTGGTTCGGCGATTGTAGAGCGTATTGCAAAGGGCGACAGCACCGCCGCAGTGCTGGCTTTTGTAAAATCACTGGCTGACGGCACCCATAGCGCCTGAGCTGCCGTCAGGCCCCATTGATCATAAAGCGCAGCGCCTCTGGCAGCCGCAATTTCCAGAACGTGTCATAGTGCGACGCGCCTTTGTCGATCACCATCTTAAAGTCCTGCCCGAAGTTGTAGCCCTTTCGCAGCAAGGCCTCGGCCGTGGCTGTGTGTGATCCGCCATAGAGCGCGTCCAAATCGACCGTTCCCCGTTGGAAATAAAGCCGGTTGCCGTTTGGTGCGGGCAGATGCGCCACGAGCGCTTCACGCAATGCAGCCTCAACCCGGGCCCCGGCATCAGCCGGGTAGTCGGAAAATTGCAGCCCCGGCCCGAACAGGACCAGATGCGCTGACATGCCAATCCCGCCCGCAAACACATCCGCATGGGACAGCTGTGCCTCAAGCGGAAGCATCCCCCCCATCGACGCCCCGATCATATAGGTGTTATCCCGGTCTGGCAGCGTGTCGAAATTCGCATCGACATAGGGTTTGAGCTCATTGATGAT
The DNA here is from genome assembly GCF_038069655.2 of Yoonia sp. BS5-3. NCBI lineage: Bacteria > Pseudomonadati > Pseudomonadota > Alphaproteobacteria > Rhodobacterales > Paracoccaceae > Yoonia > Yoonia phaeophyticola. The sequence goes on from NZ_CP150951.2 coordinate 231,684, forward strand.
GAAATCAAAGTAGTCGCCGGTCAGGTTTTCGCCCCCGCAGGACCGGTTCAGAAGATCGCCAAGCACATCATCGAAATATGCCGCCACAGTGGGCAGGTTGTATTCTCGCGACCGTCTTTCTGCATCGGCCGCAATCCCGACCACCATCACCGGCCCCACCCCTTGATGTGCCAGCATATGCAGGATCAGGTCCATTTCCCATGACGTGCCATAGGGCGATGCATTGGCGTCAAAGATCGCCTCGCCATCATTGACATAGATCACGGGAAGCGGCCCTGTCCGCATTTCTTCGGGCGGCAGCCAGATCACCACGTCGCGCGCGGTGACGGCTTTGGCATCAAACATCGGCAGATAAATAATCTCGCCTTTTTCGACTTTTGGTTCCTGGGTGAGTGGCATGGCATTTGCAGGCGCCCCGATCAGCGCGGGTGCGGCCAGACCTGTGGCGCCCCCGGCCATCAAGAGGTGACGCCGGTTGAGTTGTTGCTGTTTTGCTTGCTTTTTTGCGGTCATGAGGTGGTCCTGCCGTGTTGGGAATTTGTTTGCGATTTCCATAAGCCTAGCGCGCTCTGCCCTGTCCTTGCCGGTCAATTCCTGTTCATTTTAGGTCAAATATTGCGCAGATCAGACCCGCAGCACCTCGGGCGTTTCGGTGGCGTCTGCGGGCGGCTTCACTGCACTGCCCGCCGCATCCCGGGGCGCAACCCCAAACTGCCGCCGAAAGGCCTGCGCAAAGCTTGAGCCATTTGCATAGCCCAGAAGATGCGCCACTTCCGATGGTTTCCGTCCCGATACGGCCAGCAAATGCCACGCATACCCCATCCGGCGCGTATCCAACCACGCTTTGGGTGACATCCCATAAAGCGCTTGCACCCGCCGTTTAAACGTGGACGGCGACATCGCTGCCAGAAAGGCAAGTTCGTCTACGTTCAGCCCTTCTTGCCAATGTGCCTCAAGCACTTGGGAAATCCGCGTGTCCCCATCGACGGGCTGGTGGCTGCGCAAGGTACTGAAACCCACGTCCCCATGCGTGTCGTACAGCCCGCGCAGCGCCTGATGGCACCACAAGCGCCGCATCTGGGGCGACATCGCCCCATGTTTGCCCGCCAATTCTGCCATGGCTTGCCCCATATCCCCCAGAAGCGCTGACTGCGCAAAGGCCCGGTGCCGCTGTCCGTCAGCATCCCCCGTAGGCGTGATATTTTGCGTGTTCAAAAAATCGGCCAACACGTCATTCGAAAAGAACAGCATGAGCGAGCGGTAGTCAGGGCTGTCTTCGACAACAAGCTGCGCGCCTTGCGTGTAAAGCATCATTGCCCCTGCCGTCAGCACAGTCGTCTGCGCCCCATCCGCCAGCCGCTTTTGCCCGCGCAGCACAAATGAGATCGCATGGGTCGACAGGGTGATCATGATCCGCCGTGGTTTGCGCGCACCGTCATGCAGCACAATCGCCACCCCGCCTGTTTGATCCTGGACGGAAAACACATCGGGCAAGGCAAAACTATGCGCCGTGTCCATCAGGCCTTCATCCTTCGGTAGGAATTCCTGCTTTGGCACATTTCCCTCCCCAGACCTAACGTCAGGGTAAGTGCGTTCATTGCGCCAAACAAGACAGAGGATTTTTGCTTTTCTTTCTGCTGCCCCCTTGCTCAAAATAGTCAAACTGGTAAGTAATAGTTACCAATTTGAGGATTTAGCATGTCTGTCATTACCACAATCGCCGATCTCAAGCGCCTCCATAAACGCCGGACACCGCGGATGTTTTATGATTATGCCGAAAGCGGCAGCTGGACCGAACAGACCTTTCGCGAGAACACATCAGATTTTGATCAGATCCGCCTGCGCCAGCGCATTGCGGTGGATATGACAAATCGCAATACCGCGTCCCAGATGATCGGCGAAGACGTCGCGATGCCCGTTGCCCTTGCCCCCGTTGGTCTGACCGGCATGCAATCTGCCGATGGCGAGATTAAAGCCGCCCGCGCCGCCGAGAAATTCGGGGTACCCTTTACCCTATCCACGATGTCGATTTGTTCGATTGAGGACGTCGCTGAACATACCACCAAGCCATTCTGGTTTCAGGTCTACACATTACGCGATGATGATTTCATGAAGCGCCTGTTCGACCGGGCCCGCGCCGCGAAATGTTCGGCCATCGTCATCACCCTTGATCTGCAAATTATGGGCCAGCGCCATAAGGATTTGAAAAATGGCCTGTCCGCCCCGCCTAAATTTACGCTTTCGAGCATGGCCAACCTGGCCACCAAGGTGCCTTGGGGACTTGAGATGTTGCAGACCAAACGCCGGTTCTTTGGCAATATCGTTGGCCATGCTGCCGGCGTTGAAGATCCGTCATCCTTGTCGTCCTGGACGGCTGAGGCCTTTGACCAATCGCTTGATTGGGACCGCGTGGCCGAGCTGATGAAGATGTGGGGCGGCAAGGTGATCCTGAAAGGTATTTTGGATGCCGAGGATGCCAAGAAGGCTGTCGCGCTGGGCGCTGACGCAATTGTGGTTTCAAACCATGGCGGCCGTCAGCTGGATGGTGCCCTGTCCTCAATCCGGATGCTCCCTGAGATCATGGATACGGTCGGCGACAAGATCGAGGTGCATCTGGATAGCGGCATCCGGTCGGGGCAAGACGTGCTGAAGGCGCTGTCATTGGGGGCGAAGGGCACTTATATCGGCCGGGCCTATATTAACGGGCTGGGCGCAATGGGCGAAAAAGGGGTCACAAAGGCGCTGGAGGTCATCCACAAAGAGCTGGACACAACCATGGCGCTGTGCGGTCGGCGCGATGTTAAGACGCTTGACCGAGATGTCCTATTGGTCCCCGAAGGTTTTGCCGGAAAATGGGAATAACTGCCTAAAACGCAGCATGAGTTCAGGTTTTCCGGAAATTCTGGGGAAAATATGCCCGTTCTGCACAAGAATTGATTGACGTTGCGCCAAGGCAAGTTATCAAAACGGGCGTAAGGCGTCCGTAAGAGGCGCATTTTATCTGTATGTCCAACTGAAGGAGCTTTTACATGCGCATTTTTCAAACGCTGGCCGCGACGGCTGCGATTTCTGCATTTGCTACAACAACATTGGCTGGCGGCTTATCCGACGAGATTATCGAACCAGAAGTTGAGGTCATGGAAATCGATGAGCCACCCACATCATCCGTGAGCCCGGTTTACATCATCGTTGGCGTTCTGGCCGCATTGCTGGTTGTGGCTGCGCTGGATGAAGATGATGACGACGATGAGGTCGACGACTTATAAGGGCAAATTGCTTGTTTTGATCAAACGCAAACTTGTGTTTGGTACCAAAATTGTTGTTGCCAGATCAGCTTGAGAAGGCCCTGGCGACAACCAACGCTGTTTGCTGCCAGCAAACGCAACTTTCTCATAATCCAAACGAGGGACAAGGATTAACACTATGAAAATCAACAAAGCACTCATTCTTGCAGCACCGATCGTCGCTGCTTCGACTTTCGCCTTTGCCGGTGGCCTTTCCGACGAGATTGTCGAAGCACCCGTTGAGGTGATGGAGGTGGAAGAACCATCCACATCGTCCATCAGCCCGGTTTACATCATTGTTGGCGTTTTGGCCGCATTGCTGGTTGTTGCTGCGCTGGACGAAGATGAAGAGGACGACGATGACGACGTCAGCTAATTGAAAAACAAGGCGGCGTCTGTAACCCGCCGAAGACTCAATTATTATACAGAGGGCAGCATCTGCGGATGCTGCCTTTCTGTTTTTCGGCGGGTTCAAATGGGCTGTTCACCATCCTTTTGATCGCACCAGGCCCGGATGATCTGCTGCAACTCATCCCGTTTTGCCCCAAGATCATCAAGATCGTGCACTTTGAAACTGCGCGCCTCTTTTCCATCGCCGATCAGATTTGGAAAATCGCCGGCGATCTGGGCCCCTTTGTGAAACATCAGTGATGCATGTTTGCGTGCCTTGGGAAAGAAGCTGGCGATGTTCCCCTGATACACAAATGTCGGCGCCTGCCATTTGATGCACTCACCCACCCTTTCATCAGCGCTTAGGATCAGATCGCGCATCGCTGCAACCACGGGCTTCATGGGATTGTCATAGGCGTCCAGCCAGCGATCCACTTCGGGGGTTTTCATGGCATATCCAGTGTTGTCACAAGCGATTTAATCAGACCGTCCTGCATTTCAAAAACATTCGTTCCGCTGCCCTGCCCGCCTGGTATGGCCTGTGAAATGCAGGTCCATTTGACGGTGATTTGCGTATCCTGAACGCTGACGGCCCCAAGGCTGATCAATGCATCATCAAAGGCGTCAGTCCTGCTGGCTTGAAATGCGGCCATGATCGCCTCGCGCCCCTGATGCGGGGTGCTTTGTGCTGAAAAAGGCTCTGCATAGGTTGCATCAGGCGCAAAAAGCGCGCCCAGCCGCTCGAACCCGGCCGGTCCGGCTTGCATTGCCAGGAAGAAATTGCTGATCTGAAGTGGCATCTGGTTCATAAAAAAGGCCCTTTGTGATGTCGGTTGATCCTGAAGTTCTTGCTGCGCTGCGCCACAGTCTGGTTGCATTGCAAAATGGCGCCCCCCGTCCAATCCCGGAAAACGTGATCGCCGCCCTTGCCGATATTGCCAAACCCGGCACCCAGCTGAGCATTGATCTGGAGGCCAGCGCCGCCATTGGAGCACCGCTTGTCACCGTCCGGGCGCAACCGGGTATCGACAAGTTTCTTGCCCCCCTGACGGCCCGCCAACGCGAGGTCGCGAGCCAGATCATCGCGGGTAAATCGAACAAACAGATCGCTGCATCTTTGGGGATTTCGCTGGCCACCACAAAGGATCATGTTCACGCTATTTTGCACCGGCTTTCCCTTCCATCGCGCAGCGCTGTCATCGCTGCTGCACAAGCATCGCAATCAGGTTAAGCCGCGCCCAACTTTCGAACAATCCATCCAAAGATGGATAGGCAATCTGCTTTGCAATCCTGCCGCGCCGGGCTAGCGTGGTTGAACCGATTTATCCTGACGCGTGTAGATTTTGGAGCCAGCCTAATGCAAAACACCGATGCGCACACCGTCCGATGGGGTATCCTGGGCTGCGGTGATGTCACCGAAGTCAAAAGCGGCCCTGCCTTGCAAAAGACTGCACGCTCGCAACTTGTCGCGGTCATGCGCCGCGACGCACAGAAGGCGGCCGATTATGCCCGCCGCCATAATGTCGCCCGCGCCACGGATGACGCGGATGCGCTGATCAACGATCCTGATATCAATGCGATCTACATCGCGACACCGCCCAGTTCCCATGCGGGTTATGCCATTCGCGCCCTGCAAGCGGGCAAGAATGTGCTGGTCGAAAAGCCGATCGCCTTAAATGCCAATGAGTGCGACGCAATCGAAGACGCCATCCGTGAGACCGGCGGCAAGTTATGCGTCGCCTATTATCGCCGCGCCCTGCCCCGGTTTGAGAAGCTCAAAGAATTGATCGCCGACGGCACGATAGGGCCCTTGCGCCTGATCGAAGTCAGGCAATTCCGCCGGGCCGACCAGCAATCTGCCCAGCACTGGAAAACCGATCCTTCGATTGGCGGTGGCGGCAGTTTTGTGGACATGCAGACCCATACGCTGGACTGGCTGACTTATGTCTTTGGATCGCCTGCAGCAGCCACGGGACTAAGAAAGAACCAAGCCAATTTGCATGCCGCTGAGGACCTGGTCCAATTCATGCTGGATTTTAAGGAATTTCCGGCAATGGGGCTTTGTGCATATGCCGCTGCGGCGGATGAGGAAGCCGTTATCTTTCATGGCGCAAAGGGCCGTGCGGAAATGGGCTTTTTTCGCCCCTCTGCGATTGACCTGCAGATTGAAGGTGCCCATAGTCAGATCGACCTGCCGGACCCGCCCCATGTTCATCAACCGTTTATTGCCCGGGTCGTTGCGCATTTTCTGGATGATGCGCCCAATCCGTGCAGCGCCGCTGCGGGCCGTCAAAGCACAGAATTGGTCGAGACGATCTTTGCCGGGCTGAGGTCTGCATAAACCCCTTTCCAAAAAAACGAATCCCCCCTATAGAGCGGGCTTCACCGGGCTCGGACACCCTTGGAGGCGGGCCCCTACATATCGGAGAAATACTATGGCTGGAAAGATCCCAGATCTGAACGCCAAGGTACGCGCGGGGACAGGCAAGGGGGCCGCCCGCCAAGCTCGCCGTGATGGCGACGTACCTGGCATTGTTTATGGCGGCGGCGCAGACCCGCTCGCGATTAGCATCCCATTCAACTACCTGCTGACAAAGCTGCGCAAAGGCGGCTTTATGTCCACGCTTTTCAACCTGAAGGTCGAAGGCCAGGAAGATGTCCGCGTGATTTGCCGTGGCGTCCAGCGTGACGTTGTCAAAGATCTGCCCACGCATATCGACCTGATGCGCCTGAAGCGCACCAGCCGCGTGAAGATCTTTATCCCTGTTGAGTTCCTGAATGCAGACACATGCCCCGGCGTCAAAAAGGGCGGCGTTCTGACTGTTGTACGCAACGAAGTTGAGCTGGAAGTTCTGGCTGGCGACATTCCTGAAAACATCGAAATCGATCTGGCCGAAGTTGAAATCGGCGATACGATTTCCATCAGCGATGTCACATTGCCCGAAGGCGCAACCCCGGCCATCACCGACCGCGACTTTGTGATCGCTAATGTGGCTGCGCCTCGCGCGCTGCTGGCTGACGACGACGACGAAGATGAAGCCGGCGATGAAGCCGAAGCAGCAACTGAAGAGGCCGCTGAGGAGTAATTCCTTCGCCATCTTCAAACGATTAAGAGGGCACCCCAGCGGGTGCCCTTTTTCATTTTCTGTTCGGGTCACGCTCACACGCGATCACGTCAAATTTAGTCATCCTTGCCCGGGTTTTGTGACAGGTTCCCTGCATGAACCTGAGGATGTCATGAAAAAGCAGCGCAAACGCCACCAACCCAAAAAGAAACCTCACGCCGCGCAGGCCGAGGCCGGGCCAGCGAAGGCCCCAAATCGCCGTGCTTTGCTGCGCAACGGGCTGATTGGAGCCGCTGTTTTGGGTGTTGCTGGTTTTCTGACGGCAAGCACCGTGATGGCAACCATATCCGAACATGATCTTAGCCGTGTTGGCCAAGGTGTTCCCATGGTTGTTCAGGTCCATGACCCGCAATGCCCGTCATGCCGCGATTTGCAACGCGAAACCCGCACCGCATTGGAAGCCTTTGACGAATCCGAGCTGCAATATGTGATTGCCAGCCTCACCAGCACCACGGGCGCCGCCTTTGCTGCCCAATATGCCGCCCCGCGCATCACCCTGCTACTCTTCGATGGCGCGGGCAATCTGCAAGAGACCATCAATGGCGTGCATCCCTATACCGACCTTCAATTACGCTTTTCCCAGCTGGTTGCATTAGACCGCTAGCGCCGCATTGCAGCATCCGTTAAGATGCGCGCATGAAGTTACTTGTTGGTCTTGGCAATCCTGGCGCAAAATATGCGCGCAATCGCCACAATATTGGTTTTATGGCCATGGATCAGATCGCCTCTGATCATGGGTTTGGGCCGTGGCGCACGAAATTCCAGGGGCTAGTCGCCGAGGGCCGTTTGGGCTCTGATAAGGTGACGCTGCTTAAGCCCGAGACCTTTATGAACCTTTCGGGCCAATCGGTTGGCGAGGCGATGCGCTATCTTAAGCTTAGCCCAAGCGATATCATTGTCTTTCATGATGAGCTTGATCTAGCCCCCGGCAAAGTGCGCCTGAAGACAGGCGGCGGCCATGCCGGCCATAATGGGCTGCGTTCGATCCACGGCCATATCGGCCCTGACTATGATCGGGTTCGGCTGGGCATTGGCCATCCCGGCCATAAAGACGCGGTGCCTGGCTATGTACTGCGCGATTTCCCCAAGGCCGATGCTGACTGGCTGGATGATGAAATGCGCGGGATTGGCGATGGTATTGCTGATCTGGTGGCCGGTGATGGCCCAAAGTTTCTCAATGCGATTGCCTTGCGTGTGAACCCGCCCCGCTCGTCAAAATCATCCCCGAAACCCAAACCTGGCACGGCGCCGGAGCCTGCCAAGGCATCGCCCGCCGCCCCAGCTGATGACAGGTCCGCCTTGCAAAAGCTTGTGGATCGGTTTCGCTAGCGCCCCCGCACATATCAACCGCTTTCCAGCGGCAAGCCAAGGCTTGCGAAAGCCTCGGTTCGCCCTTTATGGGGCAATTGATCCGACTTTTCGAGACCCGCCCATGGCCTGAGGGCCAGATCCGCGACCGTATGTTTCATTGGCCCGGCGATATCAGCCCGCGCAGCCAATCGATTACGTTGCGCCTGACCGGCGCCTTGCACGCGCTGCGGCTGGATGGCCATGATGGTCTGGCGCAGGTCTATCCGCCTGCGACGCCTGATGATGATACGCTTTGGGGCGCTATTTCAGCTGCGCTGATCACGGATGCGGCAAAGATTGACCGCTGGCTTGATAGCCCGCCGCAAACGAATGAAGTCCGCCGCTCGGCCACGTTGATCGCTGTGGGCCATTGGCTGGCCGACCGTTTTGGGTTGCCGATCCGATGCTCGGAATTGGGCGCAAGCGCTGGGTTGAACCTGAACTGGCATCGCTACGCGATGACGGCCCAGGACAATCATTTCGGCGCGGCGGATCCTGTCCTGACATTGTCCCCTGATTGGACCGGCGTTTTGCCCCCAAACACCCGGCCTCAGATCGTCGCCCAAGCCGGTGTCGATTTGAACCCGCTTGATCCACACCGCGATGCATTACGCCTGCAAGCCTATCTGTGGCCCGATCAACCACATCGTTTGGCCTTGACCAAGGCCGCGATTGGGGCGGCAGACACAGCCGTGACGCGGGGCGATGCGATTGACTGGCTATCGGGGCGGCTGTCGCATGAACCTGGCCAGTTGCATCTGATCTACAGCACGGTGGCCTGGCAATATTTCCCCGAAACAAAACAGCACGAAGGCAGGGCGCTGATTGAGGCCGCAGGCAAAGCGGCCACAGATGCCAATCCGCTTGCCTGGTTTGGGATGGAAGATGATGGCGGCAATGCCGGTGCGGCCCTGACACTGCGGCTGTGGCCCGGTGATCTGCGTATTGATCTGGGACGCGCTGATTTTCACGGTCGCTGGATCAATTGGACGGCGCCCGCAACCAACGCTTGAAACGCACCCCACCGCGCGGCATGCTCACCGCTGGGCGGAGAGGAATATCACATGAAAAGACTGTTGAAATTAATGCTGGTGACGGCGCTTGTTCTATTGGCGTTTGGCGTCTGGAAACGGGCCGAAATCATCCGCTTGATGGGCGTGCTTGATCTGTTTTCAGATGAAAAGATCGTCGCCAATTTTTCTGGTATGGACCAGATATTCCTGCACCAACAGCTTAGCGGTGAAGAAACAGATGTCAGCCCCCTGCCCCAAGCTTTGCCCGCCACGCTGCCGCCCGAGGTCACCGATTGGGTCACAGCCCGCAGCGTGACATCACTGGTCGTGCTGAAGGACGGCGCGGTGGTGTTCGAAGAATACTACCAGGGCACCGCCGCCGATGATTTGCGGATCAACTGGTCGATCTCAAAAAGCTATCTCTCCGCGCTTTTCGGCGTGGTTCTGGCAGATGGCGATATCGAGAGTATCGAAGACCCGGTGGTGAAATACGTGCCTGAATTGGCCAATTCGGCCTATGCCGATGCGCGCATTGTCGATGTTTTGCAGATGCAATCAGGGATCACGTTCAACGAAGACTACCTGGATTTCTTTTCGGATATCAACCGGATGGGTCGCGTGCTGGCGCTGGGCCGGTCGATGGATGCGTTTGCTGCCAGCCAAGACGAAAACTTTGCTGCCCCAGGGGAAAAGTGGCAATATGTCTCCATCGATACGCATGTGATTGGCATGGTCATTCGCGGTGCGACAGGCCGTACGATCCACGATCTGATGCGCGAAAAAATCCTGCAACCGATGGGTTTTGAAGCCGATCCCTACTTTCTGACAGATGGGTATGGCACGGCCTTTGTGCTGGGCGGGCTGAATACGACGACCCGCGACAATGCCCGGTTTGGTCAGATGTTCGCAAATGGCGGCGCTTGGAACGGGCAACAGGTGGTCCCTGCCGATTGGGTCGCCGCATCAACCCGCGCCAGCGCCAATACAGCCCCCGGTGCGATTGGCTATGGGTATCAATGGTGGATGCCCGATGGATCAGAGCCCGGTCAGTTTTTGGGACGTGGCATTTACGGTCAGTATCTTTATGTTGATCAGGTCAATGACGTCGTTATCGCCACCCATGGGGCGGACCGCCTGTTTCGCGAACCGGGTGTGCAGCGTCAAAATGAAGAGATTTTTCGCCTGATCGCAGAAAGCCTAAACTGATATGGAAAAAGACCCCTCATTCAATGTGCTTGGTAGCACGCTTGCGCCCTGTTCAACGGAGCCGATGACCGGTTTTTTCCGTAACGGAGCCTGCGACACCTGCGCCGCCGATACCGGCAGCCATACGGTTTGCGCCGTGATGACGGATGAGTTTTTGGCTTTTTCAAAATATGTCGGTAATGACCTGAGCACTCCGCGTCCTGAATATGGGTTTGCGGGCCTCAAATCCGGGGATCAGTGGTGTCTTTGCGCCAGCCGGTTCCTGCAAGCGCACGAAGAAGGCTGCGCACCGCAAGTGAACCTGCATGCGACACATGTCCGTGCGCTGGATATCGTGCCGATCGACGTCTTGCGCGAATATGCCGTGATTTTGGATTAAGTGCTGATCAACCTACGGGTTGAAAGCGCGGTTTTCCCCCGCCAGAGTGATCGCACTGGCCCATGATTGTTGCTAGATCGGACCAAACAGCATTTGGAGCAGCCAAGATGAAACATTCCCTTGCCATAGCCGCCTTGATCATTAGCCTAGTACCGTCTTTGGCCATCGCGCAGGACGCGTTTGACGATGCCACTGGCGCTTATGTATTGGCGCAAAACCGCGATTATACGGACGTCATCGGCGGCCTGCAGGCAACCAATTACGACATCGAGGATGTGTCCACGACCCTTTTGGGCCGGACCATGATCGTTGCCAATAACGGCCTGCATCGCCGCGAAATCGTGGTCAGCCGCGCCACTGGTGAAATCCTGTCTGACGTGCTGCTTGATATGCCCATTGATGACGATGCCGCCGCCCTGCAGGCCGCGATGGCCGCGGGTAGTGAGCCTGTTCCCGAAGATGATGGGATCAGTTTTGACATCAGCGGATCGGTTACGGTTGGGATCAACAGCGGTTCTGGCGCTTATGGCAGTGGCTCAGTCAGTGCCAGCCAGGACAATATCGGCGGGTCCGGCGTGGACGCGACGGTGACGTATTCGCGTGGGTTTGACTAAACCCAATGCGCCGCCCGACATCCCAAAAACAGATATCCCTCGTCTTTCTAGGATGTCTGACGGCCTTTCAAATACTCTGCGCCGGGTTTTTCGTGGCCGAGTTTTTGACTGAAGTCCTGGGCCTGCGCCATTGGGCGCTGCCCTTTGTCTGGCGGGAAATACTACAGATCCTGGCGAGTCTCGGGCTGGTGATCGGTTCGGTCACAGCTATCCTTTTGCTTCGCCAGATGCGGCGGCGCATGAACGATGTGGACCGGCAATTGCGCGCGGCCTCGGGCGCGTTTGGCGACGTGATGACCGAGTTCTTTGACGAATGGTCCTTATCCCCGTCCGAACGGGATGTCGCCATGTTCGCCTTGCGCGGTTATTCCAATAGCGAGATCGCGGATTTGCGCGGCAAAAGCGAAGCAACCGTCAAAACGCAAATCAATGCAGTGTTTCGCAAAGCCGATGTCACTAGTCGGGCGCAGCTGATGGGGCTGTTTGTCGATGCGATCATGTCGGAGGCGCCGCAAAAGACAGCGCCAAATGCGGTCCCCGCGGCCGCATAGTCGCAAAAGTCTGCACCATTGAAATGCTCACTCAGATGTGGATTTCGGTGGTTTTTGGAGCAGCGCCTCATCAAGCAATGCGTTGGTCTTCCGCCCCATATTATACAAGAACAGGAAATATGCCCCTAGCAATATCGGGAAAATACCAATCAGGAATTTCAACAAGGACAAGCCAAGCAACACAAAGGCCCCGCCGACGACCAATAACCAGTTTTTAAGCGGCTCACGATAGGTATTGCCGGTGGTGTAGTTATGCATGCCCATCACAACAAGTTCTGAGTTGCGGGAAGCGCCGGCGACTGCAACCTCATCGCCATCTGCGACGCTGGCCGAAATCGGTGTGACAACGGGCGTTCCGTCGACCCGAAAACTCATCCATTTGTCAGAGCGGACACGCCCCCCGCGTCCACGGATTTCGGTCGACTGGTTCACATGGGACACTGTCCCAGAGAGTGATGAATACTTCATATTTTGTTGCGCTCCATCTTATTTTGGCACGCTTTGCCAGCAATCAATCAGTGGCGCGCCCATCGCGGCGCAAACAGTCTTAAACACGTGGCACAAAACAGATCATAACAACGACGATACGCAAGCCGCGCCAAAAACACCCTTCATTATATGGATTTTTGATATCAATTCCGGGCCCAGCCCGCAATAACCCACCCGAGGTTCCCCCCGGATGGGCCGTTTTTAGTCACGCAATTTGGCCACGTCGCCCAAAAGGCCTGCGGTGCCGTTATGCACGGTCAGCCGCTCGACCTTGCCTGCGATCACCTCGAGCGCTTCAAGCTCTTTGAGCCGCAGCATCACGGGGTTTTCGGCCATCACCTTGGCTGTGTTCAACAGCGACCGGGTGGCGTTGGTTTCTTCGCGGCGCCGGATCACGTTGGCCTCTGCCTCTTTTTCGGCAGCGACCACCGCGGTCAGGATATCGCGCATCTCGCCCGGCAGGATCACGTCCTTCAACGCGATTGCCCCGACTTCGACCCCCAAGGTGGCCATTTCTGCACGGACCGCATCAGCGGCCTCGGCATCCACAGCGACCTTATCGGCCAAGAGCGCATCGAGGGTCAGTGCCCCCAATGTCCGGCGAAAGGCCAGACCCAGTGCCCGGTGCAACGCTTCTTCAAAGTCGCGGACCTTGGTGACGGCTGTCACAGGGTCCACCACCCGAAAGTCAGCGGCGAGGTTCACCCGCAACGTGACACGGTCACGCGTCAGGATCTCATGCCCGGTGACGTCATGGGACCGCAGACGCATATCCACATGTTTGACCGCCACGCGCGCGCCCGCGTTCCAGAACATATGCGCCCCGGATGCCAGCACAGTGGGGTTGGCCCCATCGAGGGTCATAACACCCACATGACCTTCGGCCACCTCGGCTGCGGTCATGAGCGATGTCAGGCGCGCCCGCATCAACCGTTTGGCCAGATCATCGGGTACACGGACATCGGCCGCCACATCATGCCGGGTCACATCGAAGGGCCCTGCATCAGCCCACAAATGCATCCGGCTATCAGGTGCAAGTGCCGTGAAAAGACGCCCCTCGCGCATGACGACCGCCACCTCGTTTGCGTCCGTGCGCAATTCGACAAGGTGCTTTGCCGCCAAATCAGGTGCATCCCGCAACAGCGCATCCACGTTTCCGCCCGAGAAGATCGCCGAAGTCAGCTTGTGCTGTTCGACAACATCGTCGCGTTTGATCCGGTGTTCGCCAGCGCCCAGCATATCAACGGTACGCCCTTTACGCGTCAGGATGGCCCGGTCATTTTCTGTCAAGACCAGCCGACGATGGCCAGTCAGTGTATCAAATATCCGCAACATGATGTTTTCTCCTTATATATCTTGCGGTTAACGTCGGTGTCGCAATGCGATCTCCTTTGAGGGTTTGGTGGGTTGCATCCAGAATGGATGACAGGTGTGAAAGATATCCGGGGCCGCCCCGCGCCATGCCCGTTCAGGGGCAGACAAGAGAGCGGACAGCCAAGGCCAAGGGCGCGGTCGTGGATGATCGAAATCACCGCTGACCGGACCCAAAGCCGTGGATGCCATCACCTGCCGCCGCCAAACCAGCAGAGCAGTGATGACCAGTCGTTTTCCGACAGCAGTGCCATCGAAAGCGGGCAGATCACCCCTGCTGAGGCAACCCCGGATACCCACTTGAAAGACGTTTGGAAGACGTCTGAGAGAGGAGTCGAACCTCAATGCTTTCGCATTTACCGTGGTTTCAATGGCGGGAATCGAACCCGCTACAGATAGATTAAAAGTCTATTGCTCTACCAAATGAGCTACACTGAGTGGTGCCTTTAAGGGCATCCCAGATGACATTTCGGCCCTGGCATACGGGGCTGGCAGCGCCGCCCGCACCGGCAGAGTGATCACCTCTGGCCGCTAGGGTCCGATCCGTCTGATTGGGAGGCGTTGAATAGGCGAAAGGGCTGGATTCGCTCAACAGAGAACATGCGCAGTCGAGGACAGCTGTGGCGAAGACGCAACAAAATTACCCACTTGCGCAACAAACGAAAAGCCCGCTGCGCAGAAAACGCGGCGGGCACCAGTTGACCACGGGTCAGCTTTGCAATTGTTTCAAATCACAGCGCCCTATTCAGAGGACATATCGAAGCCAAGATGTTTGGCCACGGTGAAAATGTCTTTGTCCCCGCGACCACACATATTCATCACCAACAGATGGTCCTTGGGAAGCTCAGGCGCAATTTTCATCACATGGGCCAGGGCGTGCGAGGGCTCAAGCGCGGGAATGATCCCTTCTTGCGCGCAGCAAAGTTGGAATGCCTCAAGCGCTTCGACATCTGTAATCGCGACATATTTGGCCCGCCCGATATCATGCAGCCAAGCATGTTCTGGCCCGATCCCGGGGTAATCCAGCCCTGCAGAGATGGAAAATCCTTCAAGGATTTGCCCCACATCATCCTGCAAAAGATAGGTCCGGTTGCCGTGCAAAACGCCCGGCCGTCCGCCTGTGAGCGAGGCGCAGTGTTCCATCTTTTGGTTGACGCCTTTGCCGCCAGCCTCAACCCCGATGATGTTCACCTCTTTATCGTCGAGGAATGGGTAGAACAGCCCCATCGCATTGGAACCGCCCCCGATGGCCGCAATAATCGTATCGGGTAGACGCCCTTCGGCGGCCTGCATCTGCTCACGGGTTTCCTTGCCGATGATGGCTTGGAAATCACGTACCATTGCAGGGTAAGGGTGCGGACCAGCGACAGTCCCGATGCAGTAAAACGTATCACGCACATTGGTCACCCAGTCGCGTAGCGCGTCGTTCATTGCGTCTTTCAATGTACCGCGCCCGGATGTGACCGGCACCACCTCGGCCCCAAGAAGACGCATGCGGAACACGTTAGGTGCCTGCCGTTCGACATCATGCGCGCCCATATAGACCACGCATTTCAACCCGAATTTGGCGCAAACGGTGGCCGTCGCCACGCCGTGCTGCCCCGCCCCGGTTTCAGCGATGATCCGGCTTTTGCCCATGCGCCGGGCCAGAATAATCTGTCCCAGTACATTGTTGATCTTATGCGCGCCGGTGTGGTTCAGCTCATCCCGTTTGAGGTAGATCTTGGCGCCGCCCAAATGATTGGTCAGCCGTTCGGCAAAATAAAGCGGGCTGGGACGGCCGACATAATGCGTCCAAAGATCATGCATCTCTGCCCAGAAAGTTTCGTCCGTCTTGGCGTGCTCATATTGCTGCTCAAGCTCAAGAATAAGCGGCATCAGTGTTTCCGAAACAAAACGCCCGCCAAAATCGCCAAAACGCCCCTTTTCATCGGGACCGGTCATAAAGCTGTTAAAGAGATCATTGGCCATCAGAACACCTGCTAGTTTGCGCCCGCCAGCAGTACCGTCTTCGTCGGCAATGGTAAATCCCAGATGCGGGGATCGGGTTGCGTCAAATGTCGCGGACCGCAGCCATGAATGCCGCGATCAGCTTGGGGTCTTTGACACCAGGTGCAGATTCGACTGCAGATGACAGATCCAGCTGCTGCGCGCCCGTTACCGCGACCGCCTCGGCCACATTCACCGGATCAAGCCCGCCCGCCAGCATCCAAGGCACCGGCCAGCGGCGCCCCGCGATCAGCGTCCAGTCAAACCGCGCACCGTTGCCACCGGGCAGTTTGGCGTCTTTGGGCGGCTTGGTATCCACAAGAATTTGGTCGGCCACGGCGGCGTAGCTGTCGATTAATACCAGATCATCCGGGCCTGCGACACCAACGGCCTTCATTACCGGCAGCCCGTACCGCGCCTTGATTTCCGCCACCCGCGCGGGCGCCTCGGATCCGTGTAGTTGGATCATGTCCAGCGGTACAGTGTCCAAGATGCGATCAAGCAGCGCATCGTCAGGGTTCACCACGAGCGCGACTTTCGCTACGCCCGCAGGCACACCGGCCGCAAGTTTTGCCGCATCCGCAACACTGATGTGACGTGGGGATTTTTCGAAGAAAACAAAGCCGATATAGGCCGCGCCCGCCTGAACAGCCGCATCAATGGCCGCCGCATCGCGCAGCCCGCAAATCTTGACCCGCATGTCAGTGGCCATCAGCCTGTCTTTTCAAGCAATGCCAGCACGTCATCATCGTCTTTAGCGCCGGCGGCAGCCCCTTTGAGCTGGTCAACTTCGCGTTTGAGCCGTTCGACCTCACGCGCTTTGACGCGCCTTTCGGCGCGCATCCGGCTTTCGCGCAGCCATTCCCACAAGAAGCCAATTAACAAACCCGCCCCGACGCCGATGAATAGCACGACGTAAAGCGGCAGATCGATATCTGGTGAAATCCCAAACAAATCACCAAGCGCGACAGGCATCGCGCGCAGTGTGACATAGCTGCTATTTGCCAGCCCAACGAGCACAAGCAAAACAAGGATGATGCCCCAAAAGGCGTAACGGATCGTTTTCATGGGTCTGTCCTATCGCAAACGGCCAGGGAAATGAACCAGAATTCAGTTCCCGTTCAAGCGATCACGCAAGAGTTTCCCCGTCTTAAAGAAAGGAACGTGTTTTTCTTCGACATCGACAGATTCGCCTGTACGGGGGTTCCGGCCGACGCGTTGATCCCGCTTTTTGACCGAGAACGCGCCAAAACCACGCAGTTCGACCCGGTCACCATTCGACATCGCAGTCGTGATTTCTTCAAAAATGGTATTTACGATTTTCTCGACATCGCGTTGATAAAGATGCGGGTTTTCATCGGCGATTTTCTGAATCAATTCGGAACGGATCATAATTTTGGCCTCCCGCCAGTAATCTAACACTTAACACGCAGTTCTTCTTGCCTTTCAGCGACTATAGGCAGTTTGGTGCCATGGTGAAATAGCAGGAATCCCCACTTTCGCGTCAAAATCAGGGCAGATTTCGAATAATTCGCTGTGTTTTGATGGGATTACCGCAATCAAGGGGCATCGGCCAAACCATGCTCGCCTGTTTTGACAGCTTGCGATTCGGGTCACAGTTTCGAAGGGTTCGCCGTGGACATACCCTGCCTTTTTCGACGTTGCGTTCAGCAAATGGACATAGAAAAGGCCCCACCGCATGAATGCGATGGGGCCCAATGTTGCTTCGAACTCAGTTCGGGTCTTTAGTCGTCGCCCTTCAGAGCTGCACCAAGGATATCGCCCAAGGATGCGCCGCTGTCAGAGGAACCGAATTGCTCAACCGCTTCTTTTTCTTCTGCGATCTCACGCGCCTTGATCGACAGACCCAGCTTGCGGGTCTTGCTGTCGATATTGGTCACGCGCACGTCGACCTTGTCGCCAACGCCGAAACGCTCTGGACGCTGCTCGGCACGGTCACGGGACAGGTCAGAGCGACGGATGAAGGATTTTGCGCCTTCATAATCCACCTCGATGCCACCATCTTCGATCTTGGTGACTTCAACGGTGATAACCGAACCACGCTTGACGCCGCCAACAGCCTCGGCGAACGGATCACCGTCCAGGGCTTTGATCGACAGGCTGATACGCTCTTTTTCCACGTCAACTTCAGCAACCTTGGCCTTGACCACGTCACCTTTGCGGAAATCACCGATGACGTCTTCGCCGCGGCCTTCCCATGTCAGGTCAGACAGGTGCACCATGCCGTCGATATCACCTTCAAGGCCAACAAACAGACCGAATTCGGTGATGTTTTTGACTTCGCCTTCAACTTCAGTGCCTTCAGGGAACTGCTCGGCGAAGACTTCCCATGGGTTGCGCTGTGTCTGCTTCAGGCCAAGGGAAACGCGGCGCTTGGTGCTGTCGATTTCCAGAACCATGACTTCGACTTCCTGAGAGGTCGACACGATCTTGCCGGGGTGGACGTTTTTCTTGGTCCAAGACATCTCGGAGACGTGTACCAGACCTTCAACACCCGCTTCCAGCTCAACAAATGCACCATAGTCGGTGATGTTGGTTACGCGGCCCTGATGAACCGAACCAAGGCTGAACTTGGCTTCAACAGCATCCCAAGGATCGTCCTGCAGCTGCTTCATGCCCAGGCTGATACGGTGAGTTTCTTTGTTGATCTTGATGACCTGCACCTTGATCGTTTCACCAATTGTCAGGATCTCGGATGGGTGGTTGACCCGGCGCCATGCCATGTCAGTCACGTGCAACAGACCGTCAACACCGCCAAGGTCAACGAACGCACCGTATTCGGTGATGTTCTTGACGACGCCGTCAACTTCCTGGCCTTCGGTCAGGTTGCCAATGACTTCGGCGCGCTGTTCGGCACGGGATTCTTCAAGGATCGCACGGCGGGAGACAACGATGTTGCCGCGGCGGCGGTCCATTTTCAGGATCTGGAATGGCTGCTTGAGACCCATCAATGGGCCCGCGTCACGCACTGGGCGGACATCAACCTGAGAGCCTGGCAAGAACGCCACAGCGCCACCAAGATCGACGGTAAAACCACCTTTGACGCGGCCAAAGATCGCGCCATCGACGCGTTCTTCGTCGGCATAGGCTTTTTCCAGACGGTCCCAGGCCTCTTCGCGGCGGGCCATTTCGCGGGAAATGACGGCTTCGCCTTTGGCGTTCTCAACCTGGCGCAGAAACACTTCAACAGTGTCGCCAACGGCCAGTTCGGGGTCTTCGCCTGGGTTTGCAAATTCTTTCAGCTCAACGCGGCCTTCCATTTTGTAGCCTACGTCGATGATGGCTTGGCCCGCTTCAATTGCGATGACTTTGCCTTTGACAACAGACCCTTCGCTGGGCGTGTCCATTTCGAAGCTTTCATTCAGGAGCGCTTCAAACTCTTCCATTGTGTTAGCCATTTGGCGTCGTTTTCCTAACGTTTGGTTTATACGGGCCGAGCGGTTGTCTCCGCCGGTCTTTGGATAAATGCCCATCAAAGATGAGCGGGGTTTCATTGGTCTGGCGTCACCCACGGACATAAAATAACAGGGCCGGTATAGTACCGACCCCGCTCAAGTCTCACGCCCGCGCCTGTCTCGACGCTTCGACAAGGCCGCGTATAAGGCCCCGCGCCCCTTAAGACAAGGGGTTTTGACGCCTATGCCACGGCCTTCATGGGATGTCCTTGTCCGCCGCTTTGTTCGACCTCAAAGACGGCGACCATTTCCATCATGGAGCGCGATCCGTTGCTCAGCTCATGCGCCAATTCGGAAGTTTCATTGACCACGGCGGCATTTTCCTGCGTGCTGCGATCAAGATCGGTGATAGCCGAACGGATTTCATCAATAGCGGTCGCTTGGTCGCTGGCCTTGGCCGAAATGTCTGCAATCTGGTTGCCGAGTTGATCAATCGATTCGACGATCTCGCCAATGGATTGACCCGCTTGCTGTGCCTGCTCCACGCCAAGCGAGATTTCCTCTGAACTTGTCGCGACCAAGGTCTTGATGCTGGACGCGGACTCCGACGTGCGCTGCGCCAGCGCCCTGACCTCTGAGGCAACGACAGCAAAACCGCGCCCGTGCTCACCCGCCCGGGCAGCTTCGACACCTGCGTTCAAAGCCAACAAATTGGTTTGAAACGCAACATCATCGATCAGTGTTACGATATCCGAGATACTCATTGAACTGTCGCGAATACCGTTCATCTTTTCGACTAAGCCAGTCACAACTTCCTGACCCTTACGTGCGTGCATATTTGCGGTATCTGAGATTGATTTGGCATCATGCGCGATCTGCGCCGTGCTCGATAGCGCGTCCGACACCACGGAAATAGAGGCAGTGGTTTCCTCAAGCGTCGCAGCATTATTTTGTGACCGGCGGGACGATTGATCTGACGAAGCGCTGAGCCGGCCTGCCGCTTGCTGTACTTCTCTGGCCCGTCCTTGGATCGCTTGGATGGTCGCATTCAGCTCACTTGCTGTGCGGGCGACATCGTCGCGCAATTTGCCAAACGCACCTTCACCATCACCGCCCATACGAACGGTGAGGTCACGGTTGGACAGCCCTTCAAGCGCGCGTATGGTTTCCTTCAAACCGGTATCGACCGCCACCATCAGACCGTTGACAAGATTACGCAGATTATTCCGCTCATCCGCTGCATCACCCTCAATCTGAACACGCCCTGAGAAATCACCGTGCTTTGCCTTTTCCATGACGACTGACAGATCCTCAAGCAACCGCGCCCGTTCTTTCGTGATACCCAAGAACACCTCAACAGTGTCGACCATTTGACGCACCTCGGTCGTGTTAGAACGCGGCAAATGAACGTCCGTGCGCCCCTGCGCTACAGCAGTCAATGCGCTGACCATCCCCGAGAGCGGGCGCCCGATAATCATGTAGATGCTGATCATCAAGGCCAATGCAACCGCACCGGCCGTCGCCAAAAACGCATTACGCAGAAAACCGGTCAAAGCCGCCGCTGATCTGAGATATTCTGACTTATCCCAAACGACCACAAGTTCGCCAACCAGCGTGGCGTTCTCACCCGCCCCCAAGATAATTGGCGCACGCACTGACATGAAGCTGCCTTGAATCTCGGTGGTCGGCTCTAGTGAAAAATCCGGTGCAGACATCGCAGGGATATCGCTGGCAACCTGATCCTCGGCCACCAAATTGGCGACCTCAACACCTTCGACATGCGTAACGCGCAAGGCTGCCGCATCCAGTGAAGGATCTTGCAAAAGCGCGTTCAACTGGGGCTCAATCATCGCCGCACGTTTTAGACGCGTTCCCGTGTTAATTTGGTTGGAAATGAAGCCGGTGATTTCGATCGACTTTTTGGCGAAATCATTCTCCAAATTCAATTGGATTCTGTTATTGGCCGTCGACAACAGAACTGCCATACAGGCGCCAAGTACCAGCGTGGTGACCAAAACCGAACGCGTAATAACCGACTTCATAAACTTCATTTTACGGCCCTCAAAAATATTAACGGCACACCATGATGAGTGCTGTTCCTTCGATTGCCCACTCGCTGTAACACGCGTAGGTGTACTCAACTTCTGTGTCGTAGTGGTACCATTCCAACATCGCGTCATCGCGCATATCCGCTGCCGCAACGATCCGAGGCCACATTGGCTCGCCCGTCAAATCCTCAACCTCAGTATAGGCTGCAGCAAGCAATTCAGGCTCTCGGTTATCGCCGACGATAATACCGTCCTCAAACAGGTGAATCCCCAAGGTTGATGTCGAAAACGGTTGGGAAGGGTCGTGCATTGCGTCAATCCCAGCGTCTACGCCGCCGGTTTGCACGATCGCGGACAATTGACCCGCGATATCTTGTGATTGTTCCTTTGTACCAAAATCGCTTGCCACGGCCACCGAGCCGCAAGACAACAACAGACTTACGAAAGTTATCAGTCGCTTCATCATCATACCTCCTACAAAGCTTGATGATGGCTACGCACCAAAATTTAATATTCGGTCTACGACGTCCAAACTCGTTCGAATTTGCGATACTTTGGCTTAGGATTGCAGCAATCCCTGCTTGGCATAAGAGGCAAGCGCGATCATGCGCTAAATAGCGTCCAGCGCCTTCTGTACTGCTGCGAAATAGGCACCAACCTGCGCGCCATCCACAAGCGCGTGGTGGACTTCCAGCGTCATCGCCATGTCCCAGCGCCCGTCTTGTTCGACGAATTTGCCCCATGACACGCGCGGGATGCAGTCATCCGGGCCCGGCAAGGCATTATTCATCGACGTGTAATCAAGCCATGGCATACAGGACAGATAGGCCAAATCATCCCGTTCACCGCTATTGGCGTTCAACGGCCCACCGCGTGCGGCCTGCGCAATCAACGACTGGGCCTGAGCATCAAATGCTGCGAAACCCGCCAAATAAGGCACATACGCATAATTGAAAGACCCCGCATCTGTCGGCACCGACATCGAAAGCGTGACCATGTCATAACGTAAGACCTGATCGCCGCGAAAACGCATCAACAGCTCGGGCACCGCATGCAGGCCGGTGCCAATCGCATAAAGGCAGGCGCGATAGGCCGAAACGCCCTCGGCTTTGCGGGCCCTCAGATGCGTTACATCCAGCCGCGATGTCACCGCATAATGCGGCTTTTCATAACTGCGAAAGAACCGGAACTGCGCGGCGCGCGGCCACGTAGATTGATCAACAATGTGATGGGCCATGGACGTATCATGTCAGATATCCTGACCGCGCTCCAGCAATTCTTCGATCAACTCGCGTTGCAGATTGCCACTGTCACCAGCGCCAAATTGGCCCGCGCCGCTGGTGTAAAGCGTGCCATAGGTCTTGGCCACATTCACTGTCTGCGCCAGGCCAGAGATCAGCTGGTCGCGCTCCAGCTCTTTGAAAGGATGAATGAATATTCCCCAAAGGCGGCCCTGGGCCACAGCATAGCGCGCATCCAGGGCACTATCGAAATTGGCCTGCATGACGCGCAGCATTTCCTCGGGTGTCATCCCCTCGGCCGAGCGGATCGGCACCATTGCCCGCATCCGGTTGGCCCTGACATCCGTCACAATCAACACAGGGATATCATCAATGGAAAACTCAAAACCTGCGCCTGCGATCCGGGCATCGGGGTCAAGCGCCTGCACGATCTCTGCCATGCGTGGCAGGGTCATATGCGGCTCTGCCTCTTGGGCAGGCAAGCTGATAGGAAATAAGATGGCGATCAGGGCGAGGATACGGATCATGGGGCAAACTCCTTTGCACCCACGCTGCCCCAAAACAGTGCAGTTTGCCTATGCAAGCTTTAGTGAGTTTCTGAAACGCGGCTGATGACAGCGACCGCACGGGCCACCGCATCGTCGATCGCCATATCGGTTGTGTCGATCAAAACAGCATCTGGTGCAGGGATCAGGGGGGCCGTGTCACGGCTGCGGTCCCGTTCGTCACGTTTGCGCACATCGGCCAGAACGCTGTCATAGGTCAGCGACATGCCTTTATCCGAAAGCTCTTTGAAACGCCGCATAGCCCGGCATTCGGGGCTGGCGGTGACGAACAATTTCACATCTGCCTGGGGACAAATCACTGTTCCGATATCGCGGCCATCCAGCACTGCCCCGCCGGGGCGCGTGGCAAAACTGCGTTGAAAATCCGTCAGGGCCGCCCGCACCTGCGGATCCACCGCGACCTCACTGGCTGCCTGCGCCACTTGCGGGGTGCGCAATTGATCCCCCTCAAGGTCTTTGGGATCAAGCTGCTGCGCTGCGATTAGCCGGTCAGCGCCTGCCAGAACCTTGGCCCCCACCGCACGGTAAAGCAGCCCGGTATCCAAATGCGCAAAACCAAAATGCATTGCCACAGCCTTGGAGATCGTGCCCTTACCCGCCGCTGCAGGCCCATCAATTGCGACAGTGAAAGTCACCAAATGCTCCTCAAAAGATGCGCAAAGCGGGGCCAGATTGCAGACATCCGACACCAAGGGGCCGCCCATGCGCATCACATTGCTTCACCCACCGCATACATCCATCGGAAGCCGTATTCCACGCGAAAATCTACCGCCGTTCGGCCTGCTTTGTATTGGTGGGCCGTTGATTGACGCAGGGCACAGTGTGAACTTGATCAACGCTGATATCGGGCCGATGACATCGGCCCAAATCATCACAGCCATTATCGACAGCGCACCAGAGGCCGTTCTGATCGGGCATTCCGGGTCAACCTCGGCGCATCCGGTGGTGGTCAGGCTTGCGACAAGGATCAAGGCAGTATTGCCGGATGTGGCGATCATCTATGGCGGGGTTTGGCCCAGCTACCACTGGGCCGAAGTGCTGAATGAATGCCCTGCAATTGATGTGATCGTGCGCGGTGAAGGCGAGATGACCGCGCCAAAATTAATGGCCGCGCTGGGACAGGACCTACGAAGGATCAATGGTATCGCTTATCGGCGCGGCGGCACACCCTATGCCACGGCGTCCGCCCCGATGGTCCAAGACCTGGATGCAAACCGGATCGGATGGGAGCTGGTCGATATAACCCAGCACGGGTATTGGGGCGGTAAGCGATCAGTAATCATGCAATTTTCCCGAGGCTGCCCGCATCTTTGCACCTATTGCGGGCAGCGGGGCTTTTGGACACGGTGGCGGCACCGGGATCCTGTGAAATTCGCAGCCGAGATCGCTTGGCTGCATCGCACATATGGGGTTGAGCTGGTCAATCTGGCGGATGAGAACCCGACCACCTCGCCCAAAGCATGGCGCGCTTTTTTGGATGCCATGATCGCAGAGAACGTCCCAGTTCAAATCATTGGCAGCACCCGCGCCGATGATATCGTGCGCGACAAAGATATCCTGCATCTTTATCGCAAAGCCGGGGTCATCCGCTTTTTGATGGGGCTGGAAGGCACCGATGAAGCAACGCTTGAGGCTGTGAAAAAGGGCGGCAGCCGTGCCAAGGATCGACAAGCGATCCAACTGCTCCGGGCGCATGGGATCATTGGATTATGCACATTTGCAGTCGGGTTTGAGGAAGAAACAGATCGCGACTATTGGCGTATTCTCAAGCACTTACTAGTCTATGACCCAGACCAGATCATGTCGGTTTACGCGACACCGCACCGCTGGACCCCCTTTTTCGACAAGGTGAAACATCGGCGCATTATCGACGCGGATCTGCGCAATTGGGACTACAAGCATCAGGTCATAGAGGTCCCCGCCGTCCCCGCCTGGCGTGTGTTTCTTTGGGTCAAACTGATTGAGATTTGCCTGCAAGCCCGGCCCAAAGCGCTTTATCGCAGCTACCTGCATCCAGATCCTGATCTCCGGCACGCGATGCGTTGGTATACCGCAATGGGCCGCCGGGTCGTCCTGCGCGAGATATACCATTGGCTGCGCCACAAACGGCGGCCTGGGATATCCGTCGGTGCATTCCTGGGGCAAGACCGGCTCGAGGAACATGCATTGGCACTGCCCCAAAAGACCAAATCACGCGGCCGCGTCTAAACGCCCTCTTTGATCATCTGGCGAATTTTCACAGCCTTTTCAAAATGATCCAATTCATGGGTTTTAATCCACCATTCGGCAGCTTCCATCAGCAAAGCGGGATCGTCATTCTTATTGGCAAAGAAAGCATAGAAGGACAGACCGACGCCCTCGCCTTTCTTGGCGATCTTATCATTGCAGATGGCAATGGCCTTGGTTCTAAGGGATTGGCGCATTTGTGATAGTAGACCCTAGCTTGGCAGCGTTCCGTTCAGCACATAGGTCAGAATATCAACCACTTGCTGCGGTTCAGTGACAACTGCAAGGGCGGCGGCGTCGACCTCTTTGAGCGCATGTTGATGATCATCGCCATGCATGACGATCAACGATTTGCCCAAAGCCGCCGCATAGCCCGCATCAAAGGCGGCATTCCACTGTTTGTACTTTTCGCCGAAACGAACAACGACAATATCGGCCATCTCGATCCCGTGGCGGGTGCGGATAGCGTTCAGCTTGGCGCCCTTATTATCGTGCCAGAACTTATTCGGCTCATCACCCATGATGGCCACACCGCAATCATCCGATGCAGCATGATCAGTGACGGGCCCGGTAAAATGCACGTCCAGACCTTGTGCGCCGGTCGTGATCTGTTCGCGCCAATCGGTATGGATTTCACCGGAAAGATAGATTGTCAGCGTCATCAGGCAGCTCCTTTAATTCAGTTGCGTCGCAAAATAGACCTTGTCGCCATCACGGCCAGTCTCGGTCCAGCCATGGCGGCGGTAAAAACCCTGCGTGCGGGTCATGCCACAATGGGTCACAAGGTGCACCTGCCCGTGACCGGCAGCCTTGGCAGCGGCCAAGGCCTGGGCGATCAGTTGCGGACCAACCCCCTGCCCGCTGGCATCAGGATGGACCGCGAGATTTGCAATATAGGCCCGTTTACCAAGAACCAAAACGACACCACCGCGTAAGGTGCCGTCTACTTCAGCAACCCACACATTGTGATCGGCGATGTCCGCATCGACACCTTCGGTTACCGGGGGCAGTCCCAGATGTTGAAACGGCGCATAGGCCGCTGCGTAACAACCGGTCAGGGCCGGAACGTCAGCAGAGGCGGCCTTGCGGATGATCAAGCTCACCCGCGCAGCGTCCCGCCAGTGGCCTTTGTGACCTTTTCGACAATCTTGGCGCTGACCGCCTCGATATCCGCCTCTTTCAGGGTCTTTTCAGTGGGTTGCAGGCGGACCGTGACGGCAAGCGATTTTTTACCTTCACCCAACGCGCCGCCGATAAATTCGTCAAAGACGCGCACATCAGCGATCAGTGCCTTATCGGCGCCCGAAGCCGCATTGACCAAGGTCAGCGCCTCAACTTGCGCATCGACGACAAAGGCAAAATCACGCTCAACCGCTTGCAGATCAGTTGCAGCAAGCGCTGTGCGGGTGGTGCTTTGCTTCTTCGGTTCAGGCACTTCGCCAGGCCAGATGGTAAAGGCCACGGCAGGGCCTTTGATATCCATTTCGCGCAGGATTTTGGGGTGCAATTCACCAAAGACGGCCAGGACCTTTTTGGGGCCAAGGCAAATCTTACCATGGCGACCAGGATGCCACCAATCTGCAGCGCCGCGCAAAATTTGGACCTTGGCCGGGGCGCCTATCGCTGTCAGCACGGCCTCGGCGTCGGCCTTGGCATCGTAAAGATCAACCGGCCGCGCAGCACCATGCACATCTTTCGGCCCGGTGCGTCCGATCAACAGACCCGAAACAAGCATATGCTGCTCGCCCGGCTCACCGCCATGAAAACCCGCACCGACCTCAAACAAGGCCATATCCATAAAGCCGCGCGCCTGATTGCGGGCTGCAGCACGCAAAAGCCCCGGCAGCAAGCTTGGCCGCATATGCGACATCTCTGAGCTGATCGGGTTTTCAAGCATCGTCGCGTCGTCACCGCCACCGAACAAAGCTGCGGCTTGGGCATCAATAAAGCTGTAAGTGACGCATTCATTATAGCCCAGCGCAGCAGCAGTGCGGCGTGCGGCCTGCTGACGGGTTTGCGCGATAGTCAAAACCGGCTTGGGCACGCCTGCATCCAGGCGCGGCAGGGGTTTGCCTTCCAACTGGGTCAGCGACGCCACGCGCGCGACCTCTTCCACCAGATCAGCCGTGCCCTGAACATCAGGTCGCCAGGATGGGACATGGGCCAAATCGCCGTCCATCTCAAACCCGAGCGCCGTGAGCGTCGCGCGCTGGGTCTCGGCCGGAATTTCCATACCCACCAGCGAAGAACAGCGGGCGGTGTCCAGCTTATAGGACCGGGCCGTATCTGGTACGGCACCCGCAACGATCACTTCAGAAGCTTCGCCGCCAGCATGATCAACGATCATTCGCACAGCATGTTCCAGCCCAACTGGGGTAAATTCCGGATCAACACCGCGCTCAAACCGGTACCGCGCATCCGAATTAATCTTGAGCGCGCGCCCCGCATAGGCGATCTGCACCGGATCCCAATAGGCGCTTTCAACAAAGACATTCACGGTCTCATCGGTACAGCCAGTTGCCGCCCCGCCCATGATACCGGCGATGCTTTCGGGGCCAGTATCATCAGAGATGACCATTTGTCCCTTAAGGAAGGTGTATTCCTTGTCATCGAGCGCGATCAGGGTCTCGCCGCCTTTGGCGCGATGAACCCGCAGATTGCCATTGACCTTATCAGCGTCAAAAACGTGCAGCGGCCGGTTCAGATCGTAGGTGAACCAGTTGGTCACATCGACGAGGAAACTGATCGGGCGCAGGCCGATGGCGCGCAGCTGTTGTTGCAGCCAATCGGGGCTAGGTCCGTTTTTGACGCCCTTGATCAGGCGGCCATAGAAAACCGGGCAACCATCCCGCGTATCATCATCAATCGAGACCTTCAGATCGGTCGTGAAAGACGGCGCAACCGGATCGACGCTAAGCGATTTCAGCACGCCAATGCCGCGGGCGGCCAGATCACGGGCAATGCCATGCACACCCAGCGCATCGGGGCGGTTGGGTGTGATCGCGATCTCAATCACCGGATCGACTTTGGAGGGGTCATTTGCGCCCAGCCAATCGGTAAAGCTTTGCCCGACCTCGCCTGATGGCAGCTCAATGATGCCGTCATGTTCGTCTGACAGCTCCATCTCGCGCTCAGAGCACATCATACCGTAGCTTTCGACGCCCCGGATTTTGCCGACCCCAATCGTGGTGTCGATACCAGGCACATAAGTTCCGGGGGAGGCGATGACGACGGTGATCCCTGCACGCGCATTGGGCGCACCGCAGATGATCTGCGTCGGGCCATCCTTAGTGTCGACCTGGCAAATTTTCAGCTTGTCCGCATCGGGGTGCTTTTCGGCCTGGGTCACCTTGCCGATGGTGAAATCGGCCAGCCGTTCAGCCGGGTTTTCGATGCCTTCCACCTCAAGCCCCAGATCGGTCAGCGTATCTGCGATCTCGGCAACCGAGGCGTTCGTGTCGAGGTGGTGCTTTAGCCAGGAAAGGGTGAATTTCATCAGTCAGGCCCATGGTTCAGATAAGTTGATCCGGGCTTAGCGGATTACAGAGATAGGGGAAAGAGCCGGGGCGCGATCTTGCCCTTCAAACCGGGCTTTGCCGTTAACTAGCTCACTAAAATCAATCTTGCTCAAACAAATTTGTATCGTATTAGAGACAATATTGAAGCTTCACATATCAGGGGGCGGCACAATGACAGGCTTAAAATATATCGGAATAGCGTTGATACTTGCGGTTGTAGCGGCCTTCATCGCGCTGGACTTTGACCCGTTTGGCGAAAACGGGCCTGGCCTGACGTTGTTCTCAACAGCTAATATGTGCACGGACCCAGAACTGAAAGAATATGTCTTCTGGCCGTTCTCCTGCGACGAATTTAATCAGATCAAGGTTGTCGATTTTGGCGGCTCGGGGCCGATCAGCTCGCGCGACAAAATCCACGAGCTTAATCGAAACACCGATATCGTGCATATCGGCCAGTAGCTGATATCGACTACACACCACCATGCAATGTCGGAACGTCCAGCGCGCTGAAACCGTAATGGCGCAGCCACCGCAAATCCGAATCGAAGAAGGCGCGCAGATCAGGGATACCGTATTTCAGCATGGCAATCCGGTCGATCCCGACGCCAAAGGCAAAGCCTTGCCATTGATCGGGGTCAATCTTGGCCGCTTGCAGCACTTTGGGATGCACCATACCGCTGCCAAGCACCTCTAGCCAGTCATCGCCCTCGCCGACTTTCAACTGCCCATCAACCCATGAACACTGGATATCGACCTCAGCCGAGGGTTCGGTGAAGGGGAAGTGCGAAGCGCGAAAGCGCGTTTTGACCTTGGCGCCGAAATAGGCGCTGAAAAACTCTTCGAGCACCCATTTCAGGTTCGCCATGCTGATATCCTTATCGATAGCGAGTCCTTCGACCTGGTTGAACATCGGCGTATGCGTCTGGTCGTAATCGGCGCGATAGACGCGGCCAGGGCAAATGATGCGCAAGGGCGCGCCCTGCGCCTCCATGCTGCGGATCTGCACGGGGCTGGTATGGGTACGCAACACATGCGGCGGGCGGTTATCGCCTTCGCGCCGGTGGGTGTAGAACGTGTCCATTTCCGCCCGGGCGGGATGGTGGCCAGGGATGTTCAGCGCGTCGAAATTGTACCAATCGCTTTCGATCTGCGGACCTTCGGCAACAGAAAAGCCCATTTCAGCAAAGATCGCCGTGACCTCTTCGGTGACCCGGCTAATCGGATGGATGGTTCCTTGTCCGCGCCCGCGCGCGGGCAACGTCACGTCCAGCCATTCGGTGCGCAGACGTTCATCCAGCGCCGCATCCGCAAGGGCCGCTTTTTTGGCCGCCAGCGCGCTGTTGATCTCGTCCTTCAGCGCATTCAGCGCGGGTCCCGCGACTTGGCGTTCCTCGGGGGTCATCTTGCCCAGCTCGCGCATTTTTAGGCTGATCTCGCCTTTTTTGCCAACGGCCTGCACGCGCAGGTCCTCAATCGCCGTCTCATCCGCGGCATCAGCAATCAAAGAGAGATATTTTGCTTTCAGATCGTCCATGGCACTGCCCTTTTTGTCCGGTCCCCTGCTAACGCGGCTACGAAGGCCTTGCAAGCCAAGGGTGGTTAAGGGTTTACGTAACGTTAACCATTACGAATTAGGTTTTTTGGATGGGCGACACGAGGATACTTGCTGCGCTTTTTGAACAAACGCGTCCATTGCTTGATAACGCGTCCAAATCGGACGTGTCTTTGCCCGTTTCTTTTCTAGATGATCTGTACATGTCCCGGGATACTGAGGACCTGCTGCTTATCTATTCCAAATGGTGCCGCCGTCTGACCAAGTCGGATCGATGCTCGGTCTCGCTTGATGACGGGGCCGATGCGGTCGTCAAACACGCGCTGGACAGTGATTTTGCTTACGGCAACGGGATCCGGCATGATGTGAACAACACCGCGGTGGGTGAAGTTTTTCAGTCCTGTGAAACGGTCTTTATCCCTGATCTGTCAGAAATCTATCTTGAGGACACACAGCAAGTGTCGGCGATGGGGTATCGCGCTGCCATTCTGGCCCCGATCGTCACCGGCAGCCGCAGCTTTGGCACCCTTGCCAGCAGCTATCGCGAGCTGCCTTGCGATACCGGCATCCTTCTGGTTCTTACGCAGGCGATTGCGCGCTGTCTTGCTACGCAGCTTTTGGTCATCAAGCAGATGGAAAACCTTAATGAGATGGCACAGACCGACGCGCTGACAGGTGCCAAAAACCGGCATTTCCTGATGAAGCAACTCGGCCCCCTATGGGAAGGTTGGCGCAAAAGCGCAGCACCGTTTTGTTATGTATCCATCGATATCGACCATTTCAAACGGATCAACGATGCGCATGGTCATGATGTCGGCGACGCTGTTCTGTGTGAGATCGTGCGCCGCCTACAATCGGTGTCCCGCCAAGGCGATCATGTTGTGCGCACCGGCGGCGAGGAGTTTGGGATCATCCTGCGTGACTTGCCCTTGGCGCAGGCCATTCCGATCACCAGACGTCTCAAGGCCGCCGTCACCGCCAAGCCATTTGATGTGGGTGACACCGCCCTTGATGTGACAATCAGTGTTGGGCTGGCAAATGTCACAGATGATGACCGGGGTATCGATGATGCGCTCAAACGCAGTGATGCAGCGCTCTATCACGCCAAGAAGGTGGGGCGCGATCTGATCGTCGTTTCAAAAGAAAACGAATTCTTCCCGCAGGATGAGGTCTTGACCTAGAGCATTTTGCGTCGGAACGGGATCGCAAATCGCTGCCTCTCCCTGCGGTCGAACGCAATTTGCGATGCGGGTGGCTCAGATAAAACGCAGAACGTTTTAACAGCGCGATAGACAAGCCAGCATTTTCAGCTTGGCCTAATCTTGGCGATCTCCGCCCGAAAATAGGCAAGGGTCACAGTCGCGCGGTTGCCAGCGACGCCGTGATATTTGGAACGCCCCGAGGTCGAAGGCAGCCCAGCCCAGATTGCAGCCAGATTATTCATGAACCGTTCCTGACTGAGTTGACCGGCCATGAAGTCGGCGAAACCAGCATCATCCAATAACACGTCAGCCAGACGGTCCTGCATTGCGGGGCTGAAGCGATCTTGCGGGCGCGCACCGACCTGATGGACAACGCGGGCCAAGGTATCGGGAATGAATTGATAACGGCCAATGGCATGCGGCTGGCCAGGGGTGGCTTCGATCCATGCAAAAATCTCAGCAAGAGTCATTTGGGTGGGCGGTTTCGTGGGTTTGATCCGGGCACCGTGCTGGACCGCATCATAACCGTCACGCGGCGATTCGGCCTGACCGATGATGTACCGCAAATGCTGGACGGCATTTGTATTCCGCCCAAACAGGCCCAGCGCAGGCGGCGCAAAGAAGGTGCCGTCAGACCGGCCGGCAAACAGGCTGGCGCCGCCCTGCATCGGCGTCTGCGCATCATCACCGCCAAGCAACGCATCGCGGCTCTGCGCGAAACCCGCCCCCAAAAGCGAGGCGGTTTCAGACCAGCACAGGGCGGGCCAGGCAAGAAACACACAACATATGATCCACCGAACCAACTCCATGATGATCGGTATCGATCAAATTCGTTGCGTTTTCGTTTCGCATTACGCGAAAGACACAAAAAAGGGCCGCGTCAGCAATCTGACGCGGCCCTAATATCATTAACTGGACCGGCGATCAGGCCATTGCAGCCTTGGCTTTGCCAACAATGGCAGCAAATGCCTCAGGCTCGTTCACGGCCAGGTCAGCCAAAACTTTCCGGTCAACTTCGATACCGGCCAGGTTCAAGCCATTGATAAACTTCGAATAGTTCAGTGTTTCATCAACCGAACGCACACCGGCGTTGATCCGCTGGATCCACAAAGCGCGGAAGTTGCGCTTGCGGTTGTGGCGGTCACGGGTTGCATATTGGTTGGCTTTGTCGACGGCCTGCTTGGCGACCTTGAAGGTCTTGGAGCGGCGATCGTAATATCCTTTGGCAGCGTCGAGAACTTTCTTGTGCCGACGGTGCGTGACGGTTCCACCTTTAACGCGCATATCAAATTCTCCTTATTTTGCGTAGGGCATCATAGGCTTGATGATACCTTCATCAGCCTTGCACAGGGTTGTTGTGCCGCGTGCATTACGCAGGAACTTGTTGGTGCGCTTGATCATACCGTGGCGCTTGCCCGCCTGGGCCGCCACGACACGGCCGGAGGCCGTCGTTTTGAACCGCTTTTTGCAGCTCGACTTTGTCTTCATCTTCGGCATTTCCGTCTCCATCTTTTGGTCGGTCGGACGCGACGCCTCGGCATGCCATATCGGCCGGACGCGCGGGTTAGGTGGCGGCGTATAGGACGCATTGCGCTATCGCGCAAGCACTATTCGTTCAAAAAACGCCCTATCACAGTGAGGATCGTGTCATCGATTGTCGCCAGACTATAGGCGCCCGGGTTCATGATAATTGCATAGTAAATCATGGCACCGCCAATCAGGAAAACCACGATCGCGCGGGTCGGCCTACGCTTTTCCGCATAAGCCCCCGCAAAAGACGGTATCCCAAAGGCGACAACAAGCAGCCCCAGCACAAAGATAATGTCAAATTCCACGCGATCCTGCCCTTTTGATATCGCCCCCGGCGCAGACTACTCTGTCTCGGAGGCGTAAATCAAACGCTCTTCGCATGGAGCGACGCGCAGGATGTTTGTTGAGCCCGGCGTGTTGAACGGCACACCTGCGGTCACAACAACCATGTCCTGCTCGGTCGCCAGACCTTGCGCGATCGCTGCCCGCACCGCCGCGATCACGGCATCCTTAAAGCGACTGACTTCGCCGGTGACGACGCAGTTTGTCCCCCAGGACAAACACAGACGGCGGGCCGTACGGATATGGCTGGTCAGCGCAACAATAGGCACGCGCGGGCGTTCACGCGAAACCAAAAGGGCCGTGGTCCCCGATTGCGAGAAGCAGCAGATCGCCTTGATATCGGTTGTCTCTGCAATTTCACGGGCAGCAGACACGATCCCGTCCGCAACGGTGATCCCGTCTGAGCGGCGCGAAGCTTCGATAATTTCAGTATATGTCGGGTCGGTCTCAACCTCGCCTGCGACATTGTTCATCGTGGTCACAGCCTCAATCGGATAGGATCCGGCGGCAGATTCCGCAGACAACATGATCGCATCGGCGCCTTCATAGATCGCTGTGGCCACGTCCGAAACCTCGGCCCGCGTAGGCATCGGGCTGTCGATCATCGATTCGAGCATCTGCGTGGCCACGATAACGGGCTTGGCTGCGGCACGGCATTTGCGCACCAGTTGCTTTTGGATAGGCGGGACGTTTTGGACCGGCAGTTCAACACCCAGATCACCCCGGGCAACCATGATCCCGTCAGACGCCTCAAGGATCGCGTCAAAAGACTTCACTGCATTGGGCTTTTCAATCTTGGAAAGAAGCGCAGCGCGGCCTTTGGCCAGTGCACGCGCCTCTTCAACATCCGCAGCTCGCTGCACGAACGACAAGGCCAGCCAGTCAACGCCCAGATCGCAAACAAATTCCAGATCCTTGCGGTCTTTTTCTGACAACGCCGCAAGCGGCAGCGTCACATCGGGGACATTCACACCTTTGCGGTTGGAAATCGTGCCGCCGACAACGACCTCGCAATCGGCAAAATCGCCGCCGCAATCCTTGACGCGCAGCTTGATCTTACCGTCATTGACCAGCAGATGGGCACCAGGCTCAAGAGCGTCAAAAATTTCCTTATGGGGCAGCTTGACGCGGTTCACATCACCTTCGGCATCATCCAGATCCAAACGGAAGGCAGCGCCTTCGACCAGCTCTTCTTCACCGTTTTTGAAGACCCCGACACGCAGCTTGGGGCCCTGCAGATCAGCCAAAATGGAGATCGGGCTGTTCAGATCCTTTTCCACCTGGCGAATGATCTCATGGCGCACCTTGATCTCGGCATGATCACCATGGGACATGTTCAAACGGAAGACATCAGCACCTGCTTCGTGAAGCGCCCGGATCATCTCGTAATCGTTTGAGGCCGGTCCAAGGGTGGCAACGATCTTTACATTCCGGTGGCGTCTCATTTTCATTCCTTCGCATCATATCCGTTAGCGATAACGGGCTTTTGAGGGGTCTTATAAGCAATTCACGCTGCGTCACAACTGCCGCAGACCGGTTTTTATCAAAACGTCACACAGGCGATGCCCGTCACGCCGCCGCCGCTTTCAGCGGTTCCCAATCCGCAGCCTTTGCCATACATCGCATGGGAAAGGAAAGCAGACATGACCGATCACCCCTTCGAAATTCTCGGCGCCGCGCGGCAGGGGCGCTGGCTGATCACAGCCGATCACGCATCAAACCATGTGCCATCCTGGGTAAATGGGGGGACCTGGGGCTGACTGCCGCCGATATGCAACGCCATATCGCCTATGATATCGGCGCGGCCGGGGTAACCCACCATTTGGCGGCGCTGATGGACAGCCCCGCGATCTTGTCGCATTTTTCGCGTCTCGTTTGCGATCCCAACCGGGGCGAAGACGACCCGACCATCCTGATGAAGCTGTATGACGGCACGATCATTCCCGGCAACCGGCATGCGGATGCCACTGAAAAAGAACAGCGCCTTGCACAGCTTTATCGGCCTTATCACGCGGCCTATGCGGATTTGCTGGATAAGATGTCACAGCCAGCCATCTGCGCCGTGCACAGTTTTACGCCGCGACTGCGCGGCAGACCGCCCCGCCCGTGGGAGATCGGGATCCTTTATGCAAGCGACGACCGGCTGGCAAAGCCCTTGATCGAAGCCTGCCGCGCCGCAGGGTGGTGCACCGGCGATAACGAACCCTATGCAGGGCATCTGCCGGGGGACGCGATTGACCGGCACGCCTTGCAACATGGGCGGCCCAATGTCTTGATCGAGCTCAGACAGGATTTGATTGCCGATGACGCGGGGCAAAAACTTTGGGCCGCGCGTCTTGCACCTATATTAACAGATATACTGGCCCGATCCGGCCTTTGAATGGGAGAGTGACCATGGATGATCAAACGCGTATCGAAATCGAAGCCGCCGCCTTTCGCCGTCTGCAGCAGCATCTGATGGACGAGCGTAAAGACGTGCAAAACATTGATATGATGAACCTTGCGGGCTTTTGCCGAAACTGCCTGTCGCGCTGGTATCAGGAAGCCGCCAATGAACGTGGCATCGCGATGACCAAAGATGAAGGGCGCGAAGCTTATTACGGAATGCCCTTTGCCGAATGGAAAGAGAAGTACCAGACCGAAGCCAGCGCCGACGCGCAAGCTGCTTTTACGGAAAGCCATAAGTAACGCACCGGTCGCAGCATCGGCATCTGAGGCAGGGCGCCCGGTTTAGGCATCGTCCTGAAATATCTCTTCAATCGATTTGCCAAACAAGCGCGCAATCTGAAAAGCAAGCGGCAAGGACGGATCATATTTTCCGTTCTCAATCGCATTGACCGAGTTGCGCGACACGCCAAGATGCTTTGCCAGATCGGCCTGCGTCCAGCGCCGCTCAGCACGCAAAACACGTATAGTATTCTTCATCTAAGGCCTTTCCCGGCAGCAACAACAGCAGACAGGCACCCGGTCATCGCTTGGCGGCCCACCAGCTCAGAACACCGGCCACAAAGGCCAGGGTCAACGTCAACATGGTGAAGGTGACGCCCATTCCAAAGCCAGCCGCCGCAGGGTGCAACCCGCTTCGTGCATAAGAGGCAAGCGATGCGATCTCGTTTTGTATGCCGCGTGTTTCAATCATCAACACAACGAAAAGACATGTGCAGGGCACGCCGACGCCACTGGCAAAGGCCAACGCGTATTTGATGCCCGCCGCCACTACCTCATCCCGGCCGCGGAATATGGATATGAAGTGCCAGGCAGACCAGCCGATACAGGCCAGAACAAACAAGATCCGCACAGCCCGCGGTGCCCCGATCAAAACGCAATAAGCGGTACCAATGACGACAGCCACAAAGGCCAAAATTTGTGTCGGTTTGTTAAACAGCATTACAAGCACCCTTTTCATAATGTAAAGTTAACTTGTCACCGAGTCGTGAAAATGTAAAGGCCCCAAGGAGCCGACAAAGCAAAGACCAGCGATCACCCGCACAGAATTGCCAAACTATTGCTATGACTTGTGCGCTTTTTGTTAGAATAAGGGGCCGACATCAAAGGCATTGATCCGCAATTGGGCAAAGGACGCACCCATGGCCTTACGAAAACAACAAGAAAAAGGGCCAAATATCCGGTGAAACAGGGTTTTCTGACCTTCGCGCTTATCTCTGGGACGGGGTGGTTATTGGATGTGGGAACAACCATGGGACTAGTCCACATGGGAACCACGCCGT
The DNA here is from genome assembly GCF_038069655.2 of Yoonia sp. BS5-3. Classification (NCBI taxonomy): domain Bacteria; kingdom Pseudomonadati; phylum Pseudomonadota; class Alphaproteobacteria; order Rhodobacterales; family Paracoccaceae; genus Yoonia; species Yoonia phaeophyticola. Next base: position 268,814 of record NZ_CP150951.2, read on the forward strand.
TTGTGGCCAGCATGGCGGGTGCAGCGCTGGCTGTCACATTTGTATATGTCGTCTCGCGATTGGTTGTTTTCAGCGGGGGTCAGATTGGCACGACCACCGATTTTGTTCTTTATATAATCTGGCAAATATGCGCGATTTCGGTCGCATCTGCGCTGGTTGGCTGGATTGCATTTGCAATCACACCAGCCCTGAACGGGGCAAGTGCTTTCACAGGGATCGCGCCGCTAACGCTTGGGGCTGGCCTTGCAAAAGCGATTGTTACGCCCTTGACGCTCGGTATGAACTTTCTGTTTATGAAATGGCTGACACATCGGGGCAGCAACCCGGCACGTAAAGGACAAACATGAGCATCCTGGTCTTCATCCCGATGTATAATTGTGCGCAACAGATCCCGCGCGTGCTGGATCAACTGCGTGATCCACGCATCGCCAAACTGATTGACGGGGTTGTTTGCGTCGATAACCGGTCGACCGATGGGACCGCCGAGGCAGCCGAGGCCGCCCTTGCGGACCTGCCCCTGCCGTCACGCACGCTTTTGCGCAATGATGACAATTACGGGCTGGGCGGGTCGCATAAAGTGGCGATCAACTTTGCCCGTGACAATGGATTCACGCATTTAATTGTCCTGCATGGGGACGATCAGGGCTCTATCATTGATATTGCAGCGCATCTGGAAAACGGCACGTATGAAAACTGCGATTTTCTGATGGGCGCGCGGTTCATGCGCGGATCACAGTTGCAGGGGTATTCGGCACTGCGGACCATAGCGAACCGTGTTTTTAACATGATTTTCTCAGTTGTTTCGGGCAAGCGGCTGTATGATCTGGGCTCAGGTTTGAACCTGTTTCGCGTGTCGGCTTTTCAGGACGATTTCCATCTGAAATTCGCTGATGATCTGACCTTTAACTACTATCTGATCCTTGGGGTCGTCGCATACAAACACCGGGTCACTTTCTTTCCCCTGACCTGGCGCGAGGATGATCAGATTTCCAACGCCAAGCTCAGCAAGATGGGTTTTCAAATCCTGCGGCTTCTCGGCGCACGGATCATGAGCAAACGTAAGTTTTTGCAAAGTGACCACCGCGCCGTGGCACGGGGCAGCTACCCATCAACACAAATCGGCCATTGGACAGAATGAGCATCGCCCCCCTCACCTATTGGCGCGGCGCGGGGCGGTCGCAGCGGCTTGGTATTTTAGCAGGCTATCTTGTCGTCTACGCCGCAACCGTTGGCATCCTGCTGATCATAAGTAACGCGGTCTCGCCATTTGTGGCGATCGCAGCCGGGACAATCTACATTTTCAGCCATATTTTTCGGGCATTGCGGCTGGCCGCCTTGTCGGTTGATGCGTTGGGGCTGTCGGCGCGCACCACCGCGGCAATGCATTTTGCAACGGCACCCTTTTCGCTGCTGCTGCCATTCAAATTGGGCGAGCTGGTACGCTTTTTCGCTCTGTACAAGATGGGCGGCAAAGCGGCCCATGCGGTAACGGTTCTGCTGCTGGATCGCATGTTCGACTCGCTCTTACTGGTGCCGATTCTGATGCTGCTGATCTTGCAAAGCGACGCCTCTATGGCACTGGCAACCTTCACGCTTTTGGCGGCGACACTCCCACTGGCAGTGATCTGCATTGGCCCTGGCCTTCTAAGCGAGGTGCAACGCTATGTGGTGGCCAGCCATGACAATCCGATGTCACTCAAATCGCTCAAGACGTTGGACCGGCTACGCCGCCTTGTTATTCACGCCACCCAAGTTGCCTGGCGTCAGGCCCCGCAGATGTTCGTTTTATCCCTGCTGATCTGGCTTTGCGAATTTGTGGTTTGCATGATCCTTGTGGCACATGCAGACGCGCTATTTCAGGCCGCACTTGATCTGCTTGGCGCAAGACTGGTTGCGTTCTGGACCCATGGCGGAATGGCACAGCCGCTGGCCGTCGCGATCGGGGTGACCTTGATGGCACAATTATTACTGTGGCCTATGATGGCGCTTTATTTCATGGACCGCTTAACGTCGCGCGGGGCAGATCCCGAGCAGAAAAAGAAAGAGGTCGCAGGATGACCCCGGAATTCAATGTCATCATCGATGATCGCGAAGCCCCGCCCCCGGAACTGGAAGGGCTGATCGGGTTTATGCATTTCGGCGATCTGCTCCGCCGGCGCAAACGGTACATTGATGAGATAACAGTCGCCGCGGCCAGCGCCGACGACACGATTGTCCTGCGCACACAAGCCGATGCCGAAAAGCTGGTCAGCCGGATCGAAGCCACACGCGGCGAGGCGCTTTGGCTTCGCCTACCGGCGGTCTACGCACCGCTGAACATGGACGCCTTGGATCACGTCATTCAAAAGATGCGCTTTGCACTCGACCCGATTTTGCTGGCGCCCGTGGATATCGATGATGCGCCTGCAGTGCTGTTCGGGACAGACGCCATTGACCTTATTGCCGCCGCCCCTGGAAAAGAACGGCGCTCATACCTGCTGCAATTCGCCCAAAAGGCCCAGGACATAAATCACAAGGCGCAGTTCATCGATCTGCGGCAACCCGGGGCGCTGCGCGACTTTCTTTCCAATGCGACTGAGCCCCGAAACTTTAACAGCTTACGTGCCGAAACCGGCGTTTTCGTCAAAAGCTCATCTGACATTGCGAAGATGAAGGCGGAACATTCTTATTTCGGCATCGCACCCGAACAGATGCGGCGCTTTTTCCTGCCGACATTCGGCTACGAAGAAACCAAAGATGGCGCATCCTACCGGATGGAACATCTACGTGTTCCGGACGCCGCATTGCAATTCGTCTTGGGTGCGATGCAGCCGACGCAATTCGATCAACTTCTGGACCAGTTCTTTGCGTTTGCAGGGTCGCGCGAACAGGACACCATCGGGCGCAAAGCGGTGTCAGCCAAGGGCAAAACGCAGATCATCGATAAGATGCATGACCGCCTGACTGTGTTTCAAACGACGGCTGAAGGGCAGAAAGTCAATGCGCAACTGTTGGCCGGGGGCATTCCAGACGGGCTTGACGGGCTGACAAAGCGGGCGGCCACATTGCTTGGCAAGGCCCTGGATGACTTCACGGGCAGCACATTGGCCTTTAGCCATGGCGACCCCTGCCTGTCGAATATCCTGTTTGACGCACGGATCGGGCTGCTGCGCCTGATCGATCCGCGCGGCGCGCTGGAACGGGCGGACGCGATGATGCACCCGCTCTATGACATTGCGAAGCTGTCGCATTCGATCTTGGGCGGCTATGACTTTGTCAATAACGGTCTGTTTTCGGTCGAGGTGAACAGCGACCTTGCGCTCGAGCTGAACCTACATCGCGGAGGCGCCGCAACCTGGATTGGCGCGGCGTTCCAAAAGCGGCTCGCGGCCGAAGGGTGGGATTATCAGCAGGTCCGCGCCGTTGAGGCCTCGCTCTTTTTGTCGATGCTCCCGCTACATCTTGACCATCCGCGCAAACTGCTGGCCTTCGCGTTGATCGCAAACACCATTATCACAGAGCTGGAAACATCCGCATGATCGAAACAGACCGCGCACTTGTCGTCGATATCGACGGTACGCTTTGCCCGATAAAGCAATCGCACGAAGACTACGCGGATATGGTGCCCGAACCATTGATGCTAAAGAAAATCCGCGAATTGCAGGCAGAAGGCTGGCATATTATCCTGTCGACCGCACGCGGGATGCGCAGCAATGATGGCAATCCGGGCAAAATCACCAAACATGTCGGGCCCACCCTGCTCAACTGGCTGGCCAAGCACGATATCCCATTTGACGAACTTCACCTGTCTAAACCATGGCCTGGACGACAGGGGGTGTATATCGATGACCGGGCCGTCCGCCCCCGTGAATTTGTCGAACTCAGCTTTGCTGAACTTGAGGCGCTCATGGAACGCGACCGTATCGCAGTACCCACGCCGGACCGGAACACATGACCGGCACACTTGCAATCACAATGGCAGGGCTGGGAAGCCGGTTCGCCAAGGCCGGGTACACACGTCCCAAATATGAGATTGAGGCCCATGGCAGACCGCTCTTCGATTGGTCGATGCTAAGCCTCGCCCAATTCAGGGATGCAGGCTATCGCTTTCGCTTTTTGGCGCGCGATGGGCTCGGCGCACCGGATTACATTGCACAAAGGGGCAAGATACTGGGCCTTGGGGATGTTAATGTCGATGTGATTGATCACGTGACAGATGGGCAGGCCACCAGCGCATATCTGCTTGCTGCCGATGCCCAACAAGACGCGCCCTTCGCCGTCTACAACATCGATACGTTCGTCAATCCAGACGTCATCGCGCCGCCGCAGGAAGCAGGGCTCGCCGGTTGGATCCCGTGTTTTCCCGCACCGGGCGACAGCTGGTCCTTTGCGCGGCTCGACCCCGATGGCAAGGTTGTCGAATTGCGCGAGAAGAAAAGAATATCAGATCACGCCACTGTTGGGCTTTATTGGTTTGACAGCGCCGCGCGATATCGCACGCTTTACGAGACTTATTTCGCATCCGGTGACGGCGAGGAAATGGGCGAACGCTACATCGCCCCGCTTTACAACCAAATGATCGCCGAGGGTGCACCGGTGAGCATATCGCAGATGACAATGGATGATGTCGGCATGCTGGGCACACCAGATCAGGTTGCCAGCTTTGCCGCAGCCCCGCCGGGTTCGGCGCAAAAATTCATTAAACTGGGTTGAGTCGCGGATACAAAGCACACGCGGCGGATAATCGCCCCCTGATCGGTTAGCCTTCTGCAAAGATTATGAAACTTCCGTAACAAAACGGGCATTCTTTAGACACATAGCGTAACTTCGCCGCTTAAATGGTAGGATTTCGCTTATCAAAATGTCACTTTACGCGCGTAAAATCATTTCGGACTTGATTGACCATAAGTTAACGGCGAGGTTTGCTTCAGTTTAAGGTTCGTCTTTCATGTGGGGGGAGGAAGAACCGCAATGATATTTTTTGAAAGACGCGCCGATAGCCGGGTTACCGGCACTTATTGTTGGATCGTAAGTGTTCTTGATCGCAAAGCCCAAAATGGGCTGCGCCAGCGGGAACACGAGGAGTTTAAAGTTGACCAAGTTTGAAGATTTTCAATTGGCGATCACGCCACCCAACCGCGGTTCCAAACAAACCGTATTGGTGTCAGATCGTAATCCGATGTTTGCCGAAATGCTGGTCAATGAACTCAGCGTGACAGCGGCTCTGGATTGCCATTTTGTGCCGCAAGGCGCCGATCTCTTCACGCTTGTGACATCTTTGAAGCCCGACATTCTAATCCTGGACCCCGCTAATCTACAGCTTAGCCCAAATCAGGATCTGGTATCATTCGGGCGTCAAATCAGACACGCCAACCCAACAACGCGCTTGCTTAGCTATAGCTTCAAGATCAGCGATTCGATGGTGCGCGGCGCGCTTGAGGCGGGATTCTCAGGCTGTATCGCAAAGGACGTCAATCTGCGGCAGCTGACAATTGCACTGGCGGTCATTCTTGATGGTGGGCTGTATTTCGACAAGCGCTATGGCGCCTTCCTGCGGCCCGTTATGGCCGAGCGTACGCCATCAAATGGCCTTAGCGAACGTGAACAAGAGGTCCTGGTGGGTTTCGCGCGCGGGTTGAGCGCAAAGCAAATATCGCGTGACCTGAATATTAGTGACAAGACCGTCGATACGTATAAGGCGCGCGCCTGTAAGAAGTTGAACCTGACGGACCGTGCGTCATTGGTCCAGTATGTGTTCGACAACGGCTGGATCACTTCAGCCTAAATCTGCCCTCAGTTTTTCAAAAAGTATAATGCAGATGCAGCATAAATCGCCCCTGCATTGTTTCCATTATTACGAAACAGTGTTTCGCTTACTTTACAGTTAATTAAGCAGCAAATCGCCTTTTATTCGCAAAACCCCTACAGTGTAGGGGATTTTCCTGACTGGCTTATTTTCTGCATCGCAGCAACTCTCCTCATACATATTTTGAAATCACGCCGAGGGGAAAATGGCTCGTATAAGTATATTTGGAATTGGGTATGTCGGCGTCGTTGCGGCGGGCTGCCTCGCGAAAGATGGTCACACCGTTATCGCCGTTGACGTCGATCCCGGTAAAATTGATGCAATCAACTCTGGATTGTCACCTATTGTCGAAAACGGCCTTGATGATCTGATCAAAGAAGTCGTCTCGGCAGGCCGGCTCAGCGCGACCGATGATGTCGCATATGCGGTCGAAAACACCGATGCGTCATTCATTTGCGTCGGCACACCCAGCGCCCCTGATGGCTCGGTCGGTTTGAAATTTGTAGAAATCGTTTGTCAGAATATCGGCGAGGCGCTCGCCAATAAAGAGAGCTTCCACTCGGTCATCATCCGCTCAACGATTGTACCGGGTAGCTGCGAAGGCACCTGCATTCCGACCCTCGAAAAAGCCTCTGGTAAGACAGCGGGCACCGAGTTCGGCATCGGCTACTATCCTGAATTCTTGCGGGAAAGCACCGCTATCGAAGACTATTACGACCCCGGTCTGATCGTCTTCGGCGCGATGGATGACGGTACACGCGCGATCCTGACCGAGCTGAACGAGAACCTGAACTGCAAGATCCACATGGTCGATCTGCGCACCGCCGAGATGGTGAAATACACCTCGAACACATGGCGTGCGGTCAAAGTGACCTTCGCCAATGAGATCGGGAATATCGCCAAATCTTGCGGCCTTGATGGGCAAGAGGTGATGGAAATCCTCTGCTCGGACGACAAGGTCAACATCTCTCCCTATTTCATGCGACCCGGATTTGCTTTTGGCGGCTCTTGCCTGCCCAAAGACGTCCGCGCTTTGCGCCATCTGGCCGCCGAGAAAGATACACCGGCCCCACTTTTGAACGCCGTTTTGGACGCCAATGAGGCCCAGATTGTCAAAGCACAAAGCATGATCGTTGCGGCCAAAGCGAAGAATGTCAGCATGATCGGCGTCAGCTTCAAGCCTGGTACAGATGACATGCGTGAAAGCCCGCTGGCTGAACTGGCCGCTCGGCTGATCAAGGACGGGATCAACGTGGAAATCTACGACCCCTTCGTTCACGAAGCCTATGCGAACGACAATTCCACTGCCGGGCGGGGCAATGATGTGATCCCCGATCTGAAACAGCGGCTGAACCCCGACCTGTCAGCGGTGATCGATGGGTCAGACATGATTGTGGTCGGCAATATCTACAAAGACACGCTGCCCCAACTTGATGCTGCCATTGCCGCCAAACCGATGGTTGATTTGACACGCATCAGCCGTGCCCGCGCATCGGGCGGTGGTTACGACGGGATCTGCTGGTAATCCACCATGATCAACGCCCTCAGCCATATTACCTATCTTTCGGTCGCCGTCATGCTTGCCGCGCTTGTCCCCGCTGGCTTGCTGGGCGAGGTCGAAGGCACGATAATTGTGCTGGGGGTGCTTGGTGCCTGGCGGTATTCCTGGGCCGTCATCAATTTCACACGCGCCGCGATCTTTTTGCGGCTCGTGTATCCGCGCCGCAAAGCCAGGGCTATGGCCCGCTATGCCGAACGCGGCGTCGGTGCACATGCGTTCTTTTTGACAACATCCTACATGATCGAAAGCAGCGTCACGATTCCGGTCTATCGCAGCATCTTTTTGGCGGCGTCAAAGTCTGAAAACGGGGCAACAATCGTATCATCTGTCGTGGATGGCGCTGATGAACGTCTGATCCAGGACATTTACGCGACAATGCCAGTGGACATGTCGTCGGTGAAGCTGATCATTGACCGGATCCCCGGCACTGGCAAACGCGATGCGCTGGCCAAATCCCTGCACTTGATCGATCGCGAATGCCCTTCGCACAATGACATCGTCATCTTTGTAGACGGTGACAGCTGCGTGCCCGAAGATATCGTCGCACAAGCCGCCCCAATGTTCACCAACCCCAAAGTTGGCGCGCTGACAACCGACGAAGCTGTTGAAATCCCCGATCCGGGTCTTTTCCGCGATTGGTTTGAGCTGCGCTTTGACCAGCGGCAGGTTATGATGTGCTCAATGGGGCTTAGCAACCGTGTGCTGACACTGACCGGGCGCATGTCTGTTTTCCGGGGTGATCTGGCGACCAACCCTGATTTTATTCGCTCAGTACAACATGATTATATCGATCATTGGCGCCTGGGCCGGGTCAATTTTTTGACCGGCGATGACAAATCGACATGGTATTGGCTGATGAAAAACGGCTTTGAAATGGCCTATTTGCCGGATGTTGCCAGCTCTTCGATGGAAACCCAACCCAAGCCAACCTTTGTCGGCAGTGCAAGCGCGCTGATGGTCCGCTGGTTCGGCAATATGCTGCGAACGAACGGGCGCGCGCTGGAATTGTCACCGCGTCAGATCGGCTGGTTTACATGGTGGTCCATCCTGGACCAACGCATGTCGATGTGGACAACCCTGGCCGGACCACTTTGCATGTTGGCCGCCGCGATCTTTTTCGACCCGATGGTTGTGCCCGCCTATATCGCCTGGGTGATGCTGACGCGCTACGTGTTCTGCACAGCGATCTGCCTTTTTCGGGGGCACAGCTTCCCGATTGTCTATACAGGGCTGCTCTATTTCAGCCAGCTCTTTGGCGCCGCAGTCAAAAGCTATGTGCTGTTCCGGCTGGACCGCCAGAAATGGACCCGCCAAGCCAGCGCTTCGGCTGGCAAGAGCGCCCGCAAACCACTCGGCGAACGGCTGCGCACCGCCAGCTCTGCCTATCTTCACGCACTTAGCCTTGGATGGCTCGCCATGGGTACGCTGTACCTGACCGGCGTTCTTTAAACCTTTCGCGACGAACGGATCTTCAAATGAGTGATACGCAACCAACGCAGACGACCGAACCAAAAGCTGAGGTTTCAGGCAGCTTCATCTACGAGACCGAGCATCCTCAGCTTGCCCTGCCCTTTACCGCGCGCGTCGGTGACCGCCGGGTCGAAGGCAAATCGATCTCAATCACTCATGCGGTGGTTTCTGGGTTGATGCCGCCCAATGGGAATTTCGAAAAGGTGCCGACATCGCTGCAATTCAACTTCGAAGGGTTTTCCGTGAACCTGTTCGTCGAGGTGAATGTCGAAAAGATCGGCGATGCGGAAAACCCCGATCTGCGGCTGCAGTTCTGCGATCCGGCAGGCAGTCATCTGCCAACTTTGCGCTACATCATGAACAGCCATCTGGCGGGCGATCTCGTGACGGTGGGCCGCTTTTTGGGCTATACCGGTCCAACACAAGTCAAAACCAAACCGCCCGCAGCCAAGCCCGGCACGGTCCAGCGTGTCGCGCGGACCATCCGGCAAGGCGGGATCCTTGCGCTTAGCCTGGTTCTGATCGGGCTCGCCGCAAATGTGGTGCACGAACGGATCATGTTCCAATATGAAGGACGGCCCGTTGTCATCGCGCAAAGCGGCGAAACCTTGCGGGCCACCACAGCCGGTCAGATCACATATGTGAACGAAGACGCAGGCCTTGGGGATGTCGTCTATTCGGTCGCGGCCAATTCAGGCTCTTTGCTGAGCGTCAGAATGCCATGCGACTGTACGATCTTGCCAGGTGCCGAGTTCTTTGAAGGGGCCACGGTTTTGGCAGGCGCACCGCTTGTGACATTGACCGAAGATAGCGCCGCGATTGAGGCATCGGCCCTTGTCAGTTTTGAAGGGATCGCCCGCATGATGGCGGGCGACACGCCCCAGCTTGAATTCAGCGACGGGCGTATTCTGCCCGTCTCGCTAGAGGTCACAGAAACGGCGGACACGGCCCAAGCTAACGCTGCTGTTCCGGTGCAGGTCATCCTGCCCGAAGAAAACATCGATCAAGTGGCGATCGGCGACACGGCGCGCTTGCGCTTCAAACGGAACATTCTGCCCGAAGGTCTGCAGCAAACCATCTGGGGCAGCATTTAACCACGGCCCCATCCCGCATCCAGCCAGATCGGGGCAGACCATCTTCATCTACCAGTAAGTCAGGTTTCAAAACAGGACGATTAGATCAATGAGAGATATTAGACCAATTATTCTTTGCGGCGGGACTGGCTCGCGCTTGTGGCCCATGTCCCGGACCAAAAGCCCAAAGCAGTTTCAGACTGTGGCCGGTCCCGGCTCCCTGACATTTTTTCAGGCAACCGTTCAGCGGCACCGGACCAAAGGTTTTGGTAAGCCCGTTGTCGTCACGGCCCTGCAGCATGTGCGGACAGTGCAGCAGCAGCTGACCGAATTGCAGTGTGACGCCACCATCATTTGCGAACCAATGGCGCGCAACACCGGGCCCGCTGTGCTTGCAGCAGCGCGGGTGCTGGCCAAGGAAGATCCCAAATCACTGATGCTGATCCTGCCTGCTGATCATATCATTTCAGGCAATCTGAACACGCCAATCCTAGCGATGCGGCAAGCGGCCTCTGATGGGCGGATCGTGACTTTTGGGATCACGCCAACCTATCCCGAAACGGGCTATGGCTACATCACTGACGGGGGCAAATTCACGAATTACAACGGTCTGCATAACGTAGCCGAATTCGTTGAAAAGCCCCCCCTCAGCCGCGCGACCTCGCTGGTGGCAACGGGTATGGCCTATTGGGCTTCGGGCATTTCGCTATATTCGGCACAAACGATTATGGATGAATTTGCGCGGCTCGACACGGTCTCATCCGAGGCCGTCGCGCAAGCCGTCGATCAGGGCGAATGGGCCGATAACTGCCTGACGCTCCATCCTGACAGCTTCCGCAAATCCACCAATGAACCGACCGAGCGGATCATCTTCGAAAGAGCCAAATCTGTCGCGCTCGCACCACTTGATGTGGAATGGAGCGATGTGGGCTGCTGGACCTCTATGCAGGCGATCGGCACCGCCGATGACAACGGCAATGTGCTGACAGGTGATGTGATCTCGGTTGATACCAGGAACACGCTTGTCCGCGGTGACAAACGTCTTGTGGCCGTTGTGGGTGTGTCAGATGTGATCGTGGTTGATACGCCCGATGCGGTTCTGGTGACAGCGCGCGGTAAATGTCAGGACGTCAAGAAAGTGGTCGAAACGCTCAAAGGCGAATCCCGCCGCGAGGCCGTGCGCCACAGCGCCCAGGATCACCAATGGGGGCAAAGCCAGCATGTGATGACATCGCAGGATCACGACATGACCATGCTCAGCATCAATCCAGGCTCTTCGATCACGGTTGATCCGCTGCCCGGGCGGCAAATCATCGCCGGGCGCGGCGGTCTGTCGGTCTTTGACGGGATCAGCAACCGAACCTTGGAACAGGGCGAACGGACGATGCTGGATATTATCGACCGGACCAAGCTGACCAACACCTCTAGCGACAAGATCGATGTGCTGATGGTGACGCTGCATTCGTCCATATCGACACCCGAAAAGGTGGATGCAGTTCTGAATGCTTAACCGCTGCCATCATATGCTTTGGGCCGGCTGCATGGCCGTCTGCACCGCCCTGCCCCAAGGGGCAGCGGCGCAACGCGACATGCAAAGCTATGCTGCATTGCAGGCGCAGCTGACCGATCTGGACGCAGCGCTGACCGATGTGGCGGGCACCATCCTGTCGGTCAGCGATCTGCCTGAAACGGCCACACAGGTGATCCCTGGCGAGAACGCGGCGATGCGACCTGCCATGGACGCGCAGCAGATGGCGCCCGCCTCGATCACAATGGTCGATCTGCGGGTGGCGCTGTTGCAACTGGCCTTTGCAGTTGGGGGCAATGATCAGATCCCGTTGGTACGGGCACAAAATACGCAAGCACCCCAGGTGATTGGAATCCGGGGCGGCAGCGTTGATCTGGCCACGCTGCAGGAATGGGCGGCAGAACAGCCCGGCGCTATCTTCGACGGAGATACACTGCGCCGACCCATCATCATTTTTCAGGACGGGCGGCTTGCGCTCAAAGCCGGCGATCAGCTGACCTTGTCACGCGAAGACGGGGCATTTGTCGTCAACCTAGGCAAACTGACCGCCCAAAACGCCATGATCCTTGGCACAGCCGAGGCTAGTCCCGGCGATGACAGCTTCGCCCCCTTCGTGACAACGGTCGGCACCGGCATGGCGCAGGTGTCAGATAGTTTGATCGAAAACCTGGGCTTTGGATCAACCATCGCATTCTCGGGCTTTTCTGTGGTCAATCGGGGGCTTTACGCACCCGTTGGAACCTCTTTTTTGACCGATAGCGTGCTACGCGATGTGGGGGTTGTCGGATTCGACAGTACCGAAGACACGGTGATTGCCGGGAACCTGTTTACCGGCGGCGATGCAGGCGGGTTGGAACTGCGCGGCGTTGAAAGGGTGCAGGTTTCAGAAAATATCTTCGCAGCTAATGAAGATGGCAGCGCGCTGCTGGTCACAGACGGATCAACCGGCGGGACGATCGCGAGCAACACGATCCTCAGCAGCGCCGGCACCGGGATTATCGTGAACAAGGGCAGCGACAATACGGTGATCACCCACAACGTGATCTGGAATGCAGCGGGCAGCGGCGTGACTATTGCGGATTCCGATTGCGGCTATCTGGATGCGAATATCGCGATCGAAAACCGGCGCAAAGGGATCGAGCTGCGCAGTAGCCAACGATCAGCGGTCGTCGATAACAGCCTGATGGGCAATCGCAGCGCGGGACTATTCATTAGCGATCAGCCCCAAGGGACCGAAACAACCGTGCGCGGGAATGCGTTTATTGGCAATCGGATCGGCCTGTCTTCGGCATCGGCCGATCATGTGCAGCTTTATGGCAATGATTTCACCAACCAATTCCCACGCTTTCTGGACGGCGATTTCGCGTCAGACAGCTTGGCGATCATGGCCGATTTACGCGGGCAGCAAAGCCTGACCCTGACAGCAACCGGCATCGCCTCATTCACCGGCGCCCCCGCAACCTGCACCTACAAACTGGAAGGCTAGAACATGGTTTTCTCATCTGAATCGTTTCTCTTCCTGTTTTTGCCAGTGTTTTTGCTGGTCTATTACGCGACACCAGAACGGATGAAATCCTACGCGATCCTGGCAGGGTCTTATGTGTTCTACGCCTGGTGGCGGGTGGATTTTCTGGGGCTTTTGTTCCTGACCACGGCCTTTGCCTATGTGATCGGACAAAAAATATCGCAGCACCGGGGCACCGCGAAAGGGCGGAGCTATCTGACCATCGGGGTCATTGGGTGCCTTGGGGTGCTTGGGGTGTTCAAATACCTTAATTTCTTTATCGACAGCTTTGCGGTGCTGCTGGGTACAGATGCAGCGGGGCTTGGAATTCACTGGCGGCTGATCCTGCCGATTGGGATTTCCTTCTATGTGTTCCAGGCGCTCAGCTACCTGATCGATGTGTATCGGGGCGACGCCAAGGCAGATGCACCCTTCATCGATTTTGCGGCCTTTATCGCGCTGTTTCCGCAGCTGATCGCCGGGCCCATCCTGCGCTACAAAGACCTTGAGGATCAGTTCCGCAAGCGTACCCATTCGGTTGAAATGTTCTGCGACGGTTTCGCGCGGTTCATCATCGGGCTGGCCAAAAAGGTCATTCTGGCAGATGCGGTCGCGCCGCTGGCCGATTTGGCATTCGCCACCGAAAATCCAGGCATGGCTTTGGCTTGGGCAGGGGCGATTGCCTATATGCTGCAGCTCTATTTCGATTTCTCGGGATATAGCGATATGGCCATCGGTCTGGGCAAGATGATGGGGTTCAATTTTCTGGAAAACTTCCGGTTCCCCTATATCAGCAAATCAATCACCGAGTTCTGGCGGCGCTGGCACATTTCGCTATCGAATTGGCTGCGCGATTACCTCTACATTTCGCTTGGCGGCAACCGCAAAGGACCCGGGCGCACCTATTTCAACCTGATGGCTGTGATGGTGCTTGGCGGGCTTTGGCACGGGGCCAACTGGACCTTCGTTCTCTGGGGATTCTGGCATGGCGGTCTGCTTGCGGCAGAACGCTATCTCGGCTGGGACCGGAACGCAGCACGCTACTGGTTTGCGCTGCCGATGACACTGACCTTCGTGCTGATCGGCTGGGTAATGTTCCGCGCAGCCTATGTCGGCGAAGCGTTTGAGATTTACGGCGGAATGATCGGTCTAAACGGCCTGCTGGGCGACCCCGCGGTCTGGATGCAGATGACCCGCGAAAGCGTGGCGCTGATGATGCTGGCGATCCTCGTTGTCTTTGCAGAGCCGCATGCCTGGAACGCAGTCGCATCACTGCGGTCCCAAGATGGGCAAATCAACCCTGACGGGACAATGTCCGCATCCGCGACGGGTCAGGCTGTTCTGACCACGGCTGTTTTGGTGATTGGTACAATCACGATTTTGAAGCTGGCCGAGCAAAGTTTTTCACCCTTCCTGTATTTCCAGTTCTAGGTGGCAATGGGCATGATGATCACAACTGCAATCAGATTAACTGCACCGCTTGCGTTCTTTGGATACGCCGCCTTCGCCAATCTCAGCCTGCTCCAGGGCGATGTCGAAGGCCCCGATGCGGGCGGTTTCCTGAAGGGCGAATTTTCCCAAGAACTCGACACGCTCTATCGGACGAACCTGCCCCACCGTGAAGTGGCCGTCGGTTGGGTCGGCATGGCACGTTATGCGCTTTTGAATGAAGGGCGTGATGGGGTCGTACCGGGATCGGATGATTGGCTTTTCAGTTCGGAAGAATTCCGCAGCCATGATCCCGATACGATCAAACTGAATGATACGCTGGACTACATGTCGCAAGTTCATATGGCGTTGCAGGCGATGGGCAGCGAGCTGGTCATCGTCCCCCTGCCCGCCAAAATCGACGTTGCGCGCAGCTATGCACCAAGCGCCGATCAGATCAACGTGATGAGCGCGGCCTATGACCAATTCCTGACCGATTTGGATACGCGGGGCATCAAAGCCGTCGATACACGGCCCGCCCTGGTAGCGGCTGACCAGCCGTTCTTTCAGACCGACACCCATTGGACAGATAGCGGTGCGCTTGCGGTCGCCGGCGCTGTCGCGGCCTCTGGCTTGATCGCGACGGGCAACACCGAATTTACTCGTACCGATCAAGCGCCCGTCTCTTTCGCAGGTGATCTGGTGGCATTCGTAACATCAGAAACCCTGGGGCCAATTGTCGGGCTGCATAGCGAAACGATCACGCCCTATGTGGCCGAAAGCGCCACCGGCGATACGGGCGGCGGCGGGATCGATCTGTTTGGCAATAGCGGACCAAAGCCGGTTGATCTGGTGGGCACCAGCTATTCAGCCAACACCAATTGGAGCTTCGCCGAAGCGCTGAAACTGAGCCTCGCACAAGACGTTTTGAACCATGCCGAAGAGGGGCAAGGACCCGTTGCTCCGATGCATGCATATCTTGAAAACCTAGACCCGGCCGACGCACCGCCCGCCGTGATCTGGGAATTTCCTGTGCGGTATCTCAGCGATCCTAAACTAATGGATGCACTGACGGATGAAGAGGAGGCCAGCGATGAAAACGCTTAAACTTGCCGCCGCGCTTGTCCTGATGGCCGCACCGGCCTTTGCGCAAACAAATGATGCCTCTGTCGATCCGAACCGGATCACGGTGCAGATGATGCCAGGGCTGACCTCGTCCAATCAATTGCCAACTGAACGGCTGATCAACGCGCGCAAGGCGCTGGCGGCGGGGCAGTCGATCTACGTGTCCGACATGCGGGCGATTGCCGATTTTGGGGATGGTTTTGCCGCCTATCGCTTTGCGGACTGGCTGGCCGAAAATTCGGACGATCCATCTTATTCGGATATCGCGCATTACTACGGGATTGCGGCCGCAACAGCACGCGGCGGGGCGATCCGGCAAATGATCCGGGCCCTTGACCAAGTGAACCCCGAAACGCTTGTCCGGGCGCGCAGTGACGTTCTGGAAAACATCCTGTTTACCTATGCCAAAGCGGGCAATGCGCTCGCGGTTGAGGCGGTGATCCGCTATGATACCGCCCAGCGACCCTTCGGCAGGCTCGGATCCGAAGTTGCAACCTTGCTTGACCATATCGACGGGGAAAACGCAGTGCAGGTTTCCCTGCATCTGGCCGCTGGTATTTTGCAGAACCCGCAAGCCACGCAATTCGATCTGGATCAGGCACAGACCTATCTGGACATCGCCATGAGCTCGCAATCGCTTGAATCGCGGCTTGTGGCGTCCAACCTTGCCCCGCTTTTGGATGAGGCATCCATCAAACTCACCAGCGCGTCGACGGAGACATCCCAATGAACCAGCTCCCCCGCCAGATTTTCACCATCGCCCTTGGGATCGGATTGGCGCTTGGCGCCAGCCCGCTTGCAGCGCAGTCGCAATATGGCTGCACCGGGCTTGAACTGCATGACACGGTACCCAGCTTGGAAGGCAAGGACGGTGTGTTCTTTCGCGTGAATCTGGATATCCGCATGCACCACCCCTTTTCGGACGAAAGTGTCGCTTTTCTGTCCGATTTCTCCGATGCGCTGGCAGAAAGCGGCACGACGCTGGTTTTCGTGCCGGTCCCAACAAAAAGCGTCACAATGCCAGACCATCTGCCCGAAGAGGCTGCGCTTTACGGCTTTGATCTTGATGTGGCGACAGCCGTGCACGACGACATCTTAAACCGGCTCGAGGCGGCAGGGGTCGCGACCGTGGATGCCCGGGCGGCAATGCGGCAAGCACCAGAAGGGGAATTGCCGTTCTTTAAAGCCGATTTCCACTGGTCCGCCGTTGGCGCGCGCGAAACGGCTCGGGCAGTGGCAGAACGCATCAAAGCGCTGCCCCTCTATGACGAGTTGCCCAAAACCACATTTGAGACAAACGAAACAGGTGTTTCGGTCGCGTTCTCAGGGATGCGGCGCGAGCTGCAGGAACATTGCCTTGAAACGCTGCCAGAAGCCGAAAGCATGACCTATGAAACGACGATCGTACAAAGCGGCGGTCAGGACGGCACTGTGGATCTGGGGCTTGGCACCGTTGATTTGGGGCTGGGCGGCGACAGCGGCGGGGGCATTGATATTTTCGGCAATACCGAAGAATCGACCGTGCCTATCGCGCTGCTGGGCACGTCCTTTTCGGCAACAGATATCAACAACTTCTCCGGTTTCATCGCCGAATTTACCGAAGTGGAATTGGTCAATTACGCCCTGACAGGGGGGAACCAATTCGGGGCGATGATCTCTTATCTGACCTCTGCCGAATTCCGCGAGACGCGGCCGCGCGTGCTGATCTGGGAAAACCCGATCTATACCAATCTGGCCCAATTCGGGGATCAACCGACCCGTGAACTTGTGGCGGCTGCGGGACAGACCTGCACCTTGCCGCTTGATCCGGTGGTCAGCGAAGACCGGCAGGTCATGAATGTTGATCTATCCGGCTATGATTTCGGGCCCGAGGACACGCTTTTCGTTGATCTGAACCAATTGGCAGGCAGCGAAGCCGTGTTCAGATTTCATTCCAGCGAAGGATACACCCGGACCAAAGTCATCGAACGCGGCGAACGCCTGAAACGAACCGGGCGGTTCTACATGCCACTTTCGGGGCTATGGGATGACGGGGCCGTTTCCGTCGATATCACCAGTTCACTACCGTTTACCAACCAACCAAGCGTGTTTGCTTGTACCACTCAACCAACGGAGAAAACATGAGACAGACATTCCTATCCACCTGTGCATTTGTATTGGTGAGCAGCGTGGCGATCGCCGATACCGGGCTGTATGAAGGTGTTGTTGATCCCAATTCCAGTTTTGTACGTGTTGTTACCCAGGACCAAACAATTGCAACCATCGGCGGCGAAAATATCCGTGATATCGACAGCGGGATCTCGGGCTATGTGAATGTGATGCCCGGTGAAATCGACGTCGTCTTGCCAACCGCTTCGGAAGTGATCGAAGTCGGGCCAAGCAGCTTTTACACCGTCGTCTTTGACGCTGATGGTGAGGCCGAAGTTTTCACCGATGACATCACAAACAGCCCCTCGAAGGCAGATGTGTCTTTCTACAACCTGACCGATACAGCTGATATCTCTGTCTACGTGCCGCAGGCAGACGCAGTTGCGCTTGAAGCCGTTGGCGCCATGCAAGGGCAATCGGTTGCAATCAACGCACCGCTGACCTTGGATTTCGAGCTGAGGGCAGGCGATGAAACGCTTTCCAGTGTCTCTGGCGTCGATCTGGTGCGCGGCGCGGGCGTGTCCATCGTGCTGCTGGAATCCGATCAAGGCTATGCCGCCTTTGCCACGGCCAATTCCTATCTGAAATAAACGCCACCGACAGGAGTTTCACATGCTTAAAAGAATATCCTTTTCGCGACCTGCACTCACGGTTTGCGCCGCTTTGTGGACTTCTGTCGCGCCCTTTGCGACCAACGCACAAGAGACGAACGCCAACGCGCTCGCACTTTCATTTGTCCCGCCCGAGATTGACCCGGTAAAGGTCTGCGTCCCACGCGAACCCGATATCGATACGGTCGCCAAATGGGAAGAGTGGGACGGACAGCGCCTGCCGAATATCTCGCCTGCGCTGATCAAACGGGATGTGAACCGCCTGCTCCAGATCGACCCCGATTATTGGGGGGCAACGGTCCAGCTGGTCATCACCCGGCTGGAAGAAGCAGACCCTGCATATGCTGGGCATAATGCACTTCTGGCGCGGATTAACGCTTATGTCGCTGCTGGTGATTATGCGACGCTGAATGATCAACAATTGGTCGCCCAACTGGCCGAAGATGGCACGACGCATTCACCGCGCATTCAAAACGCACTCGCCGAATTCTACCGCGATGGCATCGGGGTAGAACGCGATATTGACCGCGCGAACGCACTTTTGGTCGAAGCCGGTTTTGCGGGCAATGCCGACGCGCTTTTGGCACTGACAAAGATGCAGCTCGACGGCGATGGCGTTCCCGGCTGGGATCTTGACCCCGGCCTGGCGGTGACCATGGCCTTTGGTAGCCTTGTGGGCGAATTGGATGCGTCCATTTGCGACCGGGTGACACGTATCGCCCGCGAATATCACAACGGCGAAATCGTCGCGCCGAACACGGATCTTGCCCATGATTGGTACCGTTTTGCGGCGGATCTTGGGGATTCGAACGCGGCTTGGAAGGTGGCCGAATACCACCTGCAAGCCGAAAACTTCACAAAAGATAATGACCTGCTTTTGCATTATCTGACGCAAGCCTCTGACGACGGTCTGCCATATGCGCAGATCGCACTCGGCGGCATGTATGAGGCTGGATCCCTGGTCGAGCAGGATCTCGACAAGACGCTGGAACTTTACCGCGTAGCGGCCACATCAGGCCTGCGCCCGGGACTGACCCGGTTGACCCTGTTCCTAGAATCCCATGCAGATCGTTTTGGGGAATTCGATATCGAAAGAGTGCGCGCACTTCAGGCGCTCGCGACACTCGATGATGTTCCTGGCTGGGTCTACACCCGGCTCGCGAAAGAAGTCTATGAAGACAAGGGCATATGGGCCGGTCAGGACGAAGCCATTGTTTATCTGGAACGTGCCGCTGAGCTGGGCGACATGGATGGGATGATTGCTCTTGCCGAAGCGCTTGTCGCGCGGCGCGGCGATCCTGCCGAATTTGAACGTGCGGTTGACCTGCTCAGCTACTCGGTTTCGACCTTGGGCGGCGTGTTGCCATCGCAAACACTGCACGGGATGTTCATGTGTCAGGCCACCGATAGCCCGCGCGTCGCTGAGGCCGAACATTGGGCCGCGACCCAGTTTGCGACAGATACCGCAAATCTCGAAATCGCTGCGCGCGAACTGACCCAGCTGGACCCTAGCGAAAATGCATTGACGGTCGCGTCGCTCCAGTCGCATGCACTTTATGGACGCCCAGGGGCTTTGGCCAACTATCTGAAATTCCTTGAAAGCTCTCCCGACACCGATCCGGCGCTCCTGGCCTTCTGGCAGGAATATGCAGACCGGTATTCCAGCGTTCTTGAGGCGCTTGCCGAGCTGGAATTCGAATTGGCCGCAAACCCGCAACAACGCCTGGTCGCTTTTGATCTGCTGCGGCGGCAATATCAGCGCGCTGGCTCGGATGCGGCCCTGGCGCTGGCGCAGGCGATGCTGGACTACGAAATCAGCGATGAAGATTTCAACACAAACGAAGTGCGGGCGCTACTGGAGCAACCTGCATCACGCGGTCAAGGCGCGGCGATGCACCTGCTGACCTCTCTTAGCGGGTCAGAGAGCGGCGGGCGCCACGTTTATCTGCAATATGCGGATGTGATCGCGGCCAATGGTGATTTCGACGCCCTGCTGTTTGCGGTGCCATTCGTCGATGAACAGACGCAGAAAACCTACCTTTCGCGGGCGGCAGGGATCATCCGTTGCGACTACAAAAACACCATGACCATGGCGCAGATCTATCTCGATATCGGCGATCAGGATTTAGCCATGCACTGGATCGACGTGGCCGAGAACCTGTTGGGCGACAATACATGGGCGATGATCGATCTGGCCGAAGTCAAACTGGACCTGCACGGGACTGCGGCGGCCGAAAGCGCGATGGCGCTGTTTGAAACAGCATTGGCCAGGGGCGATGTGAATGCGGCACGCGGGGTCTTTGATCTGGCACTCGACACCGAAGCGGCAACCTTTGACCCCACCCGTGCGGCCGAATTGATCACTGCGGCGCTTGAGGATCCAAATAAGGAAAATCTGGCGCGGTTCCTGGGGCGCTACCGCCGGGCGGGCGAAGCCGTGCAGGCGCAGATCGGCCAACAGCTTGATATGCCGCAGGTGTTCCTTGCCTCGGCACAGACGGGCGATATCTACTCAATGCGGGTCTATGCAATGTATCTGCGCGAAACTGCGGCAAACGGCGATCAGCTGATGGAATCGACGCAATGGCTAGCGCGTGCGGCCGAAGGCGGGGACACAACGGCAATGGCCGAATATGGCTATGCGCTGGCCTTTGGCATCGGGACCGAGGCTGACTTGCCCAGCGCGCTGCAATGGCTTGAACAGGCGGCCGCAAACGGATCAATCAAAGCCGGGGCAATCACTGCTCTGCTCGACCTGAACGGAGACACCTAATGCGTGGATTACTGGCCATCACAAGCACCGCCCTCGCCGCAGGACTGACCACGCCTGTGCTGGCCGCAGCCGAAGATTGCATCGCAGCGCCCACACCGGTGATCGCGCTCGGGTTCGGCAGCCGCTACACCGATGAAAGCGAAACACGCTCTGATATCGATGAAGCAGGCAATGCCGAGGTGAACGCGGCACTTGGCCCGATTGATGATTTCATCCGGGATCTGACGAACACAGCGAACGACGTGACCGAAGGCAAGGACGGACAGCTTGAGATGGCCGAATGCGCAATCGCGCAACTGGCCGCCTGGGCCGAAGCCGATGCTCTCAGCGAGATGAACACGATCACCGCGAATTTCTCTGTCGGATCACGGATCGCGGGGTTTGCGCTGGCCTATGTGCAGCTGGCGCCGTTCAGCACCAATCTTGAAGCACGCAGCACAATCGAAGACTGGCTGGGACGCCGGGCGGCAGATCAAATGACCTTCTGGGAAGAAGACGCGACACAAGGGGCCAAATCAGGGAACCTGCGGGCTTGGGCCACACTGGGGATCAACGTGGTTGGCGATCTGCGGGATGATCCGGTTGCACTGCGCTGGTCGGCCTGGTCGGCGACCTTCCTGCAATGCGAGGCGCTTGACGATGGCAGCCTGCCGCAGGAAATGCGGCGGGGGAAATATGCGCTGCATTACCAACTGCATGCGGTGGCACCACTGGTGCTGACAACGCTGCTTTTGGAAAAGCAGGATCTGTCGATCCGGGGCGTCTGCAACAATGCGCTGGATCGGATCGTGGAATTTACGATCAATGACCTAGAAACAGGCGCCGCAAGCGAAGCCTATTCCGGGGTACCGCAAAGTCTGTTTGACGGCACGGATGAACTAGAAAGCTTCCAGCTGGCCTGGCTTGAGGCCTATCTAGCGCTTGAACCCAACCCAGAGCTTGATGCATTTGCCGAAGCCTACCGGCCCTTCGGGCACAGCAAAATGGGTGGGGATCAGGCACTGCTTTGGGCGGTCGATTAGGACAGCCCGAATGGGGGGCGGTGCCCCCCGGGTCAGGACCTCAAGCATACAGATCAGTCATCCTTGGCCAAAAAGCCACCCGATTGGCGGGACCATAGATCGGCATAAAGGCCGTTCTGGGCCAATAGCGCCTCATGGGTGCCGTCTTCAACAACGCGGCCCTGATCCAAAACCACGATCCGGTCCATCTGGGCGATGGTGGATAGACGGTGGGCAATGGCAATAACGGTCTTGCCTTCCATAACGCCATAAAGGGTCTTTTGAATGGCGGCCTCGACCTCACTGTCCAGGGCGGACGTGGCCTCATCCAAGATCAAAATCGGGGCGTCCTTCAGGATGACACGGGCGATGGCAATCCGCTGACGCTGACCACCGGACAGTTTGACACCGCGCTCACCAACTTGGGCATTGTAACCTGCGCGGCCCTCAGGATCACGCAGGTCCTGAATGAACTGATGGGCCTCGGCGCGTTCAGCGGCGGCAATCATCTCGGCCTCGGTCGCGCCGGGCTTGCCGTAAAGGATATTAGCACGGACCGAACGGTGCAAAAGCGAACTGTCCTGCGTGACCATCCCAATCTGCTGACGCAAACTGTCCTGGGTCACACCAGACACGGACTGACCGTCAATCAAGATACGGCCACTTTCGGCATCGCGAAAGCGCAGCAAAAGGTTCACAAGGCTGGATTTACCCGCGCCGGAACGACCAATCAGACCTATCTTTTGACCCGCAGGGATCGTCAGGCTGACATTGTCCAGACCGCCATGGCCTTTGCCATAATGATGGGTCAGGTTTTCAATCTGAACAGCTGCATTCGTGACAACCAGTGGCTTTGCATCCGGGGCGTCGACCACATCCTGTTTGACGGCGATTGAACGCAGACCTTCACGCATGACACCGGCATGCTCAAAAAGGCGGATCGTGACCCACATGATCCAACCGCTCATGCCATTCAGGCGAATGACCAGTGCAGCAGCCGCGGCCACCTCACCCACTGTGACCAGCTCAAGGGTCCACAGCCAGACAGCCGGGGCAATGACGCCCACCATCAACAGGCCATTCAGCGCGTTCAGGCCAAATGACAGCTCGGTCATCAAGCGCAGGAACCGCTGAAAGCGCAGACGCAAACGGCGCATCGCGGACAGGGCATAGGCCTCTTCCCGGGCGCCATGGGCAAATAGTTTCACCGTTTCGACATTGGCATAGGCATCAACAACGCGGCCCGTCACCAGCGACCTTGCATCGGACCATTTTTCCGAGGCCGAGGCGACACGGACCGCAATTTTGCGCACATACATTATGTAAAGCGCCAGCCAGATGGCCATCGGGATACCCAGACGATAATCGATCTGGGTCAGCACCAATGTGGCACCGACAACATAGGTGACCGAATACCAGATCCCTTCAAACGCCATATAGACACTGTCTTCCAGGGCGGGGCCCATCTGCATAACGCGGTTGCTCAGACGGCCGGCAAAATCGTTCTGAAAAAAGCTGGTCGACTGGCCCAGCAGATGTTTATGGGCGCGCCAGCGCACCTGCTCTTGCATGTTCGAGGCCAGGGTTTGCTCAAGAAACAGGTGGTTAAAGGTGATCACCAATGGACGCAGAAACAGGATGAAGAAGGCGACGCAAAGCACTTCAACCTTATGGGCGTCCCAAAAGGCTGCCGCGCCCGCCGCGTTCATCAAGTCAATCAAGCGGCCTGAATAAAACACCAACCCGCTTTCCATCAGCGCAACCAACATACCCGTCAGCGCCATCCAGGGCAGCCATTTATGGAACGGTTTCAGCTCGGTGCGCAGATAGGTCCAAAGCGACGCAGAGGGCGTCCCGTGGTCAGCAGGCGTAAAAGGATCGATGAGGTCTTCGAATTTGCGAAACATGTCTGCCCTCCAACGGGCGAAAGTAGCAGTAAGATGGAGAAAGAAGGGGGGTGGCATTTGCCAACCCATCAGGACCGGCTTCAGCGCAGCGGTGAAAAGATCCTGATATTATCCATCTGTATGCTCTCCGACATGAATCGTTATGGAGTGCATAACGCATTGATCACCTTCTGTCAGGCCTAAATTTGAGGCGATCCGCAAAGAGAAGGTCATGGCCCGCGCCCCATCATCATGGAATGGCGCAATTGGGGGTCCGGGGGCTGGCCTGCAGTTCTTCCGTTTCGTCAGCACATCTGTACGTACAGATTATGTACGCGGTATGTACGGTTTCTGTACGGCGATCAGACCATCCCTACGGCGATGACGCCCCGCGAACCGAACCCAAAAGACCTCAGGCCAAAGTGCGGCTATGGTCCGCTATGAGCCCTTCGTGTACGATGCTGCGCGGCGCATGAATGTCGGCTTGCGCCAACTCGACAACCCAATTGCTGTCTGGCAGTCTCGACATCATCTTATCAATTGCAGTTGGTGACTTAAAATGGACCCAGTCCTTTTCGCGGCTTTTTTGACGACAACTGTGGTGTTCTTGGCTGTGCCAGGGCCATCCGTTGCATTTGCCACCGCACAAGCCATCCGACATGGACCAAGAGCAGCTTATATTGCTGTTGCAGGCGACGCCCTCGGAACAATGGTTCATGTCACTGTTGCTGTTGTAGGGCTAACGGCACTGGTCGCGATCTCAGAAATGGTTCTCCCATTCCTGCAAATCTTGGGCGGTTTGTTCATTCTTTGGATGGCGGTGAGTGCGTTCAAGAACATGGGCAAACCAGCTGGATATGTCGCTATGCAATCGGACCGGACAACGTTTTGGGCGGGCTTCTTTGCCTGCGTGACAAACCCCAAAGCAATAGTGTTCTTTGTGGCGCTGTTCCCGGCCTTCATTTCATCCGACCACAACGTGTTTGTTCAAGGTGCTGTTTACGGCATCATCTTTATTATCTTGGACGCAATGTCCATTTTGGCCTACGCATTTTTCGCCACCGCAGCGGTAAAACGCACGACATCTCGTTGGCTGAATCCAGAGCTTTTAAGTGGCTTAGGGCTCACTGGGGCAGGCATTGGTATGGTCATCAAAGGATACCGCTCGATTCCATCAAACTAGCTCCAGAACGGACATTGGCGCAGCCGCAGCGAAATGGAACTTCGTCCCGCACATCGGAACCGAATTTAGCATCGCTGCAACGCCGCAAGTCCGCTTCGCGCCCAAACATACCGAGGATAACCCATGTCATTGTTCTAGCTCGGTTGCGAAATCCCATGACATTTGTTCCGGAATTGGTCGATCTTTGGTCGCGCGCAGGTAGAGAACAGGAACGTCCAAGTTTTTCAGCGCATCAACGACATCGACCTGTAAGACGCTGATGAGACGCTTGGCTAGGGTTGCAGGCGGGAGGTTTTGCAATGCTTGCCGGAACTGATTTGTGAATGCAGGATTTGCCCATTTTCCCATCAAAAACGGCTGCGCCAAGTTGGTCATGAGCGAAGACTGGAGCGCAAAATCTCGATTAGATTCGCGTGAAAAGCAGGCAGTTTTCGCGGTTTTCGGGCGAAGGTGGCAATGAACACGATACCTTTCAGGCCAAGAGGGTTTTGCGCCCCAACAAGTACCGCAACAGGCCCGGAAAACGACTCTGCAACCAGAATGTAATCCTCGCGGGGAAGCCGTGGGAGGATCCATTCAAGTATATCTTCGTACCGAAATAGGTGATGTGGATAAGAAAATACTGTGACGGAATGGCCGCCGTACAGCGCATCTTGCAGTTTTGGAATGAGCCGCCCGGTGCCGTCCAGGCCAGGTAAGACAACAATCTTCATTCGAACACGCTAGCGCCCGCGCTCAACAATGTCTTCAAGGTTTGAACGGCAGTTAGGCCCGCATTCAAGAACAATTCCACGTGATAGAATCCTGGCGCGCGGCAAGCGAGCACTGGGCCATTTCTGCAATTTTAATAAGCAACAATATTGCGAGAGCGCTCCCCTATTTGCCGTAAAATTAGCCATATATCTAAATTTTAGTCATTTTTTTGGGCAAATGCGGTGAATCGATAGTGTCACCGATCCATTTTCTGGAGAATCTTTAATCATTCGCCCCAAGTAACTGTGCCTTCATCTTAGAGGGCGCACGCCGTGCGGAGGGTTATCTTGGCAGATTACGCCCATCGCGCGACTACAACAACACTGTTGCGGGTTCTGACTTTGTGAGTTGGGCTGCCTTTGGTACGCATGTTGCGTCCCTAATTCGCCCGCAGCAACAACTGGGACGATGAACCTATGACAATTAAATTCTCATCTCTTGTGACGGTTGCTTTGATGGGCTCCGCAAGTATTGCAGCGGCTGAATGCGCTGACCCGATCAAGGTCGGTGTTCTGCACTCGCTGTCGGGCACCATGGCGATCTCCGAGACGACATTGAAAGACACAATGGAGCTTTTGATCGAAGAGCAAAACGCCGCTGGTGGCCTGCTTGACTGTCAGATCGAAGCCGTTGTGGTTGACCCCGCATCCGACTGGCCACTGTTCGCTGAAAAAGCACGCGAGCTTTTGACCGTCCAAGAAGTTGACGTGATCTTCGGGTCATGGACCTCCGTCAGCCGCAAATCCGCCCTGCCTGTTCTGGAAGAGCTGAACGGCCTGATGTTCTACCCAGTGCAATACGAGGGCGAAGAAAGCTCGCGCAACGTATTCTACACAGGTGCGGCACCAAACCAGCAGGCTATCCCTGCGACAGATTACTTCCTGGAAGAGCTGGGCGTTGAGAAGTTCGCGCTGTTGGGCACGGACTATGTCTACCCACGTACAACAAACAACATCCTGGAAAGCTATCTGCAAGATAACGGCATCCCTGCCGAAGATATCTTCGTGAACTACACCCCATTCGGTCACTCTGACTGGGCAACAATCGTCGCAGACGTTGTGGCACTTGGCGAAGACGGCAAGCAGGTTGGTGTGATCTCAACCATCAACGGTGACGCAAACATCGGCTTCTACAAAGAACTGGCTGCGGCTGGTATCTCGGCTGATGACATCCCTGTCGTTGCTTTCTCTGTAGGTGAAGAAGAGCTGTCCGGTCTGGACACATCCGACCTTGTTGGTCACCTGGCTGCCTGGAACTACTTCCAGTCCGCTGAATCTGACCTGAACGACGAATGGGTTGCCGCATGGAAAGCCAAAATGGGCGAAGACCGTGTGACCAACGACCCAATGGAAGCCCACTATATCGGCTTCAACATGTGGGTAAACGCGGTCACTGAAGCAGGCACAACAGACGTGGATGCGGTGCGTGAAGCCATGTACGGTCAGGAATTCCCGAACCTGACAGGCGGTACAGCGGTCATGCTGCCAAACCACCACCTGGCCAAGCCAGTGCTGATCGGCGAAATCACAGCTGACGGTCAGTTCGACATCATCAGCCAGACAGAAGAAGTCCCCGGCGATGCATGGACAGACTTCCTGCCAGAATCTGCTGTTCTGACATCTGACTGGAAAGATCTGGGTTGCGGTATGTACAACACCGAAACTGAGACCTGTGTTCAGCTGACTTCGAACTACTAATAAGCCTCTCGTGTGGCGCGCGACCTTTCGCGCGCCGCACACAAATGACAGATCGGCCCCTTCCCATGCTACGAATATTCCTTCTGGCGCTCGCGATGTGCCTGATGACCCCTGCGATGGTGGCAGCCCAGTCATTACAATCCCTGCTGCAAACCCACGCAGAAGAAGTTCTTAAACCCGGCCGCCGCACTGTCGGCGTTGTGCTGGATGATCTGGTCGATAGCGGCCTGCCCCAAGCCCTGCCCTTTCTCGAAGCCTGGCGTGACCGCGCCATTGTCCAACGCACCAGCGACGGGCTGTTTTTCCGCGCCGAGGAAACCGGGGATGAGGTCGCCCTATTTGATCTGGACAGTGGCGAGGCCGTGGCCACAGTGCCGGAGGATGACGTCACAGAATCCCGCCCCAACGGCGGTGTCCGCCGCGCCATTGGCGACGCGCTGGTCCAGTTCCAACTGTCCGATCCCGATATCGAAAAACGCCGCGCGGCGGTTGAGGCGATTGCCCGCAGCATGGACGCCAGTCAATTGGCACCGCTGCAAGCCTCAATCGAAGGCGAACCCGACGCGGAGCTTCAACAGATCAAAACCCGCCTGGCAGGCATGCTGGGCGCGCAGTTCGCGGAAACAACCGACGAACGGATTGCGGCAATCGAAGCGCTCTCAGGCGATCTGTCCGTCGACGTGCGCGCCGTCCTGAACCGTATTCTGTCAACAGACACCGGCGTCGCGACCGACGTGCCCGAAGATGCCAACATCGCCGCGATCCTGACCCCCGGCGTGGATTTGACCGAGGCCGAGGCTTACGACCAACTTGTCGCCGCAGAACTGGCCCCGCCCCTGATCACAGCCGCCTATATCCGCGCAGAGCTTGAGGCCAATATCGAAGGCGCGTTCGTCGGCGGCCAGCCTGTCGCAAAATTGAACACGGATGCGAACCGCGAAATCGCCTATGATGCGCTCGCAGATGCAGGCATTGTTCCACCGCGCGTCACACCGGCGCAGCAGTCCGAAGCACTTGATGCCCACGTCTTCTTTGCCAGCTACGCCGAGCCCGACACCGCCATCACCGATGCCGCACGCAGCGCGTTGGACGCGATTGAAACCCGCGTGGGCTTTAGCCAAGCCGCTGACCTGGGACTGGACGCGCTATCGCTCGCTTCGATCTACTTTCTAGCCGCGATTGGTCTGGCGATCACCTTTGGTGTGATGGGCGTGATCAACATGGCCCATGGTGAGTTTATCATGATGGGCGCCTATACGGGCTTTGTCGTGCAGCAGTTTGTGCCGGATTACACACTGTCGATCCTGATCGCCCTGCCGCTGGCCTTTGCCATCACCTTTGGCGCGGGCGTTGCCATGGAACGGCTGGTGATCCGCCATCTGTATCACCGCCCGCTTGAAACACTTTTGGCCACCTTCGGGATTTCGATTGCTCTGCAGCAGCTGGCCAAGAACATCTTTGGCACACAAGCCCGCCCGCTGACCTCACCTGAATGGCTGGACGGCGCCTGGGTGCTGAATGACGTGATCGCGATCAGCTATATCCGGATCGCCATCTTCGTTCTGGCGCTGATCTTCCTGGCGCTGATCCTGTTTGTGCTCAAACGCACCCGGCTTGGGCTTGAGGTGCGCGCAGTCACACAAAACCCCGGCATGGCCGCATCCATGGGGATCAACCCCGACCGGATCAACATGCTGACCTTTGGGTTCGGCTCTGGCATCGCCGGGATCGCGGGTGTTGCGATTGGGCTTTATGCCAAGGTGACCTCGGAAATGGGTGCGGATTACATCGTGCAAAGCTTCATGACCGTCGTTGTTGGCGGTGTGGGGAACGTCTGGGGCACGCTTGCGGGTGCGTCTTTGATCGGTTTCCTGCAAAAAGGGATCGAATGGTTGAACCCGTCCAACACGTTGGCAGCACAAACCTATATGATCCTGTTCATCATCCTATTTATTCAATTCCGGCCCAAGGGCATCGTCGCCCTCAAAGGCCGTGCGGCGGCGGATTAACCCATGCGCAGACCATTTCTTATCGAAAATCCCTCCGTCATGTGGTTTCTGGCCGGGCTTGGCCTGTTCACCATCGTCGTGACGCTGATGTCAGAAGTGACAGGGGTTGGCCTGATCTCAACCTCATTCGTCAAGACCTTGGGCAAGACCCTGTGCCTCTGCCTGATCGCCATCGCGATGGATGTGGTCTGGGGCTATTGCGGGATCCTGTCGCTGGGCCACTTCGCCTTTTTCGGGATCGGCGGCTATGCCATCGGCATGTGGCTGATGTATGCGCGGACCGAGATCGTGGTGCTGGACAGCCTTTCAGGCCAAGCCATCCCCCCCACCCCGCAAGAGATATCAGATGCTATCGGCAACCAGATCTTCGGGGTTGTGGGCAGCTCTGAATTCCCCCTGATCTGGGCCTTCGCGGACAGCCTGTTTTTGCAGCTTGTGATGGTCATCCTGATCCCCGGACTGCTTGCGCTGGTCTTTGGCTGGCTCGCCTTCCGGTCACGGGTCACGGGTGTCTATCTGTCGATCCTGACGCAAGCGATGACCCTCGCCCTATCGCTCTACCTATTCCAGAACGACAGCGGGTTGCGCGGCAACAACGGCCTGTCCGGGTTGCAGAACATTCCCGGCTATGAAGGGACATCGCAAGCGACGATATCAATCATCTTCTTTGTCGCTTCTGCCATCGCCTTGGCCGCAGGCTATGTCTTCTTTGCCTGGGTCGTCTCGGGCAAGATGGGCAGCGTGATCAAAGGCATCCGCGATAACGAAGCCCGTGTGCGGTTTCTCGGCTATCACGTCGAAAGCTACAAACTGTTCATCTTCACCATCACTGCCGTCGTGTCGGGCATCGCAGGCGCGCTCTACTACCCACAAGCGGGCATCATCAACCCCGGTGAGATCGCACCTATCGCGTCGATCTATCTGGCGGTCTGGGTCGCCATTGGCGGACGCGGGCGGCTTTACGGGGCGGTCATCGGGGCGGCCTTCGTGTCGCTTGTCTCAAGCTGGTTCACCGGAGGCGGCGCGCCGAATGTCGATCTTGGGTTCTACACCATCCAATGGACCGATTGGTGGCTGATCGTCCTCGGGCTGTCCTTCGTGGCCGTAACCTTATTCTTCCCCAAAGGCATCGGCGGGTTGTTCGATTATCTGGTGAGGAAGCCATCATGAGCATGCTTCTGGAAGTCTCGGGCGTGTCCGTCACCTTTGACGGGTTTCGCGCGATCAACAACCTGTCGATCAACTTTGCCGAGGGTGAATTGCGCGCCATCATCGGACCGAATGGTGCAGGCAAGACGACCTTTATGGATATCGTGACCGGCAAGACGAAACCGGACGAAGGCACCGTGATCTGGGGAGAGCGGAACATTTCGCTGCTGGGCATGTCCGAAAGCAAGATCGCGACCGAAGGCATCGGGCGCAAGTTCCAGAAACCCACCGTGTTTGAGGCCCAGACCGTGCGCCAAAACCTGGCCATGGCGCTGAAAAACCCGCGCAGCCCATTTGATGTGCTGATGCATAAGAAAACCAAGCATAACGCGGAACGGATTGAGGCGATTGCCGAGAATATCGGCCTGTTGGACAATCTGACCCGTATCGCCGGTGAACTCAGCCACGGGCAAAAGCAATGGCTTGAGATTGGTATGTTGCTGGCGCAGGAACCCCGGTTGTTGCTGGTTGATGAACCTGCGGCAGGTATGACCGTGGAAGAGCGGGAAAAGACGACCGATATCCTCAAAGAGGCCGCCAAGACACGCGCCGTTGTGGTGGTCGAACACGATATGGAATTCGTGCGCCGCTTGGATTGCAAGGTCACCGTGCTGCACGAAGGGTCTGTTCTGGCCGAAGGTCGCTTGGACCACGTGACCTCTAATCAAACCGTCATCGACGTATATCTGGGACGCGGCCATGCTTGAAGTCAGCAATCTTGATCTGCATTACGGGCAGAGCCAAATCCTGTTCGGCATTTCCATGTCCGCCGTGGTGGGTGAAATTACAGCCGTGATGGGCAACAACGGGGTAGGGAAAACCAGCCTGCTCAAGGCCATCGCCGGGCGGCACGGCGCGAGCAGCGGTGATGTGCAGATCAACGGCACAAACGTGCGTCTCTCCTCGGCTTTTCACGCCGCACGCGCCGGGATCGCCTATGTCCCGCAAGGCCGCGAAGTCTTTCCGATGATGACCGTGTTGGAAAACCTAGAGACCGGCTTTGCATGCCTACCAAAGACCGATCACAGCATCCCCGATCACGTGTTTGAGCTTTTCCCCGTCTTGGCCGAGATGCGGTCACGCCGTGGCGGTGACCTGTCCGGCGGGCAACAGCAACAGCTGGCCATCGCGCGGGCGCTGATCATGCGCCCCAAGGTCTTGTTGCTGGATGAACCGACCGAGGGCATTCAGCCCAACGTAATCCAGCAAATCGGCGATGCGCTGGAACAGCTGCGCGCGGGTGGCGATATGGCGATTGTTCTGGTCGAGCAAAACGCCGACTTCGCCTACCGGCTGGGGGATCGGTTTGTGGTTGTCGAACGCGGGCATGTGAAGCAAAGCAAGCTGCGCGCTGACTATTCCCGCGATGATCTGTTAGAAGACTTGGCCCTTTAACGCCCTTTCCAGACCGGGTCGCGCTTTTCGGCAAAAGCGCGTGCGCCTTCCAACTGGTCTTCGGATGTATAAAGCCGCTCAACCGTTTCAAACTGGCTTTTCGTGATCTTGTTCATCGCGTCTTGGAACTTCATATCCTCTGCCTCGCGCACCACCTCCTTGATCGCGGCATTCACCAAGGGCGGACCAGAGGCGATCAG
This sequence comes from Yoonia sp. BS5-3, assembly GCF_038069655.2. Taxonomy (NCBI): domain Bacteria; kingdom Pseudomonadati; phylum Pseudomonadota; class Alphaproteobacteria; order Rhodobacterales; family Paracoccaceae; genus Yoonia; species Yoonia phaeophyticola. The sequence continues at coordinate 301,153 of NZ_CP150951.2, forward strand.
GGCCGCCATTTCGCGGGCCTGTGTCATCAGATCAGCTGCAGGCACAACCCGGTTCACTAACCCCCAACGGGCCGCCTCTTGCGCGTCGATCCAGCGCCCGGTTAGCAACATCTCCATCGCGATGTGATAGGGAATACGTTTCGGCATTTTGATTGATGCGGCATCTGCGACCGTACCTGACCGGATTTCAGGCAAAGCAAATGATGCATGATCCGCCGCCAGCAAAATATCTGCAGACAGCGCCAGTTCCAGCCCGCCGCCGCAGCAAATCCCGTTAATGGCGGCAATCACCGGTTTGTTCATGCGGGGCAATTCCTGCAAGCCACCAAAGCCGCCGCGCCCGTAATCCCCGTCCACCGCGTCGCCGTCAGCCGCCGCTTTCAGATCCCACCCGGGGCAGAAGAATTTCTCGCCCGCACCCGTGATAATCGCCACGCGCAAATCAGGATCATCCCGAAAATCGGCAAAGACATCGCCCATGATCCGGCTGGTCGCCAGATCAATCGCATTGGCCTTGGGCCGATCCAAAGTCACCTCAAGCACATGGCCGTCGCGTTGCGTCTTGATGGGGCTGTCGGTCATGGGGTGTCTCCTGTGATGATCAATGCGTCCGCCGCGATGGCCCCGTCAGGGCAACACAGCAGCGGGTTTACTTCAACTTCGATGGGCCTCTGCGCGCAGACATAGGACTGGATGGCCAAGACCGCGTCAATGACCGCCGCGCGATCCGCGGCAGGTGCGCCGCGATAGCCTGACAGCACGCGGTCGATCCGCAAACCGGCGAGGGCTTGGTCGATGTCCAGCGCGGTCACGGGCAACAGCAAGGACACGCGGTCATCGAAAAGTTCCGCCAAGACACCGCCAGCGGCCAGCGTCAGCACAAACCCATGCGCCGGGTCAGACACGACCCCGACCAGCAACTCGGCCACAACGCCTTGGATCATTTGCTCGGCCAAAAACTGGGTGCAAGGCATGGCCTCCGCCGCAGCCAGGACCGCAGGCAAGTCTGCTAGGTTCAACGCCACCGCACCGGCTTCGGTCTTATGGGCCACCCCCTCGCCTTTCAGGACCAAGGGGAAACCTACGGCTGCAACGGCATCAGGCAATGCCTCAGGCGTCGCGGCACGTTTGGCGCGTGGGACGACCAAACCGTGCTCCTGCAAAGCCAGTTTCGCCGTAACCTCTGACATGGCGGTGCCGGTCAGGGCATCTGCAAAGGGCAACACCAACGGCCCAGAGGCATCAGATGCTTGGCCAATCGACGCCGCAACCGAGATCGCCTGCATCGCCTCAGGGATACCGCAGAGCGGCACAACCCCGCGCGCGACCAATGCCCGTGCGACGTCCTCTGGCATGGTTTCCACCAACGAGCTGAGCAGACCAACGGGCTTTCCTGCGGCGGCCTGCGCGCGGGCAACGGCGTTGATCACCAGTGTCCATGCCTCAAAACTGCAGCGATCAGAGCGCGGAAAGTCCAAGACAACGACCCCAAAGGCCATCCGGTCATCCATCATCGCGGTAAACGTCGCCGTCATCGCGTCCTCATCACCCCAGATATAGGTGTGGTAATCCAATGGGTTAGCCAAGGCGACCAAGGGACCAAGGGCGGCACGCAGTTGCGACGATTGATCCTCTGTCAGCGCCGGATAGAACACGGCGGTGCCATGGGCCGCATCCGCCATCAGGCTGGCCTCGCCCCCGAACATGACATCGATGCGATCTGCGCCGACGGCAGGGGCCCGCAGACATGCAGCAGTTTCAACGCCTCAAGTAACCCCGACAGCGAGGTTGCCTGCCCAATCCCAAGCCGCGCAAATAAGGCACGCGCGCCCGCATCACTTCCCGCAAGCGAGGCCGTATGCGACACCGCTGCGGTTCGGGCTTGCTGAGATGTCCCAACCTTCAACGCCACAATTGGCTTGCCCTTTTCGCGCGCCATCGCCGCCAGTTTTTCAAACGCTCGAAGGTCACCAACCCCTTCGATATGCAACCCCAAAGCCGTGACGTTAGGATCATCCAGCAAGGCCATCCCAATTTCCGCAAACCCAGTCTGCGCCTGATTGCCGACCGTGACCACATAGGCAATCGGCAAGCCGCGCTTTTGCATGGTCAGATTGATCGCAATATTCGACGACTGCGTGATCAGTGCGACCCCTTTGTCGACCCGCACGCCGCCATGCTGATCCGGCCAAAGCGTGGCCCCGTCCACATAGTTCAGCAGCCCATAGCAGTTCGGCCCGATGATCGGCATATCACCAGCCGCCGCCAGCAGCTCAGCCTGCAAATGCGCGCCGCCCGCGTCTTCACCCGCAGCTTCCCGAAACCCCGAGGCAAAGCAAATCGCCCCACCGGCCCCCATGCCCGCCAGATCACGCACGACATCAATCGTGGCCTTGCGGTTCACACCGACAAACACGGCGTCGGGTACGCCGGGTAACTCCGCAAGGCTCCGAAACGGGCGCAGCCCTGCGATCTTGTCTTTGGTCGGATGCACGACCCAGAGACCACCTGCAAAGCCGATTTTTTGGCATTGCAGCAGCATATCCCGGCCCCAGGTGCCTCCGCCGACCACAAGGATCGACTTGGGGCGCAGCAGACGATCAAGCCGCCCCATTTAGGCGCCCAAAGGCCGCAATAATTCGCGGCTGATGATATGGCGTTGGATCTCAGACGTACCGTCCCAAATCCGCTCCACACGGGCATCGCGCCAGAACCGTTCAATCGGGAAATCCTGCATCAGCCCCATGCCCCCGTAAATCTGCAGTGTCGCATCCGTCACGCGAGCGAGCATTTCACTGGCATAGAGTTTAGCCGACGCAATTTCCCGGTTCGCGGGCAACCCCTGATCCAACCGCCAAGCTGCTGCGAGGGTCAGCATGTCAGCCGCGTCGATCTCGGTAATCATGTCTGCGATCTGAAAACCCACACCCTGAAACTTGCCGATCGGCTGGCCAAACTGTTCGCGCTCAGCCGCGTAGTTCAACGCATAGTCAAAGCATCGCCGTGCCCGGCCCACCGACATCGTGGCAACGGTGATACGCGTCGCATAGAGCCACTCATTCATCACAGCAAAACCGCCATCGACGTCACCTAGAACCTGCGCATCGGGCAAGCGGCAATCGTCAAATTCCAGAATGCAATTTTTGTACCCTTTGTGGCTGACCGAGTTGTAACCATCGCGCACCACAAATCCCGGCGTGTCCCGATCCACCAGAAACGTGGTGATCCGTTTCTTGGGCCCGCGCGGGGTTTCATCCACGCCTGTGGCCACAAAAACGATAAAGAAATCGGCATGATCCGCGCCCGATATAAAATGCTTGGAGCCATTGAGTACCCAATCGCCCCCATCGCGCACAGCCGTGCATTTCATGCCGCGCACGTCCGATCCGGCGTCCGGTTCCGTCATCGCAAGCGCATCCATTTTCTCGCCCCGGACAGCAGGCAGCAGATACCGGTCTTTCTGATCCCCTTCACAGGCCATCAGGACGTTTTGCGGACGTCCGAAGAAATGGTTCAAAGCCATCGATCCGCGACCCAGCTCGCGCTCAACCAGCGCGAAATCGAGATGGTTCAGGCCTGCGCCGCCGACGCTTTCAGGGAAGTTACAAGCGTAAAACCCCAGCTCAATGGTCTTGCGCTTGATGTCATCGGCAATCTCGGCGGGCACTTCGCCAGTCCGTTCGACCAGGTCCTCATGCGGGTAGATTTCGTTTTCGACAAAAGACCGGACCGTGTCGACGATCATCTCTTGTTCCTGGGTCAGGCTGAATTGCATGGGCAGGCTCCGCTTGTTGACAGCAGCGTAATCCGCCTTGCGCAGGAAATCATGCCAATTTGGTCATCACATGCATAAAACAAGCAGGGCATTCAGGCCATCTTGTTCGACGATTTCTCAAACTCCTGACTTACCAATGCAATGAAACCGCTGCGGCTACGGTTTGGGATGACGCCATCAACGCTTAAGCGACCTGACGCCCCTCGGACCACACCGACCGCACCACAGGCATATCATCCAGCACAGAAAAGCGAATGATATCAGCGCGTTTGCCGATCTCAATCACCCCGCGATCCGCCAATTGCACATGCCGCGCGGGGTTCGCCGTGACCGTCGCAATGCCCTTGGCCCAATCATCCCAAAGCTGGGCGACACGCACCGCCCCCATCAGCAAGGCGGCGGGCACATAGTCTGATGACAGGATATCCAACCGGTCCAGACGCGCCAATTCATGTGCCGCGACATTGCCCGAGTGTGATCCGCCGCGCACGAGGTTCGGGGCACCCATGATCGTGGCGATGCCAGAGGTGTGACACGCCTCGGCGGCTTCCACCGTTGTGGGGAATTCGGCCAAGGTCACGCCGTGCGCTTTGCTGGCCGCAACCTGATCTGCTGTGGTGTCATCATGGCTGGCCAAGGTCGCGCCATAGCGCTTGGCGGCGGCGACGGCGGCGGCCTCGTGGACCTTGCCATATTGGTCCTGCAATCCGTACAGAAACTGTACATATTCGGTAAAGCCATCGCGGTCGAGATTGTGCTTGCCGCAAACGTAATCCTCAAACTTGCTCAAATCCCGAAACTGGCGCTGCCCGGGCGTGTGATCCATCAAGGATACGATGCCCACCCGGTCGGCCTCGCCGAATTCGGCCAATTCATCGGCCAAAGTCTCGGAACAAATCTCGGCCCGCAGATGGATATGGTGCGATATCTTTAGCGCTCCCGCCGCGCGCATCTGCAAAATTTCATCCGCCATCTGACGCGCGTATTTACCGTAGCCCTTGCTGCCGGACAGGATCGAGCCTACCCGGATCGCATCAAACACCGTGGTAATACCCGTACCCGCCAATTCGCGGTCGTGGGCCACGATGGCTTCGCGGTGCGGCCAGTCGACCTTGGGACGCGGGGTCATGTGCCGCTCCAGATTATCGGTGTGTAATTCGATCAGGCCCGGGCAGACGAAATCAGCCGCGCAATTAATCGCCCCAGCGGGCACCACTGTGCCTTGGGCAATATCCGCGATCTGCCCGTCTTTGATCTTTAGGCTGCCCGTAACCACCTCATCAGATAGGATAATCTTAGCATTGGCGAGAATTGTTTCTTCTGTCATGGGTTTGTCACGCTACCTTGGCAATGAGGGTTTCATGTTTGAACGCTACGCAGTCTTTTACACAGCGCCACCGGGCGCATTCGCGGATTTTTGCGCCAGTTGGCTGGGCTGGGATAGCCGGGCGGGCGCCTATATCCCGCACCCGAATATCGGCGATCTTGACGTGGCCACCTTGACCGCTGTCCCACGCAAATACGGGTTTCACGGGACGTTGAAAGCGCCGTTTCGGCCGGCCCAAAACGCGGGTGAGGCGGTTTTGCGCGACGCGATTGCAGCTTTCGCCAAGACCGCCGCTCCGATTGAAAACCTGCCGATGGCTTTGCAACTGCACCGGGGCTTCATTGCGCTGCGCCCGACGGGCGAGACGCCCGCGCTGAATAAGCTCGCCAACCGGATTGTGACCGACCTTGATAGCTTCCGCGCCGCCGCCCCGCCCGAAGAGCTGGCGCGCAGGCGTGCGGCCGGGCTGACCCCCCGGCAGGACCACAATATGATGACCTGGGGCTATCCATACGTGCTGGAGGATTTCCATTTCCACTTGACCCTGACCGGCAGGCTGGATGACGCCATCGGCGCCCATGTCATGGATGTGCTGAGGCCGCATATGGAGCATGTCTTGCCCCACGCGATCTCGGTCGATCATATCGCCCTGATGGGGCAGGCCAGCGATGGGATGTTTCATGAAATCCACCGCTATGCGCTGACCGGATAAAGCGCAGCAAGGGCCGCAGTGACGGTCGTCTGCAGCGGTCCATCATTGGCGATTGTCAGCGGGGTAAATTCCGGCGGTACATCGAAATCGGCCTGCGCCAAACGCCGCGCGACCTCATCCGCATTTTCGCGCCCCCGGGCGGCAAGCCTTTCGGCCAAAACCTGGCGCGAAGCTGTCAGCGAGATGACCATGAAGTTCTCATACCGGGCCTTTGCCGTCGCCAGACTGCGTCGCGACAGGTTCGCCACCACATCGCGCCCGGCATCCAATTCCGCATCCAGCGTCACGGGAATGCCATAGCGCAGCCCATGCGCGGGCCAATGCAACGCGAATGCGCCCTCCGCCACCATATTAGTGAAGCGGGCATCATCGACGCCATCAAAATCCTCGCCCCCTGCATCTGAAGGCCGGGTGATCACGCGGCGGGCCAAGACGATACGTGGTTCGGCTGCGGCCATCGCCCGCATAACGCTGTCCTTGCCCACACCAGAGGGGCCGACGACCGCGATGAAACGCCCCGTCATGCAGCGGCCTGTGGGGTGAAGCCGGTGACGTCGATCTCCTTGTCGCAAACCCGCGCCCGCGCCGCGTCATCGTGGAAAATCCCGATGATGGCGGCACCGCGCGCTTTGGCGGCCTCAATCATTTGCAACACAACCTCGCGATTGGCCGCATCAAGGCTGGCTGTGGGTTCATCCAGTAACATGGCCGGGTAATCATAGGCAAAGCCGCGCGCGATATTCACGCGCTGCTGTTCACCGCCCGAGAACGTCGTGGGGCTAAGCGCCCAGAGCCGTTCGGGGATGTTCAGATTGGCAAGCAAGGTTTTTGCCCGCGCATGTGCCGCATCCCGGTCAGTACCTGTAGCCAGCAAAGGTTCGGCCACGACATCCAACGTGGACACACGCGGTACCACCCGCAGGAATTGGCTAACATAGCCCAAGACGTGACGGCGCAACTGCAAAATCTCGCGCGGTTCGGCCTGGGCCACATCCACGTCGCCAATCATGATCCGACCGGAGGCCGCCAGATAGTTCCCATAGATCATCCGCATCAGCGTGGATTTGCCCGCGCCCGAGGCACCTACAAGGGCCACGCATTCGCCCGCAGCGACCTGCAAATTGGCCTCGGCCATCACAGGAATGACCGCCGCCCCTTGGTTATGCAGCGTGAAGGATTTTGAGACGTTTTCGACGTTGATCATCGGTTCATACCTGCAAGACTGAGGAAACGAGAAGCTGGGTGTAGCCATGCTGTGGATCGTCCAGCACCTGATCAGTCAGGCCGGTTTCAACCACATGGCCGTCTTTCATGACCATCAACCGATCCGCCAGCAATCGCACCACGGCCAGATCATGGGTGACGATAATCGCGCTAAGGTTCATTTCCCGCACCAACCCGCGTAGCAGATCAAGCAGACGTGCCTGCACGCTGACATCAAGGCCGCCGGTGGGTTCATCCATGAACACCAGACGCGGGCCAGTGACCAGATTACGGGCAATCTGCAGGCGTTGTTGCATACCGCCTGAAAAGGCTGTGGGGCGGTCATCGACCCGGTCGGCGCTAATCTCAACCCGGCCGAGCCAGTCGGTCGCGCTCTCCCTGATATCGCCATAATGCCGGGCACCCACAGCCATCAACCGTTCGCCCACATTGCCGCCCGCGCTGACATTCATCCGCAGCCCGTCCCGGGCATGCTGATGGACAAAGGCCCAATCGGTGCGCGACAACATCCGCCGCTCAGGCTCGGACATGGTGACAGTGTCGCGCAACCCGCCCACACGTGTGTCGAAATTGACCTGGCCCTGATCTGGAGTCAGATGCCCGGCAAGGCAGTTCAGCAGCGTTGATTTGCCCGAACCGCTTTCGCCGACGATGCCCATGACTTCGCCGGGGTAAAGATCAAAGGACACGTCCTTGCACCCAATCCGGTGGCCGTAGAACTTTGCGATATCAGTGACTTGTAAAAGCGGTGTCATGCTGCGTCCCCCTGCACTGGCACGCCTTGTGCGCCGACATGGCCTGCGGCGCGGCGTTTGGCGCAGTAGTCCGTATCCGAGCACATGAACATCCGCCCGCCTTCGTCATCGACGATCAATTCGTCCAGATAGCTGTCCGTGGCCCCGCAAAGATCGCAGGCGCAATCGGCCTTAGAGGCTTCAAACGGATAGTCTTCAAAATCGAGGCTGACGACTTGGGTATAGGGCGGGATCGCATAGATGCGCTGTTCGCGCCCCGCCCCGAAGAGTTGGATACCCGCCATTTCCAGCTTGGGGTTGTCGAACTTCGGGATCGGCGATGGATCCATCACATAGCGCCCTTCGACCTTGACCGGATAGGCGTAGGATGTCGCAATCGCCCCGTGCTGGCTGATGTCTTCATACAGTTTCACATGCATTAGCCCGTATTCCTCAAGGCTATGCATCTTGCGGGTCTCAACCTCGGAGGGTTCCAGGAACCGCAGGGGTTCAGGGATGGGCACCTGATAGACCAATATCTGATCGTCCCTCAGGGACTGTTCAGGGATGCGGTGACGGGTCTGGATCACACTGGCCTCGGTCGTGGCTTCCGTCACAGCTACCCCGGCGGTTTTTTCAAAAAACCGCCGGATTGAAACCGCGTTGGTTGTGTCATCCGCCCCTTGGTCGATGACTTTGAACGTATCTTTCGGGGTCAGCACAGCGGCTGAGACCTGCACGCCGCCCGTACCCCAACCATAAGGCATCGGCATTTCACGGCTGGCGAAAGGGACCTGATAGCCGGGGATCGCCAGACCCTTCAGAATGGCCCGGCGGATCATCCGTTTGGTTTGCTCATCGAGATATGCAAAATTGTAATCAGACATAAGATCGCTCATGTTGCGAAGAAATGGTTGCATTGCGCAAAGGAGGCCACGGATGTTCGACAGCTGCCGCGAGACAGTCAGTATCCTTCACGCGTTGATATTTGGCGCAGATGGGGCTTGCGTCAGTATCGGGATCAGTTCGCTTTTGTGGGCCTTCGGCGCGTTCATGGTGTTGGTCGTCATTGCCCAATTTGCCGCACGCAAACTGTGGAACGCGCTGCTTGGCACAGGCCCACGCAAAGAGGCCCGGAGCGTCGGCACGATCTATGACGACCCGCCCCCGCCCGATGACGGACCGATACGCTAGACCGGTCATTCGGCAGCCTCTTGCAAGCCTTGCGCCTCGCGGCGCAGTTTGCGGATCAGTTCCAGCTCGGACTGGAAATCGACGTAATGGGGCAGTTTGATATGCTCCAGGAACCCTGTCGCCTGGATGTTGTCGGAATGATAAAGGACAAATTCTTCGTCCTGCGCAGGCGCGCCAACGTTGTCTTCGCCCAGTTCCTTCCAGCGCAGCGCCCGGTCAACCAGCGCCATGGAAATCGCCTTGCGTTCGGTCATACCGAACACCAGCCCATAGCCCCGCGTGAATTGTGGTGGTTCGGTTTTTGAGCCTTTGAACTGGTTGACTGTTTCGCATTCGGTCAGGGTGATCTCGCCAATTTCGATGGCAAACCCCAGCTCGGGGATTTCCATTTCGACGGGCACCGCGCCGATGCGCAGCTCGGCCACAAAGGCGTGGTTGCGCGCATAGCCGCGCTGGGTGGAATAGGCCATGCCGAGGATAAAGCCCTCATCCCCGCGCGTCAGCGATTGCAGCCGCAGGGCACGCTCAGCTGGAAGTTCTAGCGGCGTTCGGGTCAGATCGGGTGGTACATCGTTGCCGGAAACTTCGTTTTGGATCAGGTCTTCACGATCCAGAAAGTCCATGATGTGGGGCGTGGGGGCTTGCGTGGCCTCGGCCTTGACGCCCTCGGGCACCTCACCATCTGCGGCCAGTTTGAAATCCAACAGCCGGTGCGTGTAGTCAAAGGTTGGCCCCAGCACCTGCCCGCCGGGCGCGTCTTTGAAGGTGGCCGATACGCGGCGGTCGCAGGCCATGGCTTCGGTATCCACCGGCGCGGTCCCGCCAAAGCGCGGCAGGGTCGTCCGGTAAGCGCGGATCAGAAAGATCGCCTCGATCAAATCGCCACGGGCTTGTTTGATCGCCAAAGCCGCCAAGTCAGGATCATAAAGTGAGCCTTCGGCCATCACCCGGTTCACCGCCAGGCTCAGCTGTTCGCGGATTTGTTCCACCGACAGTTCAGCCACAGATAAATCGCCACGCCGCTCTTCGGCCAGCCAGGCATGCGCATTGTCGATGGCCTTTTCGCCACCCTTTACAGCCACATACATCAGGACACCTTTGTCGTTCGGGGCAAAGCCGCCAAGCGGCTGTCGCAGGTGAAAATGAAGTCAAGGCCCAGCGGGAACAGGGCGGCGTTGGCCTGAAAAGCTGATATTTCAGGCAGGGATAGGGCGGCGCTGTCCTTGATCCCCGGCCCGCTGAGCGCGGCACCTTGGGCCGCAAGCTCTGCGCATTCCACGATCAGGGTCGCAGAGCGGTCAGGGTACTCGGACGTACCAATGGCAAAGTCGCTCAATTGCAGGTCGGTCCAATCACCGATGGCGAACATAGCCTGATTTGCGGCAACCAAGGGGGCGCTTGTGTGAAAGGTAATCCAGTCGCGCAGCGCGTCGGTGTCAAACCGCCCCGCCAGATGCACCGGCGTTTCAGCATCGCAAAGCGTCAGCACTGCGGCACCCGCCGCGACAGACAAAGGTGCGGGGGGCGCGGCGCCCGCAACCGTTTGGATCGTGCCGGGACAGGCCATCGCTGTCATGATCCCGCGAAACGCCTGGGCAGAGGCGATGGGTGCGTTTTCGAACCCGCCTTCAAGTGCGGCCAGCTGCATCAATCCTCTCCTCGGACCATGGTAAAGAAATCCACTTTGGTGGCAGCCGCCTTGGCCGCCCGCGCCGTTTTGGCCGCGTCATAACCTGTGCGCAGAGGGGCCAGCACCTGCGCCTCGACCTTATCGGCCTGCGCGGTCTGCATCAGCGCATCGACCAGCGCCGCTTGCAACGCTTTGTCCCGGCTGCGCCCTTGCACATAGGCGTGACCGACAGCGCCGCAACCCAGCTTGACCGAACAACGAGTGATGGTCATTTCGCCCAAGTTGAACGGAGCACCCACGGCCCCGGCCCGCCCGCGGACCATAACGCCGCCGATCTCGGGGGCGCGCAGCAGGCTGTAGTCTGGCTTGGCATCCAAGGCGTTCCACAGTTCGGCCAGCGCTGCCTCTGGCGCTTTGGCAAGAAGGCTCATCCACACTTTGCGCGGATTTTCGGCCTGAAAACTCCCGTCCATCTAGACACCTTGCGTAGTTGTCGAAATAAATATACAACTAGACAACTATAAAATTTCGGGCCGCCACGCAAGGCGCGGCATGTGAAAGTTTCATGACAAATGGCACGCACAGCAATCTGGACATCCATCAGCGAGGCGCTGACCAGCGACATCGCAGAAGGGCGCTATCAACCCGGGGACAAACTGCCGACCGAGGCCGAGCTGTCGGTCCGTTTTGGTGTCAATCGCCACACCGTGCGGCGCGCTTTGCGCGCCATGGCCGAGGCCGGGCTGGTGCATGCGCGGCGCGGCGCGGGTGTATTTGTTGCTTTGACACCAACAGATTACCCCATCGGGCGCAGGGTTCGGTTCCACCAGAACCTGGCGGCGGCGGGGCGCAGTCCGGGTAAGACCCCCCTGCTGACCGAAACCCGCATGGCGGGCGAACGCGAGCGTGAGGCTTTGGGGCTGGAAAAGGACGCCGAAGTGCATGTCTATGAAGGCCTTTCCTCTGCTGACGGGCAGCCTATCGCCCTGTTTCGCAGCGTTTTTCCGGCGGCGCGCTTTCCCGAGTTGCTGACCTATCTGAATGAGACGGGGTCAGTGACCCAAGCGCTTGGGAAACATGGGGTCAGCGACTATACCCGCGCCTCAACCCGGCTGACGGCCAAATCCGCCACCCCGACCCAAGCGCTGCATTTGCGGATCGCTGAACGTGCGCCCATTTTGCGGACTGTGGGGATCAACGTTGATGGCAGCGAAGCGCCCATCGAATACGGGCACACCTGGTTTGCCGGGGACCGGGTGACGCTGACGGTCGACAACCTCTGACAAGCGACAAGCGAGGCGACCACCGAACGGTACCCGACAGCCAGCTTCGGGCCTGTCCAGCCGAAGCGTTGGTTAACGCCTATTTTGTTGGGAATCAGGTGGTGAGACATATGTCGGCCTTACGTCTGCAAAACGTCGGTCGACTGCTGGGACATACACATGTTAACGATACGCGTGCTGGGTTTTGAAACCATACTGAATTGATGCTCGCTACCCGCATAGCGGGACGAAGTTGTCATTGGTCGTCAGGCTTCCTTCGGCAACTTTGGGATTTGCCAGTTCATACATTCCAAACTTTTGTTGCGACCTTCAGCAACTTCTGGAAGCGAGAGCATTCGAAGTGATCCTCGTGCGGGCAGTCCGCGACATGGCGCAGCATTTTTGCGAGGTTGACCAGCCGCTCAGCCTGTTTTTCCAGCATGTTTGCCTTATCGACCAGAGCGTCGCGAGGTATTACTGCCGTTCCGGGTCGGCGTAAAACGGAGCCTATCTCATCAAGCGAAAATCCTGCGGATTTGGCCAAGTTGATGAGTGCCAGTTCCTGAAGGACTGTCGGCTCATACTGACGCCGTAGCCCGTTGCGGGCGACGGCTTCGATCAGCTTCCTTTTCTCATAATAGCGCAGGCCCGAGGGGCTGATACCAGAACGGCCTGACACCTCGGCAATATCCAAAAGTGTTGTCATATGAATGTCTCTTGACTTAAACTTGGCTTCAAGTTGTAGGGTGATTGCTCCGAATTTGCAATGGAGCGTTTAGTTGATCAATTCCTCTCTATCCACGGACCCGAAAAGAACGTTAGCGGTACTGTCGGGGCCTGGCCTCTCGATCATGCTTGCGGCTTATGGAATAAGTTCTGCTGCCGTAACGTTACCGGACATATCGTTAGCCTTCGGTGGCCAAAGCCCTAACCCAACATTGGTTGTCTCGATGTACATCCTCGCCGTTACAGCACTTATTGTGCCGGTGGGACGCGCAGGCGATGTCTATGGCAAGCCAACTGTGCTGGCTTCGGGCTTGTGCCTCTTTACTCTTGGCGCAGTTCTTGCGTTCCTCGCGCCGACGCTGACGGCTTTGATCGCCAGTCGATTTGTCCAGGGCGCAGGTGCAGCGGCCATGATGGCGATACCTTTGGCGATGGTACGCGATCTGGTGCCTTCTGGCCAAATCGGGCGTTGGATGGGCGTGCTAGGAAGCATGACAGCCATTGGTACAGCGTCAGGCCCTGCGATTGGGGCTGCTGCTGCGGCCGCTTTTGGCTGGCGTTCGGTGTATTTTCTTCAAGTCCCCTTTGCTCTGGCAACACTTGTGCTTTGCCTCGTTTGGCTTCGAGGCAGCACAGAACATGCGGAGAAAGGTTCAGTTGATCTTCCTGGCGCGGGTGCATTGGCCGCTTTCCTCACTGCCCTGACGTTCCTCGTGACTGAATTGGCCAATGGATTGGACGTCACGGATGGTTTGCTCGCAGCTCTAGCGATTGGCGCATTGATGGCGCTTTATGTGATCGAAAATCGCAGTTTTTCGCCCATCATCCCGCTTGATCTACTAAGTTCCAGCCGTTTGCGCATAAGCCTTGCAATGAACGTTATCGTTTCACTCGTTATGATGGGCATGTTGGTGGTTGGGCCTTTTTTCCTCATTGATGGACTTGGGCTAACGACCGCGCAAATGGGCCTAGCGATGTCTGTCGGCCCGATATCGTCGGCGCTGAGCGGCATTCCTGCGGGGCAGTTCACAGAGAAAATGGGGACAGGTTATGCGGTGACGGCAGGCGCGTCTGCAATGGCCTTTGCGTGCGCTGCCATGGCGACGCTTCCTTATCTGCTCGGCCTTGGCGGATTCATTCTGGCATTCATTTTTCTGGCACCCAGCTACCAAGTTTTCCTAGCCGCGCTAAACACCTCGGTGATGGAGACTGCGTCAGAGCAAGATCGGGGCGTAACGTCGGGCATCCTCAATCTGAGCCGCAACTTTGGCTTTATCCTCGGGGCCGGATCGGTCAGCGCAGTATTCTGGTCCCTTGCTTACTTTGATTCCGGCATCGAAGACGGGACGCCCCTCGTAAGCTTTGCCATGGCGGGAACCTTTGCGATGTGCAGTGTCCTGATACTGGGTGTCGTTTTGCTTTCGGTGTTTTCGCACCGAAACACCGGCACGCGACGGGGAACCGGACATTCATAAGCAGTGCAGCATTTGTTAAAGTGGGCTCATACCCGCAATGCGGCGCGTTTATTGCTCAAGGCAAGAAGAACCTTGGCCTGAGCGGGCTATTCGTATTTTTCCAAAAAGGCTTCTGCCTTCAGGGTGCGAAAATCGTCCAGCGCGGTCCTTAGCAGGTCGTGCTCCCAGTCCCACCAGGCGAGCGACATCATCCGCTCTGCAATCTCCTCGGGGAACCGTGCGCGCAGGGGTTGGGCGGGGATCCCCGCCACGATCATGTAGGGTGGGACGTCCTTTGTCACAATCGCTCCGCCCGCCACGACGCTGCCGTGCCCCAGTGTTACTTCGGGTCGGATTTGTGCCCCGTGTCCGATCCAGGTGTCATGCTCGATTACCGCTCGCCGTGACCTGCGGTGTGCGAACCAGGCTTCATCGTGTTCCGCATCGTCGAAGTAATCCGCTGACCGGTAATGAAAATGGTGCTGGCTTGCCTTATCCATCGGGTGATCTGTGGCCCCAATCCGCACGTAGCTGGCGATGTTGGAGAACTTGCCGATCTCCGCATTTGCGATATCCGCAAACCGGTCGCAGTAGGAATAATCGCCCATATGCGAATGGGCGATGCGCGTGCCTTGGCCCACTTCGGTGTAACGCCCGAAGGTACTGTCGGTCACGCTGCAATCAGGATGCACAAAGGGCGCGTCTTCTGTGAGCCGTGCCACTTAGTGCCCGCCCTCATCACCTTTGATCAGCTTGCGCCGGAGCCAGCCTGATAGACTATCCATCAACATCACCATGATGATGATCAGGATAATGTAATAGGTGACCTCTTCCCAGTCTTTTTGCGTGATGATCGCTTGGGTCAGGAGTAACCCGATGCCGCCCCCGGTGATTGCCCCGATGATCGTGGCGGACCGGGTGTTGGATTCCAGATAATAAAGGATTTGGCTGAGCAAGACCGGCGTGACCTGCGGGATCACCCCGAACCGATACCGCTGCAGTGGTTTCGCGCCGGTTGAGGCGATCCCTTCGATTTGTTTGTTGTCGATATTTTCAAATGCTTCCGAGAACATTTTGCCGAATGATCCGGTGTCTGTCAGCAAGATCGCGAGCGAGCCGGTCATGGGCCCCGGCCCAAAGGCCCGCGAGAGGATGATTGTCCAGATCAGCCCGTCGACACCGCGCAGGAAATCGAAAATCCGCCGCATACCGAACCGGATCGGCCCCAGCGGGGTGAAGTTTTTGGCAGCAAGGAACCCAAGCGGAAGGGCGATGATTGCCGCGCCGAAGGTGCCCAGGAAGGCCATCAGGATGGTTTCCCCAATCGCCCAGACCACATCGGAATGCCGCCACATGTCGTTGCCCCAGAAGTCTGCCCAGATCGCGCCTGCTTCGCCGCTGACGGCCCGTGACAGCACCGCTGCGAACCCCAGCCCGTGATAGGGGCTGTCGAGCGTGAAAAAGAATAGCTCCCACCCGCCGAAATATCGAAAGACCTCGGTTCTGTTGCGGGTGACGGTCAGCCGTCCTGCTTCGGTTGTGATCGCCAGCCGGTTTTTGGAGGCGTTGATCCAGGCGGGCACATCCCCTGCGGGGAGGGTCGCGTTCACCCCGTCGGAATTGGGCCGCGCTGTGACCAGACCGTAGCCGGGGATATCGTAGCGGATTTCTTCGGGGTCAAAGATGACCTCATGCCCGTCTTCCAATTGAATGACGGTGGTTTCGCCAAGCGTGACCCAGGATGGTGCCTCGCCTTCGGGGTATCGCCCTTTGCGTTCGCCCTCGATAGAGACCCCCACACTGCCGTCCCGGTTATCGCGGGTGACGTGCGTTTTGTAGCTATAGCTGTCGGCCACCAGAATACGGGCATCGTCCCCATCGATATCGCTGATCACTTCGGGGATATCGAAAGCAAAGAAGATGTAGGTCAGATAGACCAGCACGGCGGCCACGATCCCGAAACCGACCATCCGCTTGCGGCGCATGCCTGCGACGGTCACCTGCATCATATCGGTCATATTGGTGTCAGCGGTGGTCATAGCACTGGCTTTCCGTGGGTCAGGCGGTCGCGCACTGTCGATGACAGTTGGTCCACCAGAACGATTGTGACGAACAAAAGGATGAAGATCGCGGCGGCTTCGTCGAACTTGCCCATCCCGAAGGTGATCGTGTTGCGGAGGTCATAGCCAATGCCCCCTGCCCCCACGAAGCCCAGAATGGCGGAGGCGCGGATGTTGATTTCAAACCGTAGTAGCGCGTAGCTGAGGTAGTTGGGGGCCACCTGTGGGACGATACCCAAGAGCATCCGTTGGCTCCAATTTGCGCCCACGGATTCGAGCCCTTCCAGCGGGCCGAGATGCGCGTTTTCGTTGATTTCGGAAAAGAGTTTGCCCAAGGCACCGGCTGTGTGCAGGGCGATAGCGATCATCGCGGGCACCGGCCCGCCGCCGATGATAAAGATCAGCACCAAGGCGATCACGATTTCGGGGAAGGCACGCAGCAGATCCATGGTGCGCCGGAAGACGGGCACGAGCCGGGGGTATTTTGCCAACCCGCGTGTGGCGAACAACGACAGCACAATGGCGGCCAAGCCACCCACAAGGGTTGAGAGGGCGGCGATATTGATTGTCTCAATCAGGGACGGGAAGTAGGTCGCCAGAAAGCCCGGCAATTGCGCGCGGTTTTCCCAGGCCTCGCTGACCACATCGCTCGGGAACCCCAACACATTGGACAGGCCGGGCAGGAAATCCCCTGCGTTCCGTTCTTGCGCGACAAGAAAGCCGCTGACCAACAGGACGACGAAAATCGCCAGCATGATCCCGGACATCATCCGCTTGCGGCGGATCATCGCCATATAGCTGGATGTCACGGAGGGAGAAATCTCTGAGGTTGTTTCGGCAAGGGCCATGGGGGGTCCTGTTCACACAAAAGGCGCACCGACCCCGCAAAGGGATCGGTGCGTTTTTTCAAACCGGGAGGGTTTAGTTGATGACCGAGCGGCGTGCTGCCACGATCGATTCATATGTTTCGTGTGTCACTGGCTGGAAGCCCAGGCTTTCACCGGCAGACACGCCATATGCACAATCGCGGTCTGCTTCGTAGAGGTTGTCAACCAGCTCAGTCATAGTCGCTTTCACGTCAGCAGGCAGTGCTGTGCGCAGAACGATTGGGCCTTCTGGGATCACGTTGGAGCGCCAGATTTCAACCAGGTCGTTCATGTCCACAAGACCTGCATCAACCGCACGGCGCAGCGCCCCAGAGTTGTAGCCATCTTCCCAGTTGCCCTGACCATCGGCCCAGGTCACACCGCCGTCAACATCGCCTGCGTTCACAGCAACGATTGTTTGCTCATGCCCACCAGTGAATTTCACTTCGCCGAAGTAATCACCGGATTCCATTGTGCCGCCAGTGGCCGCAGGGATTTCGATGGATGGGATCAGGAAGCCTGAGGTTGAGTTTGGATCACCGAAGCCAAAGACCTTGCCTTGCATGTCTTCCAGCGATGTGATGCCGCTGTCGGCGCGGGCAAAACCGATGGAGTGGTAGCCGATGGACCCGTCGAGGTTCACTTTGACCAAAACAGGCTCAACTGCGTCGGGGTCCTGAATGTGCACGGCTGCGTAGGATGACGCACCCATCCATGCCATGTCGATTGTGCCGCCCAAAAGGCCCTGGATCACACCGTTATAATCGGCAGGTGTGAAGATGTTCACGTCGATGCCGCCCAGCGCTTCTGAAGTGTAATCAGCCAGGCACTGGTTCGCTGTCATCCGGTCTTGGGCGTTTTCGCCGCCAAGTACACCGATGTTGAATTCTGTGATCTCTTGCGCAAAGGCCGCACCGGTCAGCGCGGTTGTCGCAAGTGCAGCAGCAACTAGGTTTTTCATTGTCTTCTCTCTCGTTAAGCACCCCAGCAGAGGGGTACGGGGGGTTGATAGGTGGGGATGGCTCAGACGCTTTCAGCGACCTCAGCCAGCTTGACGACCTCGGCATTCAAGGTCTCAATCTCGGTGGATGTGGCGGCTTCTGAGAACGTCTCATCCGCGCCGTAGATGTCGCGGGCGACACCGGTGGTCAGTTGGTCAGGCGTGCCATCAAACACGATTTTACCGTCCCGCATGCCGATCACACGGTCGCAATAACGGCGCGCCGTATCCAGCGTGTGCAGGTTGGCGATGACCATCCGGCCGTCTTCTTCATGGATCTGGCGCAAGGATTGCATCACGACCTGCGCATTCATCGGGTCGAGCGAGGCGATGGGTTCGTCCGCCAGAATGATCTTGGGGTCCTGCATCAGCGCGCGGGCAATCGCGACCCGTTGTTGCTGTCCGCCGGACAAGGCCTCGGCCCGTTTTGGGGCGTGTTCGGCGATGCCCAGACGGTCTAGAATGGCGATTGCCTTGTGGATATCTTCGTCTGGATAAAGATTGAACATGGTCGCCAGCGTTGAGCGGCGGTTCAAAATGCCGTGCAGCACGTTTGAGACGACATCCATCCGGGGCACCAGATTGAACTGCTGAAAGATCATCGCGCATTGCGATTGCCAGTTCCGCTTAGCCGCACCGCGCAGCGCCGTTACATCGACGCCATCAAACATAATCGTGCCCGCGCTGACCTCGGTCAGGCAATTCAACATCCGCAAGAGCGTTGATTTTCCCGCGCCAGAGCGCCCGATAATCCCGATCATTGCGGGCTTTTCAACGGTAAACGTCGCCGCTTTGACGGCCGTCTTCGCCCCAAATGTTTTGGTCAACTGATCAATCTGCAGCATCTACACCCTCCAAGGTCCGGACTTGTTTGCGGGCGCTCATTTGCAGATTTGTTTCAAAAATATGAAATTTTTGTAACGGCGCCAGATGCGCTTTGGATTGGTCTTTGACCCACAGCTTTATGCATAAAAAATGGGCGCCGCAGCCTGTGCTGCAACGCCCAATGTCAAAGCCGCGCCTTATCGATGCGGCATTTCTTGCCGGATTATTCGGGATCTTTGGGCAGAATCAGGTTCAACCCGATTGCCATCATCGCTGTTGGTGCAACGGCTGATGTCGCCAAAGTCTTGATCACACCCGGCAGGTACTGCACGGCTGTTGGCACCAGATTCAGCCCTAGCCCAAAGGCCAATGACACCGCGATGATGATCATCGTCCGGCGGGTCATCTTTTCCTCAGCCAGCACGTTCAGACCTGCAGCAGCCACCATCCCGAACATCACGATCACACCGCCGCCCAGAACAGGCAAAGGCATGGAGGCGATCACGGCACCGATTTTTGGGATCAAGCCGCAGATGATCATGATGATCCCCGCGATCGTCACAACGTGGCGGGACATGATCCCGGTCATCCCAACGATCCCAACGTTCTGACTAAACGACGTGTTGGGCAATCCGCCAAAGATACCCGCGATCGCCGTGCCCAGGCCATCGGCATAGGTGGCCCCTGAGATTTCCTCATCCGTCGCATCGCGGCCTGCACCGGCCTTGGCTGTAGCTGACGCATCGCCAACGGTTTCAATCGCCGACACGATTGACACCAATGTCACAGCAATCACAGCACCGAGGTTGAATTCAAACCCATAGGGCAACGGGCTAATTGGTGTGATCCAGGCGGCACCGGCGACGGGTGCGAAATTCACCATGCCCAAGGCAAAGGCCAGAACATAACCCGCCAGCAGGCCGATCAGAATGCCCGAGGCGGACAATGTGCCCTTGGTGAAAAACTTCACGCCCAGCGCCACGACAATGACTGTTAGGGCCACAGACCAATGCTTGAGCGAACCAAAGCTTTCGGCCTCCATCTGGAAATCAGCCGCCCCGCCCGCGGCGTATTTGATCGCCACCGGGATCAGATAAACCCCGATGGTCAGGATCACGAGGCCGGTCACCAGTGGTGGGAACAGCCACCGCAGATGTTTGATGAAGGCCCCAAGCGCAAAATGTACTACACCGCCGATGATACATGCGGTCAAGGCCACGCTGAGCCCCATGGTCGCGGCCACACCGGCCAAGACGCCCACAAAGGCAAAGCTGGTGCCTTGCATGATCGGCAGGCGCGCGCCCACAGGCCCGATACCCACAGTCTGGAACACCGTGGCGATCCCCGCAAACAGCATCGCCATCTGGATCAGGTAAATCTGTTCCGGCCCGCCAAAGGCCAGCCCTGCGGCCCCTGCCACAATAATCGAAGGCGTCACGTTGGATGCAAACATCGCCAGCACGTGTTGCAGTCCAAGTGGCACCGCCTGCACCAGCGGCGGCGTCACATTCGGATCGCTATAAGTTGTATCAGTCATTTCATTGTCCCTTGTTGCTTGGCCGGTCTTCCCGCCGGACCAATCCCTAAACGACCACGCGGTAAGGCGTGGCAAACACATGTTCCTCCAGATTTGGGCCATCACCGATCCGGTCGATCACCGCAAACAAGCCCGGGCCCGACAGGGGGGTCAGCACCCCATGCCAGACGTTGCGATGAAAATTGATACCTTCGCCCGGGGCCGTGATGAACGCTTGCGGGCGCAGGTCATCGTCTGCCACCACCACCAAAAACGGATCGAGGCTCATAGGAATGAAGGCCTGTGATCCTTCAGGATGCCGCTCGACCAGATCTAGCTGGTAGGGCAGTTCCCGCAATTCAGACCGAAATAGGCTGATCCCGACCCTGCCGTCGCCCGCATCGACCTGCGCGCGGTCGTGGAACCGGCCACAGAGCCCTGCATTGATCATCTTGTCCGGATCACCGTCACAATTCAGGACATCCCCAAACGGTGCAAAAGCCGCAGCCGTCAGTGGGGAGATACGGATATCTGAGGTCATCGAGGCAGCAGTTCTTTCAAACGATGAAACGCGATCCGCTCAACCTGATGGCAGGCCTGCGCAAATTCGGCATCGCGATCATTCTCTAAACGCGCGGCAAACGCAGCCTGGATCGACGCCTTATCATGGTCCCGGACCGCAATGATGAAAGGAAAGCCAAACTTTTCAACATATGCCGCATTTTGCGCCGCAAACGCAGCCCGCTCTGCATCCGTCAGCGCGTCGAGCCCGGCGGATGCTTGCTCTGCCGTGCTTTCCGCCGTCAGTCTTTTGGCCGCCGCGAGTTTCCCTGCCAAGTCAGGATGCGCGGTCAGCACGCCAAGCCGCTCTTCCTCAGAAGCTGACCGAAACGCCCGGCACATGGCGTTATGCAAGCCCACAACAGTGTCATGCGCAGGGCCAAGTTCCAGATCAAAGGCCCGTTCTTCGACCCATGGGGAATGCTCAAACACATGGTCAAACTTGGCCATGAACGCGCCCTTATCCATTTGTGAAGGACGCTCCCAACGCTGATGCGGGTGCTTTGTCGCCCAATGATCCGCAATCTGTTCCCGGGTAGCGAACCACACGCCTTCATGCCCTTGCGCGTATTCAATGAACTGACGCAGGGCCTCGGCCCGCCCCGGACGGCCCACAAGGCGGCAATGCAAGCCCACCGACATCATGCGCCCGCCTTCGCGGTAGAGCGTGTCAAAGCTGGCCTTGAGATAATCAAGGAACTGCGCGCCCGCGTTGAACCCCTGCGGCGTCGCAAAGCGCATATCATTCGCGTCGAGTGTGTAGGGCACGATCAGCTGGTCCCGACGGCCAAATTCCATCCAGTACGGCAGATCATCGGCATAGGTATCGGCCACATAGGCAAACTGGCCTGTTTCAGCGGCCAATCGGACCGTATTCACCGAACAACGCCCCGTATACCAGCCGCGCGGCGGGGTGCCCACAACTTCGGTATGGAGGCGGATCGCCTCGGCCATATGGGCACGCTCCACATCTTCGGACGCGTCTTTATATTCGATCCATTTCAACCCGTGGCTGGCGATTTCCCAGCCTGCATCCTGCATCGCTGCGACCTGCTCGGGCGCCCGCGCAAGGGCCGTGGCCACGCCGTAAACCGTCACCGGCAAATCGGCCATCATCCGGTGCAAGCGCCAGAACCCGGCCCGCGCGCCGTATTCATACATGCTTTCCATGTTCCAATGGCGCTGATCAGGCCAGCTGGCGGCACCCACAATCTCGGACAGAAACGCCTCGGACCCCGCATCCCCATGCAGGATGTTATTCTCGCCGCCTTCTTCGTAATTCAGCACAATCTGAACCGCGATGCGCGCACCGCCCGGCCATTGGGGATCGGGTGGCGTCGGGCCGAAGCCGCTCATATCTCGGGGGTAACGGTGCATTCTTGACCTCTTGTTCATTCACACCGTATTCCTAAAGAATAGGTGTGTTTTTCAAATAATTTACGAAACACTTTCGGCGGCCCGAATGGCGCCGGCGATGCGCTCGATCATGAAATCCATGAACAGACGCGTCTTTGGATCTTGGTGGCGACGATGCATGTAAAGGCAAGCCATCTGCACGGGCATCGGCGGGGTCGCTGCGGCCACGATCACCAGCGCGCCTGCGGCCAGATGATCGGCCACCTCAAAGCGCGGTTTCATCGCAACCCCTTGGCCCGCCAGCGCCCAATCGGTCAGCACATCACCATCATCCGATTCCAAACGGCCCGCGATCCGAAACCGTTTGGGACCTGCGTCTGTTTGCAAGCGCCACTGGAACTCCGACGCGCCGGGAAACCGCAGGTTCAGGCATTCATGCTTGCCCTTGACCAAAGCATCGCCATCCACCGGATGCCCATGTGCGGCGATATAGGCAGGCGAGGCCACCAGCACCCGCCCCACATCGGCAATCTTGCGGATCCGCAGATTGCTATCGGCGGGCTGCCCCAGATGAAACGCCAGATCGAGCCCCTCCGCCGTCATATCCACATTCCGATCCGTCATCCGCAGGCGTACATCAATCAACGGATAGGCCTGTGCAAAAGCGGGCACATGGGGCGCGATCAACCGGCGCCCCACGCCTAAAGGGGCCGCCACATGCAGCAGGCCCTTGGGGTTTTCGGTCAGCTCAGTCACCTGCGCTTCGGCATAGTCCACCGCATCCAGCACACTACAGGCCCCGCCATAAAAGGCCTTTCCTTGGGCGGTGGGGGTCAAACTGCGCGTGGTCCGTTGGAACAGGCGGACGGACAGATGATCCTCAAGCTGCGATATCCGGGCCGAGGTGACCGCCGGTGAAATCCGCAAATCACGGCCCGCTGCAGACATTGAGCCCAATTCATAAACCCGCACAAAGGTGCGTATGTTTTCCAGATAAGACATTATTCCGCATTTTTTGATAGAGCCTTGCAATATCAGGGAATACAAGAGAACCAAAGCGCTGACTAGACTGCCCGCAAAAGGGGACGCCATATGTATGATATCGCAATACTCTGGGACTGGATCGCCTTTGCAGTGCGCTGGTTGCACGTGATCACAGCCATCGCCTGGATCGGATCGTCGTTCTATTTCATTGCCCTTGATCTGGGGTTGAACCGCGACATTGATGGCCCGGCCGACGGCGAAGAATGGCAGGTGCATGGCGGCGGATTTTACCACATCCAGAAATACTTGGTGGCCCCCGAAGCCATGCCCGAGCACCTGACCTGGTTCAAATGGGAAAGCTATGCCACATGGCTGTCCGGGGCTGCCATGTTGGCGGTGGTCTATTGGGTCGGGGCAGAGCTTTACCTGATTGATCCCAACAAAGCCGATATCAGCATTTTCACAGGCATCCTGATCTCAGCCGCATCCCTTGGGGTGGGCTGGGTGATCTATGATTTCTTATGCAAATCCCCATTGGGCGACCGGCCGACGACCCTGATGGTGTTGCTGTTCATTCTGCTGGTGGTGATGTCTTGGGGGTACAACCAGATTTTCACCGGGCGGGCCGCCCTGCTGCATCTGGGTGCGTTCACTGCCACGATCATGACCGCCAACGTCTTTTTCATCATCATGCCAAACCAGCGGATCGTGGTGGCCGACCTGAAGGCCGGGCGGACGCCCGATCCGAAATACGGCAAAATCGCAAAGCTGCGCTCGACCCACAACAACTACCTGACGCTGCCGGTGATCTTCCTGATGCTATCGAACCACTACCCGCTGGCTTTTGGCACGCAATACGCGTGGATCATCGCGGCGCTCGTGTTCCTGATGGGCGTCACGATCCGGCATTACTTCAACTCGATGCATGCGCGCAAAGGCAAGCCCAACTGGACTTGGGCGGTCACTGTGATCTTGTTCCTCATCATTGCATGGCTCTCAACCCAGCCCGGCCATGATAGCTATGAGCAGGCCGAAGCCAGGGCGCTGACACCCTACGAACAAAGGTTTGCCAGCGCAGACGGATTTGATGAGGCCCATGACATCGTCATCGGGCGCTGCTCAATGTGCCATGCGCGCGAGCCTGTCTGGAACAACATGCAATGGGCGCCCAAAGGGGTCTTTTTGGAAACGGAAAGCGATATCGCGAGGCACGCAAGGCAGATCTATCTGCAGGCGGGGGTCAGCCATGCGATGCCACCTGCAAACATCACCAATCTGCCTGCCGAAGATCGGCAAAAACTGATTGCATGGTATCGCAGCGGGTCCTAACCCATGACTATCCGGCTTGAAAATCCGAAATAATGCGCCGGGCAAGCCCGCTTGATTGGCCATAACTGACCAAGAACACCGAAAGCCCGGCCTGCGCGTGCAGACGTAAGGCGCGCAGCACCGCTGCTGCAATCCAATCAGGCCGGTTTCCAAAGGCGCCCCCGCCCAGCATTGTCAGAAAAACCCGTCGGTTTCCGGTCCGGGCGGCATTTTCGATAGCCGCCAGCAATGTGGCCTCATAAGCCGCCTCAAGAATGATCTGCGCAAAACCGGCCCAAAGATCAGCGGGCAGATCAGAATAGGCGACCGGCATGGCGCTACAATAAATCTGGGAAACCAAACGACCTGTATCATGCAGCGTCACCTGCACATCGCGGTGCACACCCACACGCAATGCGGCGCGCACGGCGTCCGCATCCAACTGAGCAAGCCGAGCATTGATCAAATGCAGACTTTCAGACGTAGGCAATGCATAACCATTGCGCATGTCCCACAGAAAATCCTGACCTGCGCCAAGCATCACCCCAATATCGGCAAGACAATCAATCTGCCGATCCGTGCTTTGGCCGATGCCCCCCTTAAGCGGAACAAAGTAATTGCGGTAGATCGTTCCGGCCAGACAGGCCAATGCGCAGGCCGGGCCTTGCGTGCGATCATGCTCATATCGTGCCACGCCCATTTCGGGTGTCACTGACGGGCCGATCATCTCCAGCAGATTGAATTGCGAGGCAACCTGAAAAACGGCGCCCTCATTCTCTGGGTATGTATGAAGATGCTGAACGTCGGTGACCATTTCTTCAACGCTCAGCGGTGCTGGATCAGGGACAGGCACATTTGCGCGCAAATGCCCAAGGGACGGGATATCAAGCGTTCCGGCCTCGGCCCGCCAGCCCGATTTCGCCGAAACCAGCGTCGTCCCTTCCATGGACAGGTATTTATAGACCTCTTCAGGGGTCTCATTGGCAATGCCAGTCTGTTCTTCAAACCAATTCATTGCGGCTTATCTGATCACATTGCGGGATGGGTGAAAACCCATCTGGCGCGGTTTCAGAACCGTATCTCAAAAACGGCGCCTGGCCCCTCTGCCAAAGTAATTGCCGCGCCATGCGCCTCAAGCATCTGGCGCACAATGGGCAAACCCATCCCTGTCCCGCCTGCATCGCGGTTGGTTGTGAAAAAGGGTTCAAAAATGCGTTCTCGATTGCCGCTTGAGACGCCGGGGCCGTCATCGGACACGAGCAGCACATCACCCCGCACCTCAAGCGTGACTTCGCGGGCACCGTGGGTCATCGCATTATCGATCAAATGCCCAAGCACGATCTGCATGACCTGATCGCTGAGCGGAACAATACCATCGGATATGATCCGCACAGCGTCCCGGCCTGCGGCGACATCTGACAAAAGACAGCGGCCATCGGCCATCGGCTCATGCGCGCGGGCCAAGGCGCGTTGGCTTTCCAGAAGATCGGCCATGCGCGCAGCCGCCATGGCCACATTATCCACCAATTTAGCGCGATCGGCGGCGGGCAAACTGTCATCTGCAAGCAGCTCGGCCGCGCCGCGAATAGCGCTAAGCGGCGATTTAAACTCATGCGTCACATGGTCGGCATATGACCGCAAGACGGCTTCGCGGCCACGCAGGCGGGTCGCCATCGCGATCACTGATTGGGTCAGTTGGGACAATTCAGGCGTTCCGACATGCACGGGGGCGTCAGTCTTACCCTCGCTTTGGGCATAGCCTGTCAGGGCGCGCACCGGGCGCAGTACAAGGCGCCAAAGCAAGAAACCCAATATGGCGGTGGCGACAAAGGCCATCCAGCCGATCATCCATGATGTCTCGGCCCAGCCCAGAACACCGCCAGCGACACGGAAATAGGCGATACCGATCAGCGGCAAACAGAAAACAGCCGCCAAAGTGCCCCCCAGCACAAAGGCCAGCGGTGGGCGCCATTTATGAATCACGCGTCGCGGCACGCACCCATCCGTATGCCCACGCCATGCACGGTCTCAATCGCATCACCGCAGCCCGCCTTGGTCAGTTTGGCGCGCAGATTGCGCAAATGGCTATCCATCGTGCGATCACTGACATGCACATTGGTTCCATAAATCGCGTCCACCAATTGCGGGCGCGACATCACGTGATCGGGGCGGGCCATCAACCGTTCCAGCAGGTCCATTTCACGGGCTGTCAGCGTGACCGGCAGATCCCTGACATGGCATAAATGCCGGTCAGGATCGACGCTGAGCACCCCACGCCGCAGCACCGCCTGCGCCGCAACCACACCGTTTGTACGTTTCACAATAGCTTTGATGCGCGCGATCAATTCGCGCGGGGAAAACGGTTTTGAGATATAATCATCAGCGCCCAGCTCAAGCCCGACAATCCGGTCGATCTCATCCCCTTGCGCGGTCAGAAACAGCACCGGCACGTCAGAGGTTTTGCGCAGCTCGCGGCAGACGGAAAGCCCGTCCATCTCGGGCATCCCGATGTCTAAGACGACCAAATCCGGCGACAGGCTTTGCGCCATTTCCAGCGCGCTGCGGCCATCTGCAGCCTCTGCCACCGCAAAGCCCGCTTGGCGCAGCGCAATCCGCACAACGTCGCGTATCTGCCCGTCATCATCCGCCACAAGGATCATTGATCGCTTCCCTTTTGCGGCAGATTAGGACGCGGGCCACCGGCTTGATAGCCCCAATCGCGCTTGGCCCCTGCTGGAATTGGATCGTCGAGCCACCAAGCATCTTGCGCCAATCGCTCCGGTACGCCGCGTATCACCATGATTGTTCCCTTCATCCTATGCGTTGGATGCCGGGATAAAGCGATGCTGTGCATCAAGGCCTGCAAAGATGTGCAGATTTTGCGCAGATCGGTATATGTGCGGCTATCCTGCCGCGGCGGCGCGGATCGCCCGGATGTTTGCCCCATAAGGCGCAGGATTATCGACCGATCCGCCCCGAAAAACGGCCGAGCCCGCAACCAGCACATCCGCACCGGCACCCGCCACCAAAGGCGCAGTGGTCGGATCAACCCCGCCGTCTATTTCAATATGGATCGGGCGATCACCGATCATCTGGCGCAGCGCGGCCACCTTCGCCACCTGAGAATGAATGAATTTCTGCCCCCCGAAACCGGGGTTCACCGTCATAACGCAAACCAAATCAACCATGTCCAGCAGATGCGCAATGGCATTGGCAGGGGTTGCGGGGTTCAGCGCCACACCCGCCTTGGCACCTGCGCCGCGAATGGCTTGCAACGTGCGGTGAATATGCGGGCCCGCCTCAACATGCGCCGTGATGATATCAGCGCCGGCCTTGGCGAAATCCTCAATAAAGGGATCAACGGGGGCGATCATCAGGTGAACATCCATGACCCCCTTAATATGGGGCCGGATGGCCGCGCAGGTGGCCGGACCAAAGGTGATATTCGGAACAAAATGCCCATCCATCACATCCACATGCACCCAATCGGCGCCCTCAGCCTCAACCGCGGCGCATTCCGCACCGAAATTGGCAAAGTCAGCCGCCAGAATAGACGGGGCGATTTTGATGGAACGATCAAAAGACATCGGCGCAGGCCTTTCATATAGAAGAACGCCTTGCGGATAACGCGCATCGGCGGGCTTGTCACCATGGGCCGTCAGTTTCCACAAGCCGGATGCAAAAACATGTGCTAGTTTGAGATCATGCGCATGACACTGCATCACAAAGACATCCTGCAGACGGGCCAGCAAATCCGGCTGACCCGGGCCACGCTGACATCGGCGCGGCCGAAGATACTGCACGATCACGACTTTTTTGAACTCTTCTGGGTGCAAAACGGGCAAGTGCGGCATCATTTGCCCAAAGGCGCCCAGACGCTGACCGAAGGCGACATGGTCTTTCTGCAACCGGGGCATCATCATGGTCTGCAAGGGCGCGGCGATCACGCGCTGGTGGTTTCGCTCTGCATTCATCCGCAAACAATCAAATCGTTGGCCAAACGCCATACCAGCCTGAACGGCCATCTTTTCTGGTCCAAAGCCGGGCCGGTGCGGATGCACCGGGACATCCGGCAGTTGGCCGCGCTGAACCATGCCGCCGTCATGCTGGAACGCAGCGCGAATGACACGTTAGCGGCCGAGGCATTCCTGCTGCCCCTTTGTGCCGATCTGACCGCCGAGGCACATCCCGATACAATCCCGCAATGGTTGGCGGATGCCTGCAATGCAGCCCGCGATCCAGCGGTCTTTCGCGAAGGGGCTGCCGGGCTTGTCAAACGCAGCGGCAAGGCACACCCGCATGTCAGCCGAATGATGCGCAAACATTTTGGTGAAACACCGTCCGACTACATCAACCGGATCCGTATGGAACATGCATCGCGCGCCCTGACCACCGACAGTGACCCGGTCAGCCAGATTGCAGCCGATTGCGGGATTCCCAATATGTCGCATTTTCACAAATTGTTCCGGGCGGCGCATGGGCTGACACCGCTGCAATACCGGCAAAAATACCAACGCCAGATTGTCCAACCGCAATAGCATTTGACCAACTGGTCAAAACTTGCCAAACCATAGGCAAAGTGCGACCCTACCCGCACGCAGGAGGCTGACTTGCAAACCACGACAACGTCCCCAATCACAACGGCAACGCAATTGCCGCAGGTGCATTTGCCGCGCAATACAGGCACAGCGCTGGATCTTGATTGGGTGATGGCAGTGCAGGCGAATACATCCGCAATTGAACGGCGGGCCAAAACCCTGCCCGGGCGGCGCAGCGTGAAAAAGGATTATCAGGCGGCGTGGCTGTGCAAAGCGATCAGCCTGATCGATCTGACAACGCTATCGGGCGATGACAGCGAAGGCCGTGTGCGGCGGCTCTGCGCCAAAGCGCGCCAACCTGTGCGGGCCGATATTCTGGACGCTCTTGGCATGACCGGGCTGACCACCGGCGCGGTTTGCGTCTATCACGACATGGTGGAAACCGCCGTTGCCGCGCTTGACGGAACGGGCATACCCGTCGCCGCCGTCTCGACAGGCTTTCCCGCAGGCCTATCCCCTTTTCATCTGCGCATCGCCGAGATCGGCGAAAGCGTCAAAGCCGGCGCCGAAGAGATCGACATCGTCATCAGCCGCCGCCACGTGCTGACGGGCAATTGGCAGGCGCTTTATGATGAGATGAAGGAAATGCGCGCCGCCTGCGGTGATGCGCATGTCAAAGCGATCCTGGCCACGGGTGAGCTGGGCACGCTGCGCAACGTCGCGCGCGCCTCGCTGGTCTGCATGATGGCCGGGGCTGATTTCATCAAAACCTCCACTGGCAAGGAACCCATCAACGCCACCCTGCCCGTCACCCTGACAATGATCCGGGCGATCCGGGATTATGAGGCGCGGACAGGGATCAAGGTCGGCTACAAACCCGCAGGCGGCATCAGCAAAGCCAAAGACGCGCTGGTCTATCTTGCGATGATCAAAGACGAACTCGGTGACCGCTGGCTGCAACCCGACCTCTTCCGCTTCGGGGCCTCCAGCCTCTTGGGCGACATCGAACGCCAACTCGAACACCATATCAGCGGCGCCTATTCGGCTAGCTGGCGGCATGCGATTGGATAACGCTATGAATTCGGACTGGTCGATACTATATGATATGAGATTAAGCTTCGGCTTTTTTCTTATTGTATCACTGACATCATTGGTCATGATAGCCCGAGCACTCAAGCGCTCGCGAGAAGTGGATAAAGGTTTCAGCGCTGATGAAATCGAATATTATAATACAAACTTCGGGGGCCCAAAAAAACGGAAGGACGCGCCTTTAAACTTCCAGCCTATCACTGAGGCGCTAGAACATTTTCTGAAGGTCATTCGCTGGAGTACAGCAATAATGTTTTTGGCGGCTCTAACAGTTCCAACCCAGGCGTTTTTCGTATTATGACCATCAAAGAAATCTTCGACACCATGGATTACGGCCCCGCCCCCGAAAGCGCCGCAGAGGCGCTGCAATGGATCGCCGATCGCGACGGCAATGCCGGGCATTACATCGGCGGCAAATGGGGACCCATCCGCGATGATTTCCCCACGAACAACCCGGCCACGGGCGACAAGCTGGCAGGCGTCACCAAGGGCACGGCCGAGGAAATCGAAACCGCCGTCGCTGCCGCCCGCAAAGCCCAACCCGCATGGGCCAAGTCAGGCCACAAACGCGCCCGCGTCCTCTATGCCATCGCCCGGTTGATGCAAAAACATGCCCGCCTGCTGGCTGTCATGGAAAGCCTCGACAATGGCAAACCGATCCGCGAGAGCCGCGACATTGATGTGCCTCTTGCGATCCGGCACTTCTACCATCACGCAGGCTTTGCCCAACTGATGGACAGCGAACTGCCCGAACGCGAGCCGCTTGGCGTTTGCGGGCAGATCATTCCGTGGAACTTCCCGCTTTTGATGCTGGCCTGGAAAATTGCGCCCGCACTCGCGATGGGCAACACAGTCGTCCTGAAACCCGCCGAATACACGCCCATGACCGCGATGATATTCGCTGAAATCTGCGCGCAGGCAGGCGTCCCCCCCGGCGTCGTCAACATCGTCACGGGCGATGGGGATACAGGCGCGGCTCTCGTCAACGCGGACGTGGACAAAATCGCCTTCACCGGCTCCACCGAAGTCGGGCGCAAAATCCGCGAAGCCACCGCAGGCTCCGGCAAAGCGCTCTCGCTCGAACTGGGCGGCAAAAGCCCCTACATCGTGTTTGAGGATGCGGATATCGACAGCGCCGTCGAAGGCCTCGTCGACGCCATCTGGTTCAATCAGGGGCAGGTCTGCTGCGCAGGCTCGCGGCTTTTGGTGCAGGAAGGCATCGCCGAGGCATTCTACGCCAAACTGAAATCCCGCATGGACGGGCTGCGCATCGGCGACCCGCTCGATAAATGTATCGACATCGGCGCCATCGTAGACCCGGCGCAGCTGGACCAGATCAGTAAAATGGTCAGCGCCAACACCGAAGGCGAGACCTACCAAACCAAAGCGCCCGAGGGCTGCTTCTACCCGCCCACGCTGATCACCGGCCTGTCGCCCGCATCGACGCTGATGCAAGAGGAAATCTTCGGGCCCGTGCTGGCCGCAACCACCTTCCGCACGCCTGCAGAAGCGGTGCAAATCGCCAATAACACGCGCTACGGGCTGGCGGCTTCCGTCTGGTCCGAAAACATCAACCTCGCCCTTGATATTGCACCTAAACTGGCCGCCGGGATTGTCTGGATCAATGGCACCAACATGATGGACGCGGCCGCTGGCTTCGGCGGGGTGCGCGAAAGCGGGTTTGGACGCGAAGGCGGCTGGGAAGGGCTGGCTGGCTATACACGCGCGAAAGGAACGACCAAAGCGCTGAAACCCATCGCGCCCTACACGACCAAAGATGGCACACCCGCCGACCCGCTCGACCGGACAGCGAAACTCTATATCGGCGGCAAACAAGCGCGGCCCGATGGGGGCTATTCCAAACCGGTCTACAGCCCCAAAGGCAAGCTGCTTGGAGATGTCTCTGTGGCGAACCGCAAAGACCTGCGCAACGCGGTTGAGGCGATGAACGGGGCCAAATCCTGGGCCAAAACCACTGGCCACCTGCGCGCACAGATCCTCTATTATATTGCCGAGAACCTATCGGCCCGCAGCGAGGAACTGGCCAAACGGATCAAGGACATGACTGGCAAATCCGGCCAGGATGAGGTGGATTACTGCATCGGGACCCTGTTCACCTTCGCCGCCTGGGCCGACAAATATGACGGGCAGGCCCATGGGGTGCCAATCCGGGGCGTGGCGCTTGCCATGAAGGAACCGGTCGGCAACATGACCGTCTTCTGCGACGACGGCTGGCCGCTTTTGGGGATGATCTCACCGATGGCGGCGGCGATGGCCATGGGAAACCGGATCACCTTGGTGGCATCCGAGCCATTCCCGCTCATGATTGCCGAAATGTATCAGCTCCTGGAAACGTCTGACGTGCCCGGCGGAGTGGTGAACATCCTGACAGGTGATCACAGCGAACTGGCGCCACATGCCGCCGCACATATGGATATCGACGCGGTCTGGTCATTCTCGGGCGCCGATATCTCAGCCGTTATCGAAAAGGGCAGCGCGGGCAACCTGAAGCGAACCTGGGTGAACTACGGCAAACAGATCGAACCGTCAGCGACAGATATGCTTGCCGCGGCCACCGAGGTCAAAAACATCTGGATCCCCTACGGCGAATAACCGCTCCCCCAATTTCTCATTCAACAAATACTCTGGGGAGGCCGCAAGGCCGGGGCGAAGCCCCTAAGCCCAAGAATCGTGTCGGCGAAGCCGTCATTCTGGCGGCTGGCGCTTATTCTCTTTTGAGCGCCATGTATCCAGCCAACGGTTCAAACGGCCTCGGCGTTCGGCGACACCGGCCTGCACCTCATCGACGCGGTCACCGGCGCTGTCCAAAAGCGGATCAATGCTACGTTCGCGGAACTGGCGCCACATTGAACGGATGAACACCATCGCGGCGGCCAGAGAAATAAAGAAGAAGATGTTAAACCATGGAATGATCCGCGCATCAGGCCCGTCCACCGGATCAATGGCAATTGCATTTGGGAAGATCGACAGAAACGGAATGCGCCAGCCATAATGGGTGATCACAGCCCAGTTTCCACCCTCATCATCGGCGTCTTTGCGGGCCTGCGCAGTGGCCTGTCCATGCAGGTTTGAGCTGTCAAACTTGAAATAGGGGGGCCAGATCCATCCGGTATCCTCGTTGCGGTAGACCATGGTTTCGGTGCTGTCACGCGGGACAAACCCCAGCAAAAAGGTACGGCGCTTTTCGGTAAAGATATAAAACACATCTCGGTTTTCCATTTCCGACGCACCGCCATCGGCCTGCGCATAGAAATAGCGGTTGAAGGATCCAAAATCGGTGCGGCGGGGCTCGGCCTGATTGACCTGGACGATATCATGCTGAGGCAAAACATAATGCAGCAGCAAACCCGCCAACAAAAAGGACAGGACACGAAAAGTGATTTTTATCTGACGCATTTTGGATCCTCAATAGGCGTTGATCACATAGACAATAACAGAGATGGCGATAACCGGCACGACATAGACAAGCCCAATCAGCTTTGGACGGATTGAGCTGTCATAAGCCTTCAGCCCCTCTTGGACAAAAGCATCGCGTGCGCCGTCAGGCGCTCCGTTTGGATGCGCTTCATCAAACTCGTTCTCAAGACGTTCGGTCCGGACCGACCGGGAATAAAGCGAGATACAGAAATAAAGGATCGTCAGGATGATAAAACCAAAGACGAATAATCGGACAAAAGCCATCAGCGCCCCCGTGGTCGCACCGCGCCCCAAGGGCCGACGCGGGTGATCAGATCTGGTTGACGGGGCACGGGCATTTCTTCCATCCCCGCCTCATGGCCGAAAAGGGCCGCCCGGGTGCCCGCCTTATCAACCTGATATTCACGTTCAAGAAAATCGGCCACATAGGTCTTCTTTTCGTCAGGCCAGGTGGCATAGGCGCGATAAAACACCTCTTTGTGGCAGATGAACAATTGGCGGATATCCAGCGGCGTCAATTCGGCCAGCAGCATATTCACCAAATCAGCATCGGCATGGTTCTTGGCCCGCAATGTATAAAAGTAACACGGATGTTCTGATGTGATCTTGGGCCAAGGGCCATGGTTCTCGGCCCAGCGGACCAGCTCGGCCAGCCCCTGCCATTCAGCAGGCAAAAGCTGCGCATATTGGCGGCCCAAACGGCGCAGGTCATGGCGGCGGGCCCCTGTCAAATCCTCGTCCATCGTGGCCGCAACGGACATAACGATGAAATCCATCTTTTGTTGCAGGATCGCCGTGGCATCGACGCCACGCGCGTCTACGATGGATTCCACCAAGTCATTCATCTCAAGAAACTTGGCGATGGCCGTCCGATCGCGGAAATCAAAGACGTGATCAATGGGCAGCGTGCCAATCTCAGCCTTGTCCCTGGCCACGATCGCAGCCGGATGCGCGACCCCGCGAAAAATATACATGCCGCCAAAATGATCGGTCCAATAGTTTTCCTGCAGAAAGCTCATCTGCCGCACATTGACCGGATTGCGCATCACATCACCGGTGCGCTTGGCCATTCCAATCATCTGGGCGATCAGCACATCATCATGCCAAGCATCCGGCTCTGTCTTGAAGCGGTCAATCAGCGTGCCCAGTTTTGCGGCCGTCGCGATGGTCTCATTTGTGGTGTCGGCCTCGACCTTGATTTGCCGGATATCAAACAAACGGGCGGGCGTATCGGCCAGATAGACCGAATTAACCAATTCGCCCGCAACAACATCAAAGGCCGTCAGAGCAAAAAGCTCGGACCGGTTCTCTTCAATGAATTGACGCAAAATACCGCGCGAGGTCGAAAACTTCGCATTCAAAAGCGGGGCATGCATCTGGTCGGTGCTCAGCAAGATGAACTGACGGTTGACCCCGTGATGGTTCAGATACAGCGGGTCATCCAACTCATCCCCAATCTCGGGGCTGTAGCCTGAAATATCAATATGGAACACATCTAATCCGGTTTTCTTGCCCGTAAGATGCGTAAGCGCACGATTATAACGCTCCACCAATACCGAAGAATCCACCCGCACGAGGTTGCCAAACATCAGACCCTTTTCGATCAAACGATGCATGCTACCACGTCTCCTTTACCCATTTGCGGGGCAAACCGGCCACCGACAGAACCATGATCGGCGCCCAGATCAAAGCTGCCGCCAAGCCCAACTTACCAAAATAGAAGATATTGGAAACGGCCCCAAGCGATAGCAGCTCAGACAAACCGGCCCCCTGCCCCGCATAAAGCAACATGAAGAAGCCCGCGCTGAGGATAAACAGGATCAGGGTCGACAAAAACGCATTCAGCATCAAGGGACGCACGCCCTCTGGCAATAACCTGGCCAGCAGCCGGGGCACAGCAAAGCCCAATGCGGCGATCATAATCGCTGGAACAAGCAGGCCGTCAGCCACGGGCAACATGAAACGCCCTCCAAATACGCCGACCAGCCAACAGGCAAAGCGTGACGCAGATCGTCAACACGCCAGCGCTGCTCATGTTCAGCCCAGCCTCTATCGCGCCCATCATATTGTGCCAGGTCAGCGCGCCGAAATGCCCGAAAAACTGGGGCCAATGCGCAGCAAAGCCCAGCAGCAGCCCCGATGCGATGACGCAAATCAACGCAAGCACGCCTGCAAAGGGGGTCGCCACCCAGCCCGGAAGCCCTGAGAGGTAGAACCGCCTGGCCGTAAATACGCCAATGATGCCAGTCACAGCAGACCCTGCAAAAAGCGCATAGACATCATAGGCGGATTGATGGCTCACCCTTTGCTCTCCAAATACCGTTTCTTGGCAATCTCCTGGCGGCCAAAGTCACGGACCATATTTTCAATTGCGACTTCGTCAGACTTATCCGCATAACGGAATTCACTATCCGCATAGCGGTTGATTTCCTGGATCACCATCTGAACCGTGATCGGTTGGCGCAGTTCGGAAATCATGCCTTTCTTGGTCTCGTAATCCTTGAACAGGAACAATTCAGGCTCTTCCATCCATTCATCGGGCAACTCAAAATCCATGGCGCGGACCTTGACCGCATCCGTGATGTTCTTGATGGCCCGCCCGGTAAAGCGTTCATCCGCCTCCTGAATCCCCTTCAGATAGGTGCCCAGCTTCGCAATCGTATCCAGATCACCGACCTCGCCCTGTACACGGTCAAAGACCTTCATCAGCCCCTCTTCATGGGGTTTGGCATGGGCATCAAAACTCGCGGCGACCGCCTTTTTGATCTCTTGCGCGCTGAACACCTCATGGGCACCCACGGGGATATCGTGGTTCTTGCCCATAAGCAGATACAGGATGTCGATATAATCCTCTCGGGTCTGGGGACCATCC
Source organism: Yoonia sp. BS5-3 (assembly GCF_038069655.2). Lineage (NCBI taxonomy): Bacteria > Pseudomonadati > Pseudomonadota > Alphaproteobacteria > Rhodobacterales > Paracoccaceae > Yoonia > Yoonia phaeophyticola. Next base: position 337,604 of record NZ_CP150951.2, read on the forward strand.
ACCAGAAAACGGGCACCGGCCCGCTGGCGCAGGGCGTCATCGACATTTTCGGGGTAGTTGGAAAACATCCCAAAGGTACAGTTACCCCGGACAACCGTATTGGCGCCCGCAAAGCTTTCCATCAGCACGGCGGTAATCTCAAGCTGCCCGGCGGAGGATTGACGATCCCCCCGCTTACCCGCCAGCTGATCGATGTCATCGATGGTGCCAAAGCCGATCACATGAGGATCAAGGACATTGTTGATAAAGGCCTTGGCGTTCTGGCCCGATTTACCCTGATAACTGTCGATATTGTCGGTGCTCAGGTTCTGATAGCGAAACGGGTAGCCCGCGATCTGGCAATAATCATTGACCAGGCCTGCCATCATCTGGATCAGGGTCGTCTTACCGGTGCCCGGCTTGCCGTCACCCATGAAGGTAAAGATAAAACCGCCCAGTTCGGCAAAGGGGTTCAGCTTGCGGTCAAAATCATAGGCCATCAGCATCTTGGACAGCTTCATCGCCTGATATTTAGCGATATGGTTGCCGACGACCTCATTTGGTTTTTTGAAGGTCATGGTCAGGGCGCTGCCCTTGGCCTTCAAAGCCGGGGTAAAGCCCTGGACAACAAAATCATCCTCTTCGACACGCCACGATACCTGATTAAAGCTCTCCAAACGACCCGCGGTTGAGGCGCGCAAAGACACTTTGCTCATCAACTGCTCGCAATAGGCAAGCATCGTGGCGATCAAACTGGCTTCATCCTTGGCAAATTGGCCGAGCTTCTGGTCAAGCTCCCAAATCGCACCATGCAAGGCTAGCGGAGCGTTATCCGTCAGCACCTCATCCACGGCGCCCACTTCGACGCTTGTTTCGGTGGCTTGGGATGCCAATTGGAAAGAGGCGGCATTGGCAAAAGTGTAAAGGGCAACAAGCGATTCAGCGGCCAGATATTCGGAGAATTCCGCGCTACGTTCCTGCGGCAAACGACCTTCAAGATTGATACGCTTAAGTTCGGTCAACGGGGTCTGATCAGAAAAAGCATCGGCCACGGTCAAAGCAATCGACAAAGCACGGCGCAACGCATGCGCGACCGAGGCCTGGGCAGGCGATGTGAGCGGATCATCATCGTCGCTTTCGGCGATGCGGTCCAGCAGACGTACGCCATCTGACGGGGCCGCTGTACGGGTCAGCAATCCGGGGGTGGTCGAACGGAACCTACGGCGGGTGGCTGCAACATCAGGGGATTTCTCGGGCTGTTCCAAAGACAGCCGGGCCTTGGCCAAGCGCGGGCTGTGATCAAGCTGCATGAGCATCTCAGCAGCAGCCACATAATGCGCGCGAATATCTTCTTCGCGCAATTCCATCTGATCACTTGATTGGCTCATCTTAACCCTATCATTTTGCTTCAAATACTCCCGCCGGAGGCGAACAAATTTCGCGAAATTTGTTCTTGCCTACCGGTAGCTCAACACACGGCCGCCATCGCTGACGATGAATTTACGTACCTCGCGAAACCCCGGCGGGTTGCGTTCGGCCAGCGCCTGATATGGGCGCTCTGGCATGATCAGAGACCGCTCCATCCGGCTGGCACCCATGTCATCACTGCCACCTTCAAATGGATCGATCGCAAAGATCTGCCGTTCAACTGATCCAAACCACCCCGATTTCACATGCTCGACGCGGGCGGAATGCAATTCTTCTTCGGTCCAGACCAGCGCCCAATCCTCGCCCACCGGGGCATTCGCCGCCTTCAACACATCGCGCAAGGGCCCTGATTGCTTGGTGAAGGCATAAGAGTACATCGGGCCAATATGAAACCGGCGCAGGCGGGTTGGGTGCAGATCATTGAAATCCTCGTCAAACCCTTTCGCGATGGTCAGCAGTTTCAAATGGGCCACCGATTGGGCCATCAAATGCGCCTTTGCTTCTGGCCAGCGATGTTCATCTTTGGGCAGGCCAGTGCGGCCCGTATCCTCAACATCCATCAGGTATATCGTGGGCAGGTTCACCTGACTGTCATAGACGGCCCAATGGATCAAAAACCGGCGGCGGTCCTTTTGATTGCCCAGCCAAACGGCCTGCGGGTCATTGCGCGCCCAGAACTGATCGCCGCGGGCCAGCTCTTCGTAATATAGCCGTTGGGACAGCGCGTATTGCAGCTTGGTCGGGATTTCCTGATCGCGCAGGATCACGCGGACCATCTGATCCTTCAGCGCCTCGGCCGAAGGCTGAGAGGCCAGATGCTGCTGCGCCTGCTGCGCATCATTGGCCATCTCCAAAAGCTCTTGATAGACCGGAAAACCACTTTCACGGCGATCAAAAGTCAAAGCCCCCGAATGGGCAAAACGGCCCGAGAAATGGTATTTATGCGCCAGCGCCGCAAAGGTCCAATTCAGGCCCACAAGATAGCGGGCAATCGCCTCAATATCATGGCGGGCAAAACGACCCTCAGCCTCCATCGTGGCGGCAACCTTGGTCAGATAGCCGGTGATTTTGGCGAATTTGCCAAAATAACGGCGGGTGACACGGGTGTCCTCCAGCTTCATATGGTCGGCTTGAAGATCAGTCACCAAAACCGCCGCCTCCCCCGCTGCCGCCAAAACCAAAGGTGTCATCACAGGCGCGACTACGGTCCCCCCCGTTATGACCCTCCTTTGGCTCAATAGGAGCAGGCAAAGCACCATTCGCCAATGCGAGCGCAATCAACAAGATAAACAACACGCCCGACAAAATGGCTAATGCTGTGCCAGATCCGACAATCCATGGCGCATCTTGCCACTCAAACGCGGATGCCAGCACAATCCCAATCACGCACAAAATAATCAGGCCAATGCCGATCGCCCAGGCAACGCGCGGCATTCCAATCGCTTCATCAGGGTCGCTCATTCAGCCCCATACTGATTGCTATCGTGCTTCTCGACGATCTTCTGGAACCGGCGGATAAAGCGTTCATCCGCCTTGGCCTTCTGCTCAAGCACTTCGCGGGCAAAGACCATGTGGTCTTCATGGGCCTCAAGCATATCGGCCATCCGGGCATTCGTGGCCGAGCCGATAGCAGCCATGGCTGTCTGCGCTTCTTGGTCGGTTTGCACACCAATTTCGTTGATCTGGTGGGCCACATCTTGTTGCTGGGCCGTTTTCAACGATTTGGACAACGCATCATAAAGGACAACACGCTGTTTGGTGTCTGTCTGCAATTTGTTGATCAGAACCTTCTGGGTCGCTGACTGGTTTTGCAGCGAGTCGATCCAGGTTTTGCCCTTTTCGATATAACGCTCAAGCGTTTGGGACTTGGCAAGCTGCACCTGCTCATTCTGGACCATCTCGTTATATTGGGCATTCAGAGCAGCCAATTCAGTTTCCAGCTTAGTGCGGGCAGAGGCATCCTGCTCGACCGAGATTTTGCCCTCAAGATCAATGATCTTAGGGTCCATCGCCAAAATATCCGCGCGCAGGCTTTCCAGTTCGCCCACGGTCATTTCACGCTCTTCCAACGTCCCGGCAAGGTTTTTTTCAACAGACACCTTTTGCTCTTCCAGGACGGTCAGCTGACCCTGCAGCAACTTCATGATGACGTCGGATTTGCCGATCAAATCCTGCAACTTGTCATCGATTGAAGCCGTGCGCATCCGTTCCTCGCGCATGCTGTCAGCCTTGGCCTTGCTGAAAAACCCGATAAAGCTTTCCATGCCGGTTTTCGAACGCATCTCGTCGAAGTCTTTGGAAAAGGCCGAAGTCACATCATCAAGCCCCATAATCAGCTCGGCGATGTTGGCATTCATCAGCTCGGTGTGGGAATGCACCTCTTCAAGGCTGGCATTTTCGATATCCACCGCAATATCGGTGCCGTCGGCCATTTTTTGGCGGGCGCTTTCAATCCGGCTGGTCAGTTCTGAAATTTTGCTTTGTGCTTCGGCGACTTGCGCTTGCGATTCCTGAATTTGCGCTTCGAAATTTGCCATCCTATCCCTCTTTTGTTCTATATTAACAGTTACATAAGAACTGTGTTCACGTCTTTAAAGTACGCGCGCATCAAAAAGCACCCGCTTCGCGGGCGATTGTGGCCTGACATGCGGATAAAGAAAAGCGCTTATGCTTCGTCCAAAACCGGCGGGCGATCAAGCGCCTCAGCCTCGGGGCCTAGCAGCTCTTCTGGGTCGATGATCTTGGGTGGCAATTCGATGCCCCGTTCATAGTTTTCAGGATCGACGCGCAAGGATTCCGCACGGTCACGGATGTGAACCTGCATCGGCACCTCAATCTGATCATACAGATGGATGATGTCCTGATTGAACATGCGGATACAGCCCGCCGAGCCGGAGTTTCCGATGGATTCCAGATCATTGGTGCCATGGATGCGGTAGAAGGTATCGCGGCTGCCGCGGTAAAGATACAAGGCGCGCGACCCAAGCGGGCTGCGCAGCCCGCCCGGCAAACCGGCGGCGAAGGGGCCGTAAACCTCGGGCTCGGTACGCAGCATATTTTGCGTCGGGGTCCAACCGGGCCATTTGCGTTTCAGCCGGATAGTGGCCGAGCCCGTGATCGACCGACCCTGCCGGCCAACGCCCACAGGATAGCGCGTCGTCGTTCCATCGGCGCGGATATGATAAAGAAATTTGGCAAATGGATCGATATCAAGCGTATTCGGCCCCTGTTCCCCATTGTAAAAACCGGTCATCCGGCGGTTCACACCTTGCAGATACTCGGTCGGAATACCGGGCAGCGAGTAGCCTGAATCAGGCAGCGGGCCATAGCCTTCAAGATAGTCATCGCGGGATGGGATGTCGGCGCGCGGGGCACATGCGGCAGCAGAGCTTGCCAAAATCATCGCACCAAAGCTACGCCGTGTTAGTCCAGTCATATCGGGCCATTTCTCAGGGTTTTTCGTCAGAATCACCTGATAACACTATGGCGGGGCGGGGCAAAATACCGCGCAAGCGGGATTGTGTATTTGCGTTACAAAACGTGACAATCCGGCACGTGGTGCCACGACAAGATGCATGCAGGCGCGCGCGGGGCGCACCTGCATTGGTCAAATCAGACTTCCAATGGGGTATCGCTGCGTGTCCACTTCAGCGGGTGGAACACTTCGTCCACTGGTGTCTCGGCCACGTGGTTGATGTAGTTGGACATGGTCTTTTGGGCCAGGCCAAGGATCACATCAAGCACAGCACGGTGGCCATAACCGGCATCAAAGAAGGCTTGCATCTGCGCTTCGGACACATAACCGCGCTCGCGCACCATCTGCACGGTGAATGTGCGCAAGGCTTCCAGCTTGGGTGATGGCAACGGTGTTTCATTGCGCAGCGCCTCGGTGATCTCGTCCGAGACCTTCATCATCTTAGCGATGCCGGTGTGGGCAGGCACACAGTAATGGCAGGCATGCTCAACATTGATCGACTGCCATACGACAGTCAGCTCATCGGCGTCAAAATCGGTTTCGGTGAACAGCTTGTGTAGCAGCTGATAACCTTCAAATGCCTGGGGGCTTTCGGCCAGAACCTTGTGCAGGCCGGGCAGACGACCAAAGGCCTTTTGCGAGTTTTCCAAAAGCGGCTTTGAGGCTTCAGGCGCAGTTTCAAGATCGTGGGATGGGAAGGTCATGATGCGTTTTCCTTTAAAAAGCGAGACGTTCACCCCATTTAGGGTTTCTTGAGTGATCACTCAAGTATATAATTGAGCAATCATTCAACAATAGGTGATCTTGTGCCCCGCAGACCGAACTATGACCGCGAAGACCTGATTGCGCGTGCGCGCGATCTGTTCTGGCAACGTGGATGGGCGGGCACATCACTGAAAGATCTTGAACACGCTTTGCAAATGAAGCCGGGCAGCTTCTATGCAGCCTTCGGATCAAAGGATGCGCTGTTTGCGCTCGCCTTGGAAAAATATGCTGGCGACGGTTTGGGGCGCTTGAACGCTCTTCACCGCGAACACGGGCCTTGCGCGGCGTTGCAACGGTTTCCGGCCATGGTCATCGCAAATGGCACCGCCCCGGCCAAAGCCTGCATGCTGTCCAAGACCTTTCTGGAACTGCACGCCCATCAACACCCCTTGGCTGAGAAAGCAAATCAGCATCTCAGGCAAATGGAAAAACGGTTTGCCGAGCTGTTTGCGGCCGCCCAGCAGTCCGGCGAGATCGACAATACGCGCGATCCCAAGATGCTGGCGCGGCGCTATCAGTCAGACCTGCTTGGCCTGCGTGTCTCGGCAGAACGGGATGCGGATGCGGCCCAAACCATCGCCGCTGAGATCGCGCAATCGATCACAGGGCGTCAGCCCGAACAATCCAACATCTAAACTGAAATCACATTGTCCGCCGGACCAACCGGCGTTTCGGCAACCGTTTCGGCCCCGTCATCGGTTACAAAAACCACGTCTACCTCGCGGTAGCCACCGCCACCGGGCTGATCGGCAGGTACAGACAGGATTGGGCCAAGCGAAAGCCCCATACCGGGCATCAGCAAGGTCTCATTATCAGGGCGCAAATCCAAGACGGTGGCCCCGCCCTGTACATGTGTCATAGCGCCCAAAGCCTGACCAAAGGCCATGGTGCAATATTGCAGCGCATCCCGCTCGGCATAAAAGGCGGCCATCTGGCGGGCGATTTCGGCGCAGCTTTGTCCGGGCGCGATCAAAGACAGGGCATGATCACGGGCGGCGCTTTGCAGCTCCCAATGGGTCTGATGCGCAAGCTGGCCAAGCGAACAGGTCCGCGCGAGCGGCGCGCCATACCCATGGATCAGCGGGTGCGCGACAAGGGTCAGAAGATCACCCTTCTCAAGCGCCCGGGGGGTTGCGGGGTGGCACACCGCATCCGTATGCGGGCCCGATTGGCAATGCAGCGCGCCCCGTTCATCGGCGGCATGTGGAAATGTCTCGGCGAACTTGGATGCCATGGTCGCGGCCCCAGCCATGGTGACATCAATTTCCCGGACCCCCGGCTTGATCGCCGCGCGCATGGCAGCAACGGCATGATCGGCAACAGCTGCGCCAGCGCGGATCAAGGAACGTTCGGCATCTGACAGAACAGCGCGCTGGCGGGCCGTATCGGCCGAGATGTCGATAAGCCCTGTGGGATGCAAATGATGGCGCATCGCCTGAGCCTGGGCCACGGGCATCTGGTCAGCTTCATAGCCAACCACACGGCCAATCCCCGCAACCGAACGCAGGGCGCGGTGAAAACTGTTCCGCTCCCAATCGGGGTAGCTTTGCACATCACCATGGGCTTGCCGGGACGGGCGGCCCGCCTCGCCAGCGGGGGCGATCGTGGTGCAGTCATGTTGGGTGACAACCAACGCATAAGCACGGCCAAAAGGACGACAAATCAGACCAGTGTAATATGCGATATTCTGCGCCGTGGTCAGGATGACAACGGCCAGATCATGGTCATACATGATCTGGCGGAGACCGGTCAGCCGGGCGGTGTATTCCTCGGGGGGAAACGCTAGCTGGCTTGGGCCGTCTTGGAATTGATAACTCTGAGGAAAAGCAGCCATGACAGACCCTTGATCGATAAAAGCCCCGGCACGCGGAACAGGAAAATGCGGCATCGCGTCATGCCACCCGGTCAAGGCTAGCCGCCGGGGCGGCGCAAATCAACGGCCATCGGGATATTCAGCGGGGCCTTTGATCTCAAGCTTATTTTCAAAGGGATCGCGGATACAAAACCAATAAGCCCAGACCTGCTCTATCCCCATGGCGGGGTAGGAGTAGCCGGGCACGCAGCCCAGAACGTCTTGATAAAAGCGCAGGGCGCGGGCCATGCCATCGACCAGAAAGACAACATGATCGATGCCGGTAGGGCTAAACGGGCCAGCCATCGTCATCTCCATATGCCGCGAGAGGCGCGCAGACGATGACTTTGCTTGCGGGCCACTCGGTCAGCAATCCCGAATAATAGACCCGATCCGCATTGGGGTCGTAAGCAAAATCAGTCGATTCAACAAATCGGGTCGCGATGAAATTGGTGAACACGCGATGCTGCTCCTCAGCCTCCAACCGGGCAGCCTTCAAAAGATCAGGGTCTTGGAAAAGTCTGTTTTGCCTCTCCATTCGCGCGCACCAATCAGTCGCGCTGCGGATGGCGGCCTCGTCGACCAATAACGGGACGACTGGGGCAATATCTCGTGCAAAAGCCTTCAGATCGTCCTGCGACAGAATATCAGGGCCAAACGCAATTTGGACTGTTTTACGAATAGCGGATTGCAAGCTAGACTTGCTTGCCTTGTACCATATGGCGCCCGAAATCGGGATCGCGCTGAACGCCGCCAATCGCATCATGTGTCTGCGGGTGAATTGCAGGTTCATAGCCGGCCTATGCCCTTCCTAGGATAGTGCGATCAGCAGACCGCAAAGACATCGCGGCAATGGTCAATGTTGGATTGGATCCTGGCGAAGTGACAAAAGCACCAGACCCCAAAACCGCAAGGTTACGCACACGGTGATGCAGCAAATCCTTGTCGACAACACTCGCAGCCGGATCGCTTCCCATCACTGTTGTTCCTTCAATATGCGAATGTGATCCGATCAAGTCATAAGACACCTCAAACCGCTCAACGCCCAAGGGGGCCAGAAAATTCTCAATATTGGTCCTGATATGTGCGACGCCATTATACGCGTAGGGGCTCCAATCGTTGAATGACACAAGGGGGCGGTCAGGCGC